>CALVMD010000025.1 GCA_944342025.1 uncultured Clostridia bacterium | reverse complement strand
AAAAACAGAGGGCCCTCTGTTTTTTCAGCAAAACGCTGAAAAAACAAAACATTAACAGCAAAAACGCGGCGTAAAAGCCGTGAAAAAAGAAAAAGGAGCATAACATGAAGAAGAAAAGAATCACTTTGCTGGCACTTGTTCTGGCATTCGTCTTTTCCCTCAGCGTGGCGGTCCTGGCCGCTTGCAGCGATGACAATCGCCCCGCGGGCGACGGCACGGCTGTCAAGCTCGTCACCGATGACTCGCTGGAAGGGAAATTGCTCGCCATGTATGCGTTTGAAGATACGGGCGACACGGTATCTGCGATCGATCCGTTTACGGGCGAAGCGCTTGCCGAAAATAACGGCACTTACGGGGACAATGCCCGCCTTGTGACCAATCCCAAAACAAACGGCGGATCCACAACCGTTCTCGATACCGATACGACGTTCCGCATCGGCGCGTTTTCGAGCGAACAGATCTCTGACGTTTTTGAAGATTATGCGGTCGTCGACGGCAACGAATACAACGGTATTTCTTTCTCGTTCTGGGCATACAACAACGAGACGCTCGCGGGCCCCGTCGACGGCGGAGAATCGGCCGACTGGGCAAACCTCGCGACCAACGGCTTCGAGTCCATCAACTGGGGCAATCTCACGCACATGAATACGGGAACGTCCTCTTATACGGCTTTCTATCCCGCGTCGAACACGATCGTCGGCAGGGGCGCTTATACGGAAGAATCGTACGAAGAGGCGCGCCAGATCTATTCCGACGAGCGGCTTGCTCTCTACGAACAATATTATAATATGTGGAATGCGGTCGCCGGCAATACGCAGGCTGCGGGCAGCACCGACAACGAGTATGTTCTCGCAACGGCGGCGGCATATCTCAACAATTGGCGTTATATCACGGTCAACGTCGATCTGGAAGAGGGCCTTTCCTTCTACAACAACGGCAGATTGGCGTTCCGCTATACCCCGAGCGCGTTCATCACCGCTCCCGGCGGCTGGGAACAGATCTATGTCGATTTCGTGATGGGTGCTATGGCAGAATATCAGGAATCGGACGATTCTTATATCGATTTCTTCGGCGCGGAAGCGGGCATTTACGCGGACGACCTCATCGTCGGCCTTTCCCTGACGGAGGAAGACGCCTGCAACCTGTACGAGTCCGTTTCGGGCACGACGTGGGATGCGGAAGATCTCGAACTCCGTTCCGCGCTCTCCGATGAAGAGGCGGAAAAAGACGCGCTTTCTCAGGCATATCTGAGCGAACAGCTCGCCGCCGTCACGACGCCTGTCGAAGGTGACCTGTACGGCGCGGCTTGCGTCATCGACGGTGCGGTCGTTGCGGGCGTCGAAAGGGAAGATACCGACGGCGACGGCGTGATCGATGACACGGTTTACGATGCGCGCGCGGCATGGCTCGAAGCGGATCACAACCTTGAAGAAGAGTTTATCGAAGTGGTCGGCAGCACGTCTCTCGACAACGGTTATAAGCCGGCGTCTTCCGCAAATTATTATATTCCCAAAGTGGCCGCAGACGGCACGTTCAGCATGACCGTTTCGGGCATCATCATGACGCCCGGCGTCAACAACTGGGAGAGCCTGCTCCTCACGCTGTACACGGGCGATACCCGCGAAGCGGAAACCAGGATCGACAACTTTGTGAACTATACCGCAAGCGGGCTCACCGTCGCGGCGGGCAATATGAATATTTCCTGGCCGGATGTGACGGCTAACGGCATTTACCTCAACGTCATCCAGCGCTTTGCAAAGATGGACGCGGTGTTCGCTTACGACGGCACGAACCTTACGATCACGTATAACCTGTATTATTACTTTGCGGGCGAAACGGTCGAACTGACCCTTGAAGACGGCACGACGTTCGAATATACGATTCCGAAGGACAGCACGACGCTGTTCAACACGATCACGTATAACGTGACGGCTGCGAGCGGCCTCGGTCTTGTCCTCGACATGAACGCGCTCAGCCTCAAACTCGGCACCGAAAACTCGGCGTACCTCGTTGAGGCAGTCACCGGCGGCGAAGCATCCGCGACCGCGCCCGAAAGCGACGGGGTCGATCCCAACGCGCTCGCGGCTGCGGAAGAGGCGAACGCGGCGATCGCTGCGGCTCGTCAGGAAGCGTATGATGCAGCCGTTTCGGCGGCGCTGAACGGCGGTTCTGCCGTAGCGAATCTCGGTTCTGCCGATTTCAGCAATGCCTACGGTATCGATTCGACCCTTTACGCTCCTGCAAGCGGAGACACTTGGGAGATCAAGATCTCCGGGTTTGTCCGTTCCAATGCGCTCAGCAATTACACTGCGCCCGGTGTAGCCATTTATATCGGCGGGGTGGATAACCTCGTCGGGGTTCTGCGCGGCGACAGGTGGATCAATGCGGGGGCGGGCGACAACGCCTATGAAGGCGGCGATGCAAGGGTCGCCTGGGCGACTACTGTCAACGGCACGGCTGTCGATGCGGCAGACGTCGATTGGGCAGATTGGACGGCGACGTATGCCTATTCCAAATACGATCTTACGATCTCGTTCGACGGAACGGCACTCACGGTAACGTTCAGCGTAGAAGCGACCGATAAGGGAGCGGAATACAGCGAAACGGTCGAGTATACCGACAGGAACGGCGCCGCGGCGTCCGTCACCATGACGGCGGAAGCGTCCGACAGCGCATGGGTCACGACGGCGACGATCACCGACGCGGCAACGATCGCGCAGGCTGCCAATATGCGCTTTGCGATCAGCACGGAAAACTGCTATTATACCGTAACAAGCATTACGGGCATCGCAGCGTAAGTTTCGATAAGTGCATTGCAGAGGGGGAGAGGAACCCTTTCCCCCTTTGCAAAATTAAGTGTTTTCGATTTATGAGGTCAAAATGAAAAAGAAGATACTTTGTTTGCTGATGGGGCTGATCATGCTGCTGCCGCTTTGCCTGGCTGCCTGTTCGGACAACGGCGGAAGCGGCGGCGACGGCGGTGACGGCGGTGACGGCGGCGACAATTCGTCCGAAACGGGGTTGTATCCTTCCGATCCGGATTTTGATACTTTGTCCGGATTCGATTCTTCCAATCCTTCCGATTGGAGCGAAGCAAAGGCGCATGATCCCTCCGTCATAGAAGACGACGGCACGTTTTACGTGTTTTCTACCGACAATGAGGGGACGTTTGGTTATCAGATCAGAAAGAGCGAAGACCTGATCCATTGGGAATGGGTCGGCAACGCCATCGAAAACTGCGGTACGGCCACGACCGCGCAGGCGCTTTACGAGGCGGGCAACGGCGGGTTGCAGGAAGTGTACGACGTCATCAGCGAAGATTCCCGTTGGGACGATTCGTGCTGGACGCTTTGGGCTCCCGATGTCGTCAAGAGCGAAGGCGGCGAATATTGGCTTTACGGTTGTTGGACGGCGGCGTTCGGGCAGGGGCATTCGGTCATCTTCCTCTGCAAATCCGATTCCGTCACCGGGCCGTACGAATTTGATTCGATTTTGCTGTATTCTTTTGACGGATGGCCCGACCTGAGCAGCCGCTATCCGAATGCCATCGACCCGCAGATCTACTATGTGGGAGAGAAAATGTACATGGCGTACGGTTCTTTCAGCGGCGGTACGTGGACGATCGAACTGGATCCGGAAAAAGGCCGCCGTGCGGACGGGCTGACGGGCGACGATCTTCTCAGCGGAAGCGATAAAACGCAGGAAGAGCGCTATGGCACCCGTCTCGTCAACGGAACTGTGACCGAAGGTCCGACGATCAATTATCACGAGGACGTCGCGATCTATCCGACCGATCTCGAATCCATCAAAAATTATGACGAGAGTAAGCTCACTTACGAAGACCGTTATTATCTGATGGGTTCGGCAAACAGTCTCAGCGCCGATTATAATATGCGCAGTTTTGTCGGAACGGCAGATGAAAACGGGACGATATCGTTCACGTCTTATTTGGGAGACAGCGGCAACCGCGTCAGCGGCTCGTTCTCCTGGCGTACGCGCAGCAACGACCGCGGCGTGAATTTTGACTTCTTTGCTCCCGGGCATAACGATATGATCACCGCGTCCGACGGCAAAAACCTGATCGTTTACCATAATCGGATCAATTTCGGTTCGGGGCAGCACTATCTGTTTGTCAGCACGTATGCGTTCAATTCTCGCGGAGACCTCGTCATCAACCCCAATCGCTATGCGGGGGAAACGCTCCGTGCGATCGAAGAAAGCGAACTTGCGGATAAACAATTTTACTATGTCGTGGTAGACAGCAACAGCTACAGTGCGCTTGAAAACGGCGGCTATGCGCAGGACGGGCTCATGCTCAACGCCGATAATACGGTTACGCTCGACGGTGCGGAAGCGGGGGAATGGTATCTGTACGGAGACAATTACGTCTATATCGAACTCAACGGCACGGTATATTACGGCGTTGCAATGCCCGCATATCTGCAAAAAGAAAAGGAGGGAGGGATCACGATCTCCTGCCTCAGTGAAGACGGAGCCGATACGCTTTACATGAACATCAATCTTTGACGGGCAAAAAGCGTCCGGGGCCTTTTCCCGCTCGTTCAGCGGAACGGCCGCAAAACGAAAGAAGTAAAAGAAAAACATAAATATAATGTTGTTTTCGCTTGCAAGGACGCGCATAAAGGAGTATAATACCATGCAATAAGGCGGTCTGCTATCAGGCCGCCTTATTATTAAGAAAAAAGGTCTTTTTATGGAACAGAAAATCAAAGATTTCCCCGAGGGTTTCCGCTTTGACGCCCTCAACCAAAACTGGGAAGCGACCCCCGACAAATGGGGGGCATTCGGCGTGCACGACCCGTCCATGATCGAGGCGGACGGTGCATACTATGTCTTTTCTACGGGCACTTTCCGCCGCGATCTGTATCAGATCCGCAAATCGAAAGATCTCGTGCATTGGGAGTTCGTAGGCGAAGCTTTTGAGGGCTTTGACGAATTGAAGCCCGTCGTCGATACGCTCAAACGCCTGTACGGCGGAGACGTTCGCACGGAAAATCTCTGGGCGCCCGACGTCGTGCCCGCCAAAAAGGGCGGATACTGGCTGTACGGCTGCTACACGGGCGTGTTCGGCAACAATTATTCGGTGATCTACCTCGCCCATGCCGGCAAAATCGAGGGTCCGTATAAGTATGTCGGTATGCTCGTCGTGTCGGGCGGAAAATGGGGATTGGTGCCTAACGCCATCGACCCGCAGATCTTTTACGACGGGGAGGGCAGAATGTGGATGACGTACGGCTCTTTCTACGGCGGCATCCGCATTCTCGAACTGGATCCCGAAACGGGCCTGCGCAAAGACGGGTATACTTATGAGATGTTTACGTCCAAAAAACTTTCCCGCGACGAATATTTCGGCAGGCGTATTTTGAACACGTCTAACGCGGAAGGCTCGGTCGTGGCGTATAAACGCGGCGTAAAGGTATACGGCGGCGATATTTTCGCTTCGCCGGAAGATCCTTCTCTTTGGTCGGAGAAGGACAGGTTCTATCTCATGTGTTCGTCCGATTCGCTGTCTATGGACTACAATATGCGGCTTTGGGCGAGCGATCGGCCGAACGAAGGTTATACGGCGCAGCCGTACGGCGAGGGCGGCCTGAAAGTCGCCGGTTCTTTCTCCTGGCGCTTCGGCGAAGACGACCTGCGCGTCCCGTACGATTTTTATGTGCCCGGGCACAACGATCTTTTCACAACGTCCGAAGGGGTCGATCTCGTCGTGTACCACAATCGCACGCCGTACACCAATCAGCACGTTCCGCGCCGTCATTACCTGTTTATCAGCATGTATGCGCACAATTCTTTGGGCGACATCGTCATGAGCCCTAACCGCTATGCGGGGGAAAAGCTGCGCAAGATCACGAGGGAAGAGCTGCTCGGCGTTTCCGGCGGCAATTTCGATTATGTCCAGCTGTATTCCGGCAATTTTGACTGCGGTTACGCGAGGAGCGGGCTGCGCCTCGAAGAGGACGGCTCGGTCACGCTGGAGGGCGAAAAGATGGGCGAATGGAGACTGTACGGCGACAATTATGTCGCGTTCTCCTTCGACGGGATCAAATATTACGGCGTCGCCATGCCCGCATTTATCGATGCGGCGGGTCGCCCCGGCATCACGGTATCCGCGCGCGGCGAAAACGGATTGCCTTTCTTTCTCAACGCGGCGCTTTAAGGCGGCGGAACGCCAAAAGGACAAAGGAACGGTACGGCGGGGCCGAAGTTTTCTCTGCCGTCCGCAAAAAACTCTATACATTATTATATAATATAAAAAGATTAAAACCGCAGCCGCGAAAAATTTTTCGCGGCTGCGGTTTCTTTGATTATTGATCGTCTTTTTTGTCCGAGGTTTCGTTCGTCTTATCTTCGCCGGGCGGAGCGGCGCTCGGCTCATCTTTTTTTTCGCGTTCTTCCTGAAAATATTTAAAGAGCATGCTCAGAACAAAAAAGAGGAGCGCGCCTCCCGCGCAGCACCATACGGCGATCATGTCCCAAAAAATACCCGCGGGCACGCACATTGCGACCAGCACCGCGGCGATCAGGGCGAAAATCATTCTCATAATTTTATACATCCGGTTTACCTCCCGGAAAGATTTTTGATTTCTTTTATTATAACATAAAAAAGCCGGCGTCGCAAACAATTGTGCGGCGTCGGAAGGATATTCGATATATTGTGGCATTTTAAAACAAAATACGCAATATTTGGTGCCGTTTTTCCCGTAAAAAAGGGCAAAGAAAAAAGTCGAAAAAAATTTAAAAAAGTTTGAAAAAATCGTTGACATTTGAAATAAGTTATGATATTATAAGCAAGCTGTCACGGAGAGAGCAACAAACCTCACGGCGACATCGAAAATCTTCCAAAATTTTTTCAAAAAACTTTGAAAAAATGCTTGACAAAAGATTTCAGATGTGTTATGATGGATAGGCTTTCACGAAGAGAGCTCCGAACGAAGTTCGGATCGCGCAGATTAAAAATTGAATAGAAAGGAAATGAATTAAATATTATTATATAATAATGTTTAAGTGTTTCTGTCAATTTAACTTTTAGTACACAAGTACTCAAAGAACAGTCAGCAAAAAATAACGTTAGAGCAGACGTTCGAAAGAACGGCTTTAAGCAATTAAACTCAAGAGTTTGATTCTGGCTCAGGATGAACGCTGGCGGCGTGCTTAACACATGCAAGTCGAACGGACATAAAGGGGCTT
>CALVMD010000024.1 GCA_944342025.1 uncultured Clostridia bacterium | reverse complement strand
GGCCGCTCATCGCGGCAAATCGGGGGCTTTTTCCGAAAAGTACGATTTTCGGAAACGCAAGTGAAAAATCATATTTTTATTCACGCGTTTCTCATGCCAAGGCACTGCGATACGCCGTGAGTTTTAGGAAAACCCCAACGTTCGCCGTTTTGACAAACGGCTCGGCGTTCGGATTTTTCCTCTTCGGCGCTCTTTAAGGGCTTACACTATCACGCATGCGCCGAATTCACCTTCCCTGCCCAAGGCCGCTCATCGCGGCAAATCGGGGGCTTTTTCCGAAAAGTACGATTTTCGGAAACGCAAGTGAAAAATCATATTTTCATTCGCGCGTTTCTCGTGCAAAGGCACTGCTTCGTGGCTACACCCGAGGCAGGTTCTCGCAACGCCCTGTCGGGCATCGCTCGCTTTACCTCGGCTCCGCCGCCTTGTTCACGAAAATCTCGCTACGATGCGATTTTCCGTGAATCTGCGGTTTTATATTATTTAAATGTTTCAATGCGCGTTCCAAAATCGCCATTTTGGAATAGTGCACCCAATTTGCCGCATACTTACCAAACATTTACTCGCAAGAGCAAAAAACACTCTTTTGCCCTTGCACCCAATTTGGCAATCCCTTGCCTTACGGAAAGGGTGAATGTCCGCGATTTTATAATAAGCGTGCCCTTAAAATGCGCATCGATGAGAGGAAAGCCGCTCGGGTTTCCCCTAAATCTCACGGAAAAAAGTTTTATCAGCTTAAAACTTTTTTCGTGAATGCCTTAGTGATGGAACAGCCTCATTCCCGTGAACGCCATGACCATGCCGTATTTGTCGCAAGCCTCGATCACGAGATCGTCGCGCACCGATCCGCCCGGCTGCGCGACGTACGAAACGCCGCTCTTTTTCGCGCGTTCGATATTGTCCGAGAACGGGAAGAACGCGTCGCTGCCCAAAGATACGCCCGTGATCTTGGAAAGGTACGCCTTCTGCTCCTCTTTGGTGAACGGTTCGGGACGGACGGAAAAATACTGTTTCCACACGTCGTCGCCGAGGACGTCTTCACATTCGTCGGAGAGATAAATGTCGATGATGTTGTTTTTATCGGGCCTTCCCACGCCCTCCGCAAACTGCAAACCGAGCACTTTATCGCTCTGGCGCAGATGCCAAAGATCCGCCTTATTGCCCGCAAGACGGGTACAGTGGATGCGCGACTGCTGCCCCGCTCCCACGCCGATTGCCTGTCCGTCCGCCGCAAAGCACACGGAATTGGACTGGGTGTATTTCAGAGTGATGAGAGAAATGACGAGGTCGGTCTTCGCCGATTCGGGCAGATCTTTGTTCTTGGTGACGATGTTTTTGAGAAGGTCTTTATCGATCCTGAACTCGTTCCTGCCCTGTTCGAAGGTCACGCCGAACACCTGCTTGTGTTCGACGGGGTCAGGCCTGTAATCCTTGTCGATCCTGACGATGTTGTAGCCGCCCTTTCTCTTGCCTTTGAGGATCTCGAGCGCTTTGGGCGAATAGCCGGGCGCGATGATTCCGTCGGAAACTTCACGCGAGATGATCTTCGCCGTCACTTCGTCGCACTCGTCGGAGAGAGCGATCCAGTCGCCGAAGGAAGACATTCTGTCCGTGCCCCTGGCGCGCGCATAGGCGCAGGCGAGCGGAGAATCGTCCAGCCCCTCGATATCGTCCACAAAGCAGGACTTTTTCAAGCGTTCGGGCAACTTTTTGCCGATCGCGGCGGACGTGGGGCTGACATGTTTGAAAGAAGTCGCCGCGACCTCTCCCAGATTGTCTTTGATCTCTTTGACGAGCTGCCAGCTGTTGAATGCGTCCAGAAAATTGATATACCCCGGCTTACCGTTGAGGATCTCGATGGGAAGGTCCTTTCCGTTCTCCATAAAAATCTTTGCGGGTTTCTGATTGGGGTTGCAGCCGTATTTCAGTTCGAATTCTTTCATCGTTCTCCTCCCTTACTTGTTTTTATTGATGAGCACTCTCTCGAATTTGCCCGTCGCAAGATCGGTATAGCGCACGTAGAGAGAGATCTTGTTCGCCTCGTTCAGATTGTTCCACAGCGTGTCCGCGAACGCGTTCATGTCGTCGGGGATGCATACGCGCTCCGGCTCTCCCGTAAAGGTCGGGATCGGATCGCCGTCGCAGTTGTACGTGTGGATAAAATGTCCCACTCCTTTGAGCGGAGCATAGGAGAAAGTATAGCGGTTGCAAGCGCTCCCCTTCTCGTCCGCGCTTTTCAGGATGCTCATCTTATAGGTGAAACTCCCGTCCGCAAAATCGAGCACGCCGCTGATGCGCGGGGTAAAATTGGGCGCGTCCGGCTCGAAGCAGCGCGTATCCAGCGCCTCTTCGAACGTTTTGCCCTTCATGAGAAAATCATACACGGTGTCCGTCTGGTCGCCGTTGGTGACGATGACGCTGTCCCCCGCGCGGCGCACGGGCGAATAGATGATGAGAGAAGGGTCCTTGACCTTGCTCGCGTCGAACGGGTAGATCGTGACCTCTTCTCCCTTTTCGGTAAAGACGCGGTTGCGGCTGTTTTCGCTCCTTCCCATGATAAAATAAGCAAACACCGCCTTTTTGCCGCTCTCGCTCATGCCGATGACGATGCCGCGCCCGACATAGCTGTTGTCTTTGATGAGCTGCCCGATGTCGTGCACCTGATAGATACCGTTCATATGTATTTTCTCCTTCCTTTATTCGATAATAGTAACCTTTCTGCCCTCTTTTCTGATCTTGCCCGTCGTGAGAAGTTTCACAGCCTCCGGCAAAGCTTTATGTTCCTCTTCGAGGATGCGCGCCTGCAAAGATTCGGGCGTGTCGCCCTCTTTCACTTCGACCGCGCGCTGCAAAATGATCGCGCCCGTGTCGTAATGCTCGTCGACGAAATGCACGGTAAGCCCCGAGATCTTGACCCCGTATTCGATCGCCGCACGGTGGACGTTCAACCCGTAATTGCCTTTGCCGCAGAAACTGGGGATCAAAGAAGGATGGATGTTGATGATCCTGTCGGGGAAAGCGCGCACAAAATTGGCGCTGAGCATGGACAGATACCCTGCCAAAATGACGTAATCGACGCCTCGCCTTTTCAGCTCGGCAACGATGTCGTCGTACATCTCATCGATTGAAGCGTAGTCCTTTTTATTGCGCACGATCCAGTCGATGCCGTGTTTTTTTGCCCGCTCGATCGCATAGATCCCCTCTTTCGACGCAACGAGAAGGGAAATCTCGCAGAAATGCTCCCGCTCGTTCGCGTCGATGACGGACTGAAAATCGCTGCCCGAACCGCTCGCGAAAACCGCTATTTTTTTCACTTTAACGAGACCCCTTTGCCCTTGACCGTCTTGCCGATCAGATATGCCTTCTCTCCCGACGCCTCGAGAGACTCGATCGTCTTTGCGACGTCTTTCTGATCGACGCAGAACACCATACCGATCCCCATGTTGAAGGTGTTGTACAGCTGTTCGTCGCTCGCCTCGCTCTTTTCCTTCATGATCTTGAAGATCTCGGGCAGAGGATAAGATTTTCTGTCGATCTCGCAGCCGATCCCTTCGGGGAAGATGCGCGGGATATTTTCGATGAACCCGCCGCCCGTGATGTGCGCGATGCCCTTGACCTTTACTTTGGAGATCAAAGACAATACGCTCCTGACATAAATTTTGGTAGGCGTGAGCAGGACGTTGAGAACGTTGTCTTTCAGCCTGTCGTCGTAACGGTCGAGATCGTGCGAATTGTCGCTGTCGCCGAACAGCCGCCTGACGAGGGAATAGCCGTTGGAATGGATACCGCTGGACGCGATCCCGACGAGCGCATCCCCCTCTTTGATCGTCTTGCCGTTGATGACCTCCGCTTTATCGACGATGCCGACGGCAAACCCAGCGAGATCGTACTCTCCGTCCGGATAGAACCCCGGCATTTCCGCCGTTTCTCCGCCGATGAGCGCACAGCCCGCCTGACGGCAGCCCTCCGCGACGCCCGACACGACGGTCGCGACCGTTTCGGGCGAAAGCCTGCCCGTCGCGAAATAATCGAGGAAAAAGAGGGGCTTTGCCCCCTGGCACACGATGTCGTTCACGCACATAGCCACCGCGTCGATGCCGATGGTATCGTGACGGTTGGAAAGAAAGGCGTATTTGAGCTTGGTGCCCACGCCGTCCGTGCCCGCAACGAGCACGGGCTCTTTCATCTTTTCGCCCGCGATCGAATAAAATCCGCCGAACGAACCGATGTCGCCCAAAACATTCTGGTCGAACGTGCTCTGCACGTGTTTTTTCATCAGTTCGACCGCTTTATATCCTCTCTCGACGTCCACGCCGCTGTCTTTGTACGAAATTGCCATTGCAGTGTCCTTCCTTAAATCTTATATTATTCGAATTTTAATTTATCCGCCCGATAATCTTCCGGCGAATAGGGATAGTTCCCGTCGAAACAGCCGGTACAGAACCCGCACTTTGCGCCTCTGCACGCCTCTTTCAGCTGCTCCACCGTCATGTATGTGAGCGAATCCGCGCCGATATATTCGCAGATCTCTTTGACCGTTTTGTTTGCGCCGATCAGCTGCGAATACGACTCTATATCGATCCCGAGATGGCACGGGTGTTTGACGACGGGCGAACATGCCATCATATGCACTTCTTTCGCGCCGCCTTTGCGCAGCATTTTGACGATTTTGCGGCTTGTGGTGCCGCGCACGATCGAATCGTCGATGATGATGACCCGCTTCCCTTCGATGTTGGCACGAAGGGCGTTCATTTTTACGCTGACGCTGTGTTCGCGCATATGCTGGTCAGGCTGAATAAACGTCCTGCCGACATAGCGGTTTTTTGCAAGCGCCTCCGCGCAGAGAATCCCCGAAACTTCGGAATACCCTCTCGCCGCGACCAATCCGGAATCGGGTACGCCGCTGACGATGTCCGCCTCGATATGCGGGTTGCAGCGCGCGAGGATCTTACCCGCCTCTTTCCGCGCCGCATACACGCTCTGCCCGTCGATCACGCTGTCCGGGCGGGCAAAATAGACGTATTCGAAGATGCACGCGGCAGGCGTCTTGCCCTTCGTATTCAGAAAATAAGACGTTTCGCCCTGCGCGTCGATGACGACCACTTCGCCCGGTTTCACATCGCGCACATAATTCGCGCCCACCGCGTCGAGCGCGCACGTTTCGCTGGCGACGACCGTGTCGTCGATGCTCTTTCCGAGAACGAGCGGCCGCACCCCGTACGGGTCTCTGACCGCGATGAGCTTGTCCGACGTCATCACCACGAGAGCGTATGACCCGCGGATCAACTCACAGGCGGCAAGCACCCCTTTCACGATGTCGCCGTCGCTGTATTTGTTGATGAGAAGCGCCATCACCTCTGAATCGATGCTCGTCTGAAAAACCGCGTTGTCCGCAATGAGTTCTTCGCGCAGCTGCCTGGTATTGGTCAGGTTCCCGTTGTGCGCGAGCGCCATTTTACCGCACTTGCCCGTAAATACGATGGGCTGCGCGTTCAGAAGAAGGCTGGCGCCCGTCGTTGAATAACGCACGTGCCCGATGGCGATGTCGCCCTGCGGGAGCGTATCGAGCTTTCCGCCCGAAAACACTTCCGAAACGAGCCCCATCCCTTTATAATACTGTATCTTGTTTGCATATGCGACTGCGATCCCCGCGCTCTCCTGCCCCCTGTGCTGCAGGGCGAACAGGCCGTAATACACGGTATGCGCCACATCGCGCGTCTCGCTCGAATATACGCCGAATACGCCGCATTCTTCATGCATGCCGTCAAACGGCGCTTTTGTATCTCTCAGATACATACAAAACTCACTTGTTGCCGCCGGTAAGGCGCGCAAACACTTCTTTGTAAGCGTCTTCGACTCCGCCCAAATCTCTCCTGAAACGGTCTTTATCCAGCTTTTCGCCCGTCGTCATATCCCAGAAACGGCAGGTATCCGGCGAGATCTCGTCCGCAAGAATGATCTGACCCTTAAAGCGGCCGAACTCCAGCTTGAAGTCGATGAGGTCAATATTGAGGGAAGCGAAAAACTCTTTCATCACGTCGTTGACCTTGAACGCCATCTTTTTGATGGTCTCGATCTCTTCGGGCGTCGCAAGTTCCATTGCGAGCGCATGATAATCATTGATCAGCGGATCGCCGAGCTCGTCGTTTTTATAGCTGAACTCAAAGACGGTCACGGGGAGTTTTTTGCCCTCGGGAACGCCGTAGCGCTTGGAAAAGCTGCCCGCCGCCGTGTTGCGGATGATGACTTCCAACGGCACGATCTGCACCTTTTTGACCGCCGTTTCGCGATCGGAAAGCTCCTCGACGTAATGCGTCGGGATCCCGTGCTGCTCCATGATGCGGAACATCATGTTGCTCATCTTGTTGTTGATGACGCCCTTGCCCGCGATCGTGCCCTTTTTAAGCCCGTTGAACGCGGTCGCATCGTCTTTGTAATCGACGATGACGATGTCGGGATCGTCCGTCGCGAAAACCTTTTTTGCCTTGCCTTCGTAAAGCTGGTTGCCTTTTTTCATGATATTTTACCTCCGCAATGATTCACAAATTTAAAATTTAAATTTCTTTGATCTCTTCCTGCAAAGCCGCATCGTCGGAAGCGATTTTTTCCGCCATCTGCTTTTTATGCTCTTTCAGCTTTGCCGAAATTTCAGGATATTTGAGCCCCAGGATCTGCAATGCGAGAAGGCCCGCATTTTCGCCGCCGTTCACCCCCACCGTCGCCACGGGAATGCCCGAGGGCATCTGTACGATGGAAAGAAGGCTGTCCAAGCCCCCCATCATGTCCGTCTTGACGGGCAGCCCGATCACGGGCAGGACAGTATACGCGGCGATCACGCCGCCCAAGTGCGCCGCTTTGCCCGCCGCGCAGATGATGACTTCCACGCCTTCCTTTTCCGCGCCCGCCGCAAACGCGTGCGCCGCGTCCGGCGTACGGTGCGCCGAGATCACGCGAACCTGCGTCTCGACGCCGAATTTCCTTAAAACGGTAAGAGCGGGTTTGACTACGGGAAAATCGGATTTGCTCCCCATAAGGATCGCTGCTTTTGCCATTTTGAACGACCTCCGTAAATAATCTTGCTTTTATTTGCGCATACTCTCCGAAAAGGAGAACGCTTATGCTGCTGTACATTCTCGCCGCCGTATATATCGCCGCCGTAAATCTGTACGCATTCCTTCTTATAAAAGGGCAGAAAAAGCGGCGGACCGAGCGCGGCGAACACCTAAGATCGGACGACGGAAAGCTCATCGTGACCGCGCTCCTCGGCGGCGGCGCGGGCGTTTATGCTGCGATGTTTCTCATGAAATTTCGCACGGACAGTCTGCTTTTGATGCTGCTCGTGCCCGTAATCACCGTCCTGAACGTCTACCTGTTTTTTATCCTGTTCCGCAGCGGCATTCCCGCACTTGCACTCTGAAAAATAAAAAACAGGCCATAAACGGGCCCTCGCCCGATTATAAACCTGCCGCAAAAGCGGGGCGCAATTTCCCCTTATACGTTCTTTGAAGGTACGGCGAACGGCCCGAATGTTTACGGGCTGACATACTTATCAAACCTGCACAATGACCGTTCATCTTTTGACCCTCTTCCAAACCGCCGGACGGCGGCAATCTAAGACCGCTCTTAAATTATAACACAAACTTTATTTTTCAAAAACTGTTTGCGCACACTTTTTTGAAATTTTTCTCGGTTTTTTTCCGAGTACTGAAATTATGCGCCGAACCGCACGAAAAGGAGACGGCATGTCTGCCGTCTCCGCGTTTTTTTATTCCGTTTTATCCGCAGTCTCCGAAAGGGCGCCCGGTTCGGATTGCGCGGCGCTCTTTCTGAGTTCCGCATTTTCTTTGAGAAGGTCGCGGATCTCTGCCAGCAGTTCCTCTACCGTGGGCTTTGCGGGCTCTGCCGGTACAGCGGGCTGAGCCGCGGCTGTCTCCGCCGCTTCCTCGACGGCTGCGCCGTTGTCTTTTTCAAGTTTTCCCTTAAGAGCCTCCGCCCCCTCTTTGATCTTGCGCTGCGCGTTGCGGATGATCCGGACGATGGTAAAAATGACCAACGCATCGATGAGGAAGGTCAAGATCGCCATGATCAGATTCCCGTAATTGAGAGTGACCTGCTCGAGCTCGCCCGCGGCATTGGTAAATTCGCGCAGGACCACGACCAGATCGCTCATGTCTTCTCCGCCGAACAGCCAGGTGATGAGCGGCTTGATGATGTCGTTGACGACGCTGTTTACGATCGCCGTAAACGCGGCGCCGACGACGACCGCAACGGCGAGATCGACGATGTTACCGCGAGAAATGAACGCCTTGAAATCTTTCCAAAAGGTACTCTTTTTCCTCTCTTTTTTCACTCTCTTTTCTTTTGCCATTATATGTCTCCTTCACAAATATTTTTCAAGATTTTCCATGATAAATTTGACCACGCCGTCTTCCTCGCTGTAACCGATGACGGACGTTGCGAGCGCTTTGAGCGATTCGTCCGCGTTTTTCATGGCATACTTCTCGTCCGCCGATTTAAAAAGCTCGACGTCGTTGATCCCATCGCCGAACACGACCAGTTTCTCCGCAGCCAAAATCTTCTTCAATTCCTCCGCCGCGGCTCCTTTAGAGGTGCTTCTCGGCATGATCTCGCACCAGTAGTCGGTCTGATAGGTCTCGCGCTCGTAAATGCATTTCATGTCCAGACTGTTTTCTACTTCTTCGTGCAAGGCATCGAGGTCTTCTTTTTTTCCGATGCAATTGAAATAAAATATTTCGTCTCCGGCGAGCTCTTCTCTGCACGTAACGGGATGAAGGCGCGGGTCGTCTTTCCGCCGCTCCAAATAGCGGCGCATCCCTGCCGTTTCTTTTTCCGTCACCCAGGAAACGCGCTCTTCGAGCCCGCGGAAAGAATATACCAGCGGCCAGACGTCATGCCTGTAAAACAGCTCTTTCAGATACATGAGCTGTCCGTGATTGAAATGATTGTTGTAAAGCATCCTGCGGGTACTCGGCTCCATGATCACCGCGCCGTTGTATAAAATGACGGGAAGATTCTGCCGAAGCCCCCAGCACGCTTTCGCAGCCGAATTCAACGAACGAGCCGTCGCGTAAGTAAACGCAAGCCCGCCGTCGATCAATTCGTTCAGGTGTTTCAGGCTGTACTCGGAAATGCATTCTTTGGATGTCAGCAGCGTACCGTCCAAATCAGATACGAAAAGAGTTTTCAATCGCATAATCTCCCGCCTGTCGTTTTGAGCCTACATTTGCATTATAACATTTTCCCGAAAATATTTCAAGACAAAAAGGCTTTGCCTGACGAA
>CALVMD010000023.1 GCA_944342025.1 uncultured Clostridia bacterium | reverse complement strand
TCCCACTGCATGGAGGACATCGACAAAGATTTCGTCAAAAAGGTGAAAAAGGGCGACATCATCGTGGCGGAAGACAATTTCGGCTGCGGCTCTTCGCGCGAGCATGCCCCCATCGCCATCAAGGCGAGCGGCATTTCGCTCGTCATCGCCAATTCGTTCGCGCGCATCTTCTACCGCAACTCCATCAACATCGGGCTGCCCATTTTGGAGTGCCCCGAGGCAGTGAAGAACATCAGGGCGGGCGACGTCGTGTCCTGCGACCTTGCCAAGGGCGAGATCGTGAACGAAACGACGGGGCAGAAATTCCGGGCGGAACCTTTCCCCGAATTTATCCAGAACATCATCGACAAGGGCGGGCTCATCGCCTCCATCAAAGCGGAAAAGTGACGGGGTTTGCCAGGATAACGGTCGAGCGCCGCATCCTGCCGCAGGAGGCTCTCCATGAATCATAAACGGACCGAAGCAAAAGAGCGGGACAGAAAGTCTGCGCTCATTCGTGAGACGGCGACCTACGGCAGCGCGGCCGTCGTGTTTGCGGGGCTCGCGGCGGCGCTGTGGTTTTTGCAGCGCCCCGTCGGGATCGCGGCAGTTATCATCGTCGCCGCATTTGCGGCGGTGGCGATCGCAAATTTCGCCGTCGGGTTCCTCGTTTACCGCTCCTTTGTAAAAATGTCGAAAGACCCCGCCGTGCCCTTCGCCTATATCAACGAATACGGGCATCTGGAACTGTTCGGCGGAAAGCCCGAAACCGCGCAAAAATATACGGAATTTTCGGCAACTGCTTACGGAAAAATGTACCGGCCCGTCGGCGAAAGGCCCGGCAGCGACGAGATCAAAGGGATCAAAGCCGAACAAAAGCGGCTCTTGGCGGAGGAAAAGGAATTCGTCGCACCGCTTAAACCCTACCGCCAGTTCGACAACTTTACCCCCGCAGACCTCGCGGCGCTGCAAGGAAAGACCGTCTTTGTGAGCGAACGTGTGTTCCGCTTTGCCGCGGAAGAGGCCGACCGGCAAAAAGCGAGAGAAAATAACGAGATCGTGATCATACCCGGCAACGAACCGGGGCAAAAAACTGAGAGGTAAATACAATGAAAAAGCATATCGCAGTCCTCGCGGGCGACGGGATCGGCCCCGAGATCACGGACGGTGCCATCGCCGTCCTCAACAAGATCGGCGAAAAATTCGGGCACGAATTCGAATTTGAGCATCTTCTGATGGGCGTATGCGCCATCGAGAAAACGGGAGAGCCCCTGCCCCGGTACACCATCGACCGCTGCCTGGCGTCCGACAGCGTTCTTTTGGGCGCGGTGGGCGGCGCCGTGGGCGACAAACGCATCGAAAAACTGCCCGGGCACCTGCGCCCCGAGGCGGGCCTTTTGAAAATCCGCTCGGCTTTGGGGCTCTATTCCAACCTGCGCCCCGCAAAACTGTTCCCCGCCCTGGCGGGCGCCTGCCCCCTGCGCAAGGACATCGCGGACAAAGGCATCGACCTCGTGGTCGTAAGAGAACTCATCGGCGGCATCTATTTCGGCGAGCGCGGCAGAGGCCGGGAAGAGGGCGGCGAATACGCCTATGACACCGAAAAATACAACGTTTCGGAGGTGACGCGCATCGCGAAGATCGCTTTCGAGCTTGCGAGAAAGCGCAGAAAACACGTTACGTCCATCGATAAAGCGAACGTTCTGGAATCTTCCCGCCTGTGGAGGGAAGTCGTGCACGAGGTCGCCAAGGACTACCCCGACGTGGAGCTGACCGACATGCTTGTGGACAACACGGCGATGCAGCTCGTGAAAAACCCTTCACAGTTCGACGTGGTGCTCACCTCGAACATCTTCGGCGATATCCTCTCCGACGAGGCGGCACAGATCACGGGCAGCATCGGCATGCTCGCCTCCTCTTCCCTCGGCGCGACCAAGCGCGGGCTGTATGAACCGATTCACGGCTCCGCGCCCGACATCGCGGGCAAAGACCTCGCAAACCCGATTGCAACCATCCTCTCCGCGGCGATGATGCTGCGCGACTCCTTCGATCTGACCGAGGAGGCGAAGGCGGTAGAAGACGCGGTGAACAAAGTGCTGGACGAAGGCTACCGCACCGCAGACATCATGAGCGAAGGCATGAAGCAGGTCAAAGGCAGCGAAATGACCAAGCTCATCGTCGAGCGTATCTGACCGATTTTCTTCTGATAAAATAAAAACACAGCTCCGTGCGGAGCTGTGTTTTTTGTTTTTGAAACATTTTCATACACGGCGCAGGTGCCCAAAGAGATCACAAACCCCGCCGCGCATGCGCTCAAAAGCGCGAGCATGACATATTCGCGCGTCTTGGCCGCGGGCACCGCGCGCAGGTATGCCGCCGTCGTCAGCGTGCTGCCGTTGATCACCTCTTCATCCGTAACGGTCTCGTAGTATTTTCTGATGCCGCCGATCGGATCGATGCGGCGCTCCGCCAGCCAATTTCCAAGAGAGATCTCTTCATATGTTGACCAAAGCGTTCCGTCTACCATAGCGAACAGGATGCAGATACAGGCGAGCGCAACGAAAACTTTGACGGACGAAAGCGTATCCTCCGCTTTGACGAGCGCCTCGAGCTGGTCTCCGTTTTTCCAGGAGATGACCACCCATGCCGCCGCAAGGATAAAGACAAACGTCAGAAGTTCGAGCGCGATCGCGGCGATCTTTTGAAATTTACGGCGACCCTTCCGGAAAGACGACGAACTTTCCCACATCGCGATGTAATTATCCTTCGCCATGACCGAATCGGCGGGCGCTTCTTGTACGGGCGTTTCGGGTTCCGCCTTTTTTTGAAAAGAATAGCCGCAGTCGCCGCAGGTATCGGGCTCCCCCGCATGCACTTTGCCGCACTCGGGACAAACCCTGAACACGCAGCCGCAATGCACGCATTGCTTTGCCGCGTCTGAAATCTGCGCCCCGCATTCGGGGCACCTGATCAACGCCATGAATTTTACCTCCTCAATAAGGTTCTACGCGCAAATCGATCCGGTCGAAATATTTTTTACTCCTCTTGGTGAACGTATCGAATTTTACGATATATTCGATGTCCTTTTCTTTCCTCAACCAGTCCTGGAACCGTTTCAGCGCGATCAGCCGGTGTTTTTCGTTGACGCGCACGGCAATGAACAGCGCTATGTTCGAGACCAGCCCTTTCACAAACAAAACGATCGCCAGACACGCGCCCGCCAAAAAATAGCCTCTGGAAACAATATCTTCTTCTCCCAGCCAAAGTCTTCCGATCAGCATCAGCGCGACCAAAACAAACATTTCCGCAGGCGTCCAACCCAGCAATTTTTTGAAATCGCGCCCCCTTTCTTCCAGTTCCTCATATTTCGGATATTCTCTGAGAAACTCCGCGCGAAGAGCGTCCTGTTCTTCCTGCGGCAATTTGCCGAATTTTTTTGCTGCGTCCGCCTCCGACGCTGCGGCCGGCACGGTGCTCCTCTCCCGCAGTTCCGCTCCGCAGTGGATGCACGCTTTGCAAGAATCGCTGACCTTTTTATGACAGTTCGGACATTCGATCAAAGCCATATCAGACCTCCGCCGCCTCTTCGCACACGGCGTCGAGCGCCGCGCCGGTGAACGTATTCGTCGGGAACGGCCGCCCCGTACCCACGTATTGACCGATGATCTGCGCTTTCATGCTCTCAAAAATATCGGCCCGCATGTCGCGCAGCCGCTCGGTCGACGCCGTATACGTAAAACATGCCGTGCCGTTCGATCCCGTCGCACCGTTCGCATAAGTAACTTCATAATAATAGTTGCTTCCGCTCCAGATGCAATAGACCTCTTCGATCTCGGCAAGTCCCGCTTCATCCTGCAGGACCTGCCGCACAGCCGCCACCGCGCCGCTGTAACCGCGCCCCTTGCCGACCGTGCCGGAGTCGTCCTCTCCGCCGTCTTTTCCCGTTTCGACGGTCAGCCCCATGATGATAAATACCACGCTCCCAACGACCAAAAGTAACGTGACGATCACATAGATCCAATAAAATTGAGTGTGTTTTTTTTCCATTTGTTCTTTCCGCAGCTACCGTTTTGGTAGTTTTGTGTCTAGTTTACTACCAATTTGGTAATATGTCAAGCAATCGAGGGGTTCGGCATGAAAATTATTTTGGGACAACGATTAAAAGAACTGCGCGAAGAGCGCGGCATGACGCAAAAACAACTTGCTCAGGCGCTGGGACTGAACAGCGTCACCTACCTGCATTACGAAAAATCACAGAGAGAACCGCCCCTTTCGCTGCTTGCGGACATGGCGGCATTTTTCGAAGTGAGCGTGGATTATCTTCTCGGACTGACCGAATTCTGACATTTGACAACGGCGGGCAAACGTATTATAATAAAGAAAAATGCGGCGATTGTCCGCAAAATGTTGGCGGAGGGATGTGCCTATGATCGCCGAAAACGTAAAAAAAGCGCTCGCCGAGATCGCGGGCGGGAACAATTTTGGGGAAAAGATCACGCTCGTCGCCGCTACGAAAACGCGCACCGCGGACGAGATCAACGAGGCGATCGCGGCGGGCATTGCCGACGTCGGCGAAAACAAAGTGCAGGAATTTACCGCCAAATATGACGCCGTATGCGGCGCAAACAGGCACTTTATCGGGCATTTGCAGACGAATAAGGTCAAATACCTGATCGGCAAGACCTGTCTCATCCACTCGCTCGACCGCTTCGAACTGGCGGACGAAATTCAAAAACGGGCCGCCAAGGCGGAATGGACGGCGGACTGCCTGATCGAAGTCAACATCGGCAGCGAACTTTCCAAGAGCGGATTTTCTCCGGATGACGCGGCCGCGGCTTACGAAAAGCTGCGCGGCTATTCCGACCTGCGCATCAGAGGCCTGATGGCGATGCTGCCGCTCGGCGGCGACGCGGCGCTTTGGCAGTCTCTCTGCAAAAAAATGCGCGCGCTGTACGAAACTTTGCGGGACAGAGACGAAAACATTTGCTATCTTTCCATGGGAATGAGCGGCGACTGGCGGATCTGCACGGAAAACGGAAGCAACATGATACGGCTCGGAACGGCGCTGTTCGGACCGAGGCATTATCCTTCCGAGGGGGAGAAAGCCGAAGAAGACAAAAAATAATCGGCGAATACAGTTGTCTGAACGCCGATTTTGTGATAAAATAAAGGATGTAAAGTGCGGCGTGTTCTAGCGGCGGTGCGGGGAAGGTCATGGGATTGTTTGATTTTTTTAAGGAAAAGGACAACGGAAAAGCGCGGCGGCGCCCGATGCCGGGCGAACGCGAACTGCCCGAACGGCGCGCCTTTGAAAAGCCCGCCGACTCTCACCCCATGCAGATGCGCAGGCCCCGTTCGTTTGCGGACGTGGAGGAGATCATCGACCGGCTGAAAGACAAACTTTCCGTCATCGTGTATCTGAACGATCTGAGCGCAGCGACGGCGGAGCGGGTCACCGATATTCTCAGCGGAGCGATCTATGCTCTCGGCGGCGGCATGGCACAGATCGAAAAAGATATTTATCTGTTTACGCCGGACGGCGTGAACGCCGATTGAAACAGCTTACCTTTATACGGGGCCTATGGGCTCAGATAATAGAACTCAAAGAGAGAGGGGCGGAATTTAAGTCCGCCCCTCTCTCTTTTGTGCGCAAAACATCCATTTCGTTAAAAAACAAGGGCGGCGGGATCGATCCCGCCGCCCTTGTTCGTTTCAATACAAAAGGCGCGCCGTATCCGGCAGCGTCATGACGCCGCTGTTATCGCCCCGCACGGTAAAAAATTCTTCATGATAGGTCCGGTGCGGGATCATATACACCCGCTTTCCTTTCCAGCTGTGGCTGACCGTATGCGAAAACATATGCTTGGAAAGGATCTGCGCGAAGATCCCCGCATTCAGCTCTACGACAGCGTTTTCATACCCCTGCGCAAAGCAGTTTTTGACGGCGATCTTGATCTTGAACGCGATATAAGTGTCCGAAAGCACGACCCCCGTCCCCTTGCAGTACGGGCAGGTCTTTGTAAGCATGACCGTGTTGTCGTCTTTGGATTTTTTTCTCGTGAACTGCACGAGCCCGAGCCCGCTCGTTTCGGAAACGTTGCATTTAGCGCGGTCGCTCTTCAACGCTTCCCTGAGCGCCTCCACCACGGCGGCGCGGTGCTCCTCGCTCTCCATGTCGATGAAATCAACGACGACGATGCCGCCCATATTCCGGAGACGCGCCTGTCTGGCGACCTCTTTCGCGGCGAGCAGATTGGTTTCGAAAACCGTGTCTTCAAGACTGTCGGTATTACCGATGAACTTGCCCGTGTTCACGTCGATGACGGTCAGGGCCTCCGTCTTGTCGAACACGAGATAAGCGCCGTTCGACAGCTCGACGCGCGGGCTGAGGATCTCGTTGATCTGCTTTTCCAGCCCGAAATAATCAAACATTTCGCGCGGTCCGTCGTACAATACGGCGAGATTTTTGCGACCCGCCCTTTTCAGGATGGATTCTACGCGGCGATAGACCGTTTCCGAACCGATATATACCTTATTGAGTTCCGTAAGATCAAAATCGCGCAGAAGGCGCACGTGCACGTCTGCGTCGTGATGCACCAGATCGCCCACGCCGGCGTTTGCATATGCTTCCCGCGCCGCCTGATACATGCCCTGTAAATATTTGGCCTCCGTGCGGAGCGTTTTCACGTCCGCAAGCGGCGCGTTGGTGCGCATGATCAGACCGTCTCCGTCCGCACGCAGCTTTTCGGCGAGAGCGAGCATCCGTGCCCGTTCCTCTTCATCGGAAATTTTGCGCGAAACGCCCAAAAACGGCGTATTCGGAAGGTAAATGAGATGTTTCCCTACAAAAGACAGGTTCATCGTCAGCCGCGCGCCCTTCGTGCCGATGGGCGATTTGAGCACCTGCACCATTACCTCGTCGCCGACTTTGACGTTCAGATTGGCAGAGATCTCACCCGTTCCGTCCGCAACGGGAATATCCCCCGCGGCGAGATAACCGTTCTTTGCCTGGCCGAACGCAACAAATGCCGCCTGCATCCCTTCCAGCACGTTTACCACGCGCCCTTTATAAATATTGCCGGAAATGTCGAAAGCGCTCGCCGGATCGATGTGAAATTCGACAAGCCTGTCCCCTTCGGTCACGGCGGCGAAACAGTCTCCACCGAAGTAATCGAAGTACATATTCTTTTGCATATATCTATAAACCTTGCGCAGCCGCGATTTTTAACCCGCACAGCTGCAAAAATAATTACGAGGATGAATAATTATACTTTTTTAATTTTAGCATATATATATAAATTTTGCAAGCAAAAGAACATATTATCTACAACAATATTGCTATTGTCGATGTATTTGTAAAGAAACAGGGCTGTACAGCGGCGCGTTTTCCAGCATCTTTACAAAATCTTCTTCGGACAGCTCACAGAGAAAGCCGCCCTCGCCGTCGTAAACGATAAACTCGGTATATTTGCCGCGCCGAAGAAAGGAGAGCATCTTTTTCAGAGTGCAGTCCTCGCGGACGGCGACACGCCGCACTTCGAGCCCCCTCTTCATCTCGCGGGAATAATCGACGCGGATGCGGACGTAAGCGGCGCCTCCCCCGCCCAACGCCCCCGCAAACAAAAACGCGGCGAAGAACAAGACGGTCGGATTGAGCGACACAAAACAGCTGTAAACAAAGAGTGCGAAAAGGGCAGTACCAAACAGCAGTCCCGCGCCGCGCGCGGCGCGGGAAGCGGCCTTCGCTCCCCATTTTTTTTCGACGAGGCAATAAAAAACGCGGCCGCCGTCGAGCGGATATGCGGGAAGCAGGTTGACGGCGGCGATCGCGCCGCTCGCATACGCGGCGACGTCGGTATACGGATACGCGTCGGGGATAAACCACCACAGCGCGACAAAAAGAAGAGCCGTAACGGCATTGACGAGCGGGCCCGCCAGAGCGACGGCGATCTCCTCTTTCAGGCCGATACCTTCTATATCCCCCGAAACGAGCGCGCCGTAAGGCATCAGCACGACCCTGTTCAGGCGGTACCCGTAACGCGCCGCCATCGCGGCGTGGCCGAATTCGTGCATGAGCGCGACGAGCGTGGTGACCAGAAAAAGAAAGATCCTGCCCGTAAACGCGTAATATACGCCGAACAACAGAAAGAGCGGATGTACCGCAAAGCGCATCCGCTCCTGTGATTTTTTCAGAAAACGCCTAGACGTTCCAGACAATATCGTTCTCCTCGTTGACCGAATAGGAGCGGATGAGCGATTCGCCGTCGTACATGCGCACGCTCACCTCTGTCTCTCCGCCGCTGTACCCGACGGGGATGGTGTCGAACACGGCATCGCCCGCCGCCCAGTACACGGCGGAAAGCCCCGTAATGACGGAAGAAAAGGAAGAAGTGTGTTCGATCTCGACGGTATACACGCCGTCCGTTTCGGAAACGCCCGCAACGGTGCCGCCGTAAGGAGCATATACGCTGCATTCGCCCGTAAACGTGAGAACGCCGTCCGTCACGCTGCATTCGATCTCATCCGAAACGACGCTGCCGAGCGTCAGCTCGGAATACACCCTGTCGTCCTCCTGCGCGACCGCCTCCTGCCCGCCCGTGAGAGAGGCGAAAAAGGTATTGATGGCGCTGTTCGGCATGAAAATATTGGTGACAAGGATCGCGGCGAGCAGTGCGCACACGAGGACGAACTCGGCGATCAGAAACTTGCTGTCGAAAAACTTTTTCTGCGGTTTTGCCGGCATTTCGGCATAATCGGTCACGTCTTCGCTCCCCGCGACGCGGCTCTCCCCGCCGTCCGCGTACAGATCGGCGCCGGCGGCGCCGAGCGGCGCGCCCGATTCCATCCTCTCGTTCACTTGATCGACGACGCGGTTTTTCAGGTCGTCCTCTTTTCTTTTCCGGCTCTTCTTTTTTACCACGTTCAGCGTATTGACGGGTATTTCGAGCATTTCGGCATAATCGATGTTTTCGCTCATATGGCCCTCCGTTTGAGATATATTCTAATTTATGCCGCCAAAAATGCTTTCAGAACGGATTTTTTCCGCCGCCGCGATTCGTTTGCACATTTTCGACAAATCTAGTATAATATTCTCATAAACCGACTCAGGGGGAACAACTTTCATGAACATTTCCGACCTGTTCAAAAAGAAAAAGGCGCTCTATTCTTTCGAGATCTTTCCGCCCAAACCGACGGCGGACATTTCGGCGGTCACGAGCACCGTGCAAAAGCTCGCCGCGCTCGGCCCCGACTATATTTCCGTGACGTGCAGCGCGGGCGGAACGGGCAACGCGCGCACGGCGGAGATCGCAAAGCTCGTAAAAAGCTGCGGCGTTGAGCCGCTGGCACACGTTACCTGCGTCAATTCGTCCAAATCGGACATCTCGCGCACGCTTACGGAACTTGCGGACAACAGAATCTCCAATATCCTGGCCCTGCGCGGCGACCGCGTGGAAGGAGCGAAGCCCTCCGACGATTTCCGCTATGCCTCCGATCTCGTTTCCTTCATCCGCCAATGGAGCGGCGGCTTCGACATCGGCGGCGCCTGCTATCCCGAAGGACACCCCGACTGTCCCGACCTTCTCACCGACATCCGCAACCTGAAAAAGAAGGTCGACGCGGGCGTGACCCATCTCAACACGCAATTATTTTTCGACAACGAGGATTTTTTCCGCTTTCAGGACATGATCGCATTGGCCGGCATCGACGTTCCCGTGCAGGCGGGCATCATGCCGCTCGTGAAAAAGGCGCATGTGGACAGGATCATCTCCCTTTCGGGCGCAAAGATCCCCGCCAAGATCTCCCGCATGATCGCCCGCTTTTACGACAAGCCCGACGCGCTCATGGAGGCAGGCATCGCGTACGCGGTTTCGCAGATCGTCGACCTGCTGTCGGCAGGCGTACGCGGCATCCACCTGTACGTCATGAACAACGCATACGTCGCAGAGCGGATCACGGAGAGCATCTCTCACATTTTGAACGAAGTCAACGGATGACTGCCGCGAGACGGTTCTGCACATTATAGTAACAAATGGAAATAGACGAGAACGAATTTCTGCGCGGCCTCGGATGCAGGGCGGGCGCGGACGAAGAACTGACGCGCCGCATGGACGAAGCGGCAAAACGGTGCCTTGCGATCGCCGAGCCGCGCTGCGTTGCCGTGCGCCTGACCCTCAACGAAGATTTTTCTTTGGGCGAGACGGGATTTATCCCCGCAGGGCAGGACATACGCCGCCATCTTTTAGGATGCGGCGAAGTTTACCTGATGGCACTGACGCTCGGTATCGGCGCCGAGAGGGAGCTGATGCGCCTTTCGGCAAAGAGCGCGGGCGACGCGCTCCTTTTCGACACAGCGGCCTCCTGCGCGGCGGAGAGCTATGCGGACGACGTCTGCGCAGATCTCGAACTTTCCTGCGGGCGCAGGCTGACGGCCCGCTTTTCCTGCGGGTACGGAGATTTTCCGCTCGAATCGCAGCGGGAGATCTGCCGGATCCTGCGCACCGACGTGCGCATCGGGCTGTACTGCGACGAAAATTTTCTGCTGACGCCGAAAAAATCGATCACCGCCCTCGCGGGCATCACGCAGGAACCTGCGGGAACAAAGCGGACGGAATGCGGGCACAAGTGCGCAGCGTGCAAAAATGCGGGATGTACCTTCCGCAAAGGGGTATGACATGGACTTTCTGAATTTTATCCGCGGCCGCATCGCCGTCTTTGACGGCGCGTTCGGCACCATGCTGCAAAAAAAGGCAACGAACATCGGCACCGTTCCCGAAATGCTCAACTTGGAACAGCCCGGACTGATCGCCGAAATCCACAGGGAGTACGCCCGTGCCGGCGCGGACGTTCTCACGGCAAACACTTTCGGCGCAAACGAGCTGAAAGCGGGCGGGAGAGAACTTTCTGAAAAGCTCATCCGCGCGGGCGTGAAGATCGCAAAAAAGGAAGCCGCGGGAAAGTTCGTCGCGCTCGACGTCGGCCCTATCGGACGGCTGCTCGAACCGATGGGCAGCCTGACTTTCGATGAGGCGTACGATATTTTTGCGCGGCAGATGAAGGCGGGCGAAGAGGCGGGCGCGGACGTCATCCTCATCGAGACGATGACCGACCTCGCGGAGCTGAAAGCCGCCCTTTTGGCGGCGCGGGAAAACACCGGCCTGCCCGTCATCGCCACAATGACGTTCGAAAAGAGCGGCCGCACCTTTACAGGATGCGCCCCTGAATGTTTCGCACTGACCGCCTCTCCCCTCGCGGACGCGATCGGCGTGAATTGTTCGCTCGGGCCTAAGCAGCTTCTCCCCGTCGTAAAAAAAATACTCGAATATACGGACAAACCCGTCATCGTGCAGGCGAACGCGGGGCTCCCCGACGAAAAGATGCACTACAACGTGAGCGCGGATGAATTTGCCGCCGCGTACAAAAAGATGCTGGACACGGGCGTCCGCATCGTGGGCGGTTGCTGCGGCACGACGCCCGAATACATCGAAAAACTGCGCGCGCTCGCGGATGCGGGAACGCCCGCGCCTACCCCCTTCCGCCGCCGCGCGGCGGTCTGCTCCGCCCGCAGGTGCGTGGAGATCGACGGGGTGCGCGTGATCGGCGAGCGCATCAACCCCACGGGGAAAAAGGCGATGAAGGCGGCGCTGTACGAGGGAGATTACGACTATGTGACGGCGCAGGCGGTAGACCAGGAAGAGGCTGGCGCGGACATTTTAGACGTGAACGCGGGGCTTCCCGAACTGGACGAAAAGGCGGTGCTGACGCAGCTTGTAAAGCACGTGCAGGCGGTATGCCCCCTGCCCCTGCAGATCGACTGCGGCAAACCGGACGCGATCGAGAGTGCGCTGCGCGCATACGCGGGAAAAGCGATCGTAAATTCGGTAAACGGCGAAGACCGCGTACTCGACGCGATCCTGCCCGTCGTAAAAAAATACGGCGCGGCGGTCGTCGGGCTGACGATGGACGAGCGCGGTATCCCCAAAACGGCAAAAGAACGGGTACGCATCGCGGAAAAGATCATCAGCCGCGCCGCGGCGTACGGCATCCCCGAAGAGGACGTATACATCGACTGCCTGACCCTGACCGTCAGCGCCGAACAAGATCAGGCGAAAGAGACGCTTGACGCCATACGCATGCTGAAAGAAAAGAGGCCGGTGAAGACCGTCCTCGGCGTGAGCAACATCTCGTTCGGGCTGCCGAACAGGCAGATCATAAACACCGCGTTTCTGACGGGCGCAATGTTCGCCGGGCTGGACCTCCCCATCCTCAATCCGAACATTCCGGAAAACATGCAGGCGGTGGCAGCGTACAACGCGCTCTCGGGCGCGGACAAAAACTGTGCGGAATATACCAAAAAATACGGCGGCGTGACGATCAGGACGAGCGTTTCCGCCGAAAAAGAGCAACGCAAAACGGATGACGGCGGCGACATTTTTTATTGTATCAAAAAAGGCCTGCCCGCGGCGGCGGACAGGGCGCGGGAGCTTTTGGAAAAGATCTCTCCCCTCTCGCTGATAGACGATTACCTGATCCCCGCGCTCAACGCGGTGGGCGACGAATACGAAAAGGGAACGCTCTTCCTTCCGCAGCTCATTTCTGCGGCGGAGAGCGCAAAGCTGTGTTTCGGCGAGGTGAAAAAGCGGCTGGGCGAAAGAGCCGCCGCGGAAAAAGGGAAAATCGTCCTTGCGACCGTGAAAGGCGACATCCACGACATCGGCAAAAACATCGTAAAGACCGTCCTCGAAAATTACGGCTATCAAGTGATAGACCTCGGAAAAAACGTGCCGCCCGAAGAAGTCGCACGGGTCTGCCGCGAACAGAACATCCGCCTGTGCGGCCTGTCCGCCCTGATGACGACGACCGTTGCAAACATGGAAGAGACGATACGCCTCTTGCGCAGGGAGTGCCCCGACTGCCGCGTGATGGTGGGCGGCGCGGTGCTCACCGAAGCGTACGCAAAGAAGATCGGCGCCGACTATTACTGCAAAGACGCCAATGCGGACGTAAAGATCGCGCAGGCCGTATTCGAAGGAAAAAAGATTCCGGCTTTGCGGGAAGAACAAGCGTGACCCGTCCAAAAGCCAAACAGCCGCCCCGCTGAATGATATGCACCCCAAAAGTTGGACAGACTTTAGGGGGTGCATATTTTTATGTCAAAAGGAAAAAGATTTCAAACAAAATACTCGTCAGAATTCAAGATAGCTGTTATAATGGATATGCGTGAAAACCACCTGAGCTATCGTGAAACCGCACGAAAATACAACATAGGCTCAAATGAGTCGCAAGGCAAAGACAGACTTCGTGGATGGGAACGCATATACTTGGAAGAAGGAGCGGC
>CALVMD010000022.1 GCA_944342025.1 uncultured Clostridia bacterium | reverse complement strand
TCGTCGTGGGATAAATTGCGCCTTCCGCACGACTGCGGGCACTGAAAGGGCAAAAAAACCGATAATTTTTTTCGTTGCTTGCATTGCACGCGCGATTGTGTTAAAATGATACCGTTATTATTATCGAAGAGGGAGAAGAGGTCATGTTGAGCGATATTGAGATTGCAAAGAGCTGTAAGATGAAGGACATCGGCGAGATCGCCGCGGCGCTCGGACTGAAAGAAGAAGACATCGAGCGGTATGGCAAGTACAAGGCGAAGATCTGCCGCCTGCCCGAGGGCGGGCGGGGCAAGCTGATCCTCGTCACCGCCATCAATCCCACGGCTTCCGGCGAGGGAAAAACCACGGTGTCCATCGGGCTTGCCGACGGGATGAAAAAATTGGGCAAAAAGGTGTGCCTTGCGCTCCGCGAGCCTTCGCTCGGCCCCGTATTCGGCATCAAGGGGGGCGCCGCGGGCGGCGGGTACGCCCAGGTCGTGCCTATGGAGGACATTAACCTGCATTTTACGGGCGATTTGCACGCCATTACGGCGGCGAACAACCTCCTGTGCGCGGTCGTCGACAATCATATTTTCCGAGAGAACGAACTGGACATCGACCCCGAAAAGATCTATTTCCGCCGCTGCCTGGATATGAACGACAGGGCGCTGCGCAACGTCACGATCGGACAGAAACGGGAAGGGGTGGAGAGAGGAGAACACTTTGAGATCACCGCCGCGAGCGAGATCATGGCGATCCTGTGCCTTGCGACGTCGCTCGAAGACCTCAAAAAGCGCTTGGGCGACATCATCGTGGGTGAGAACCGGAAGGGCGAATACGTTTATGCCCGCGACCTGAAATGCGACGGGGCGATGTGCGCCCTTCTGAAAGACGCGATCAAACCCAATCTCGTGCAGACGCTCGAGGGCACGCCCGCCATCGTGCACGGCGGGCCGTTCGCAAACATCGCGCACGGCTGCAACAGCATCCTCGCCACTTATGCCGCGCTCTCTCTTGCCGATTACACGGTGACGGAGGCGGGGTTCGGCGCCGATCTCGGGGCGGAGAAATTTTTGGACACGAAATGCCGCATCGCGGGCATTCAGCCCGACTGCGTCGTCATCGTCGCGACGGTCAAGGCGCTCAAACTGCACGGCGGCGCGGATAAGGCAAACCTCTCCGAGGAAAATCTCGAAGCGCTCGAAAAGGGGCTGCCCAACCTCTACAAGCATATCGAAAACATCAAAAACGTCTATCATAAACCCGTCGTCGTCGCGATGAACCGCTTTGCGAGCGATACGCCCGCCGAGATCGCGCTCGTCATGGACAGCGTGGAAAAGGCGGGAGCGAAAGCCGTATTTACCGACGTGTTCTTGAAGGGCGGCGAGGGCGGCAAAGAACTTGCCGAGGCCGTTTTGCGTGCGGCGGAGGAGAAGAGCGAACTCACTTATTCATATGATTTGAACGATTCTATCGAAAACAAGATTTCCGACATCGTCAAAAACGTGTACGGCGGGGACGGCGTCACTTATTCCGATACGGCGAGCGAAAAGATCGCCGAGGCGGAGGCGCGCGGTTACGGCAAGCTGCCCGTCATCATCGCGAAAACGCAGTATTCCCTGTCCGACGACGCCAAACTTCTGGCGCGGCCGACGGGCTTTACCGTGCATGTGCGCGACATCATCGTTAAGGGCGGCGCGGGATTCGTCGTCGCCGTCGCGGGCAGCATCATGCTGATGCCGGGACTCGGAAAACATCCCGCCGCCGAGCGTATTTTCGTGGATGAGCGCGGCGAGATCGAGGGGCTTTCATAAAAATAAAAGCAGGGCGGCGGCATCGCCGCGCCCTGCTTGATCGTTTGTTCCCGCATTGCTTTGTTTTTTGCCGCGAGGCGGTTTTGCCCGTGCCGCGGCGGTGAAAAATTCAATTATTCCGTTTTATCGCTGTCCGCTTGCTTTTCCGGCTTGGTTTTTTCTGTGCGCAGGGCGAGGAGCAGCATGCAGAAAAATAAGACCAACCCCGCCGCGGTGAGGATGTGGCCGAGCCCCGCAATGCCGGAGAGGGCGCCGTCCGCGCCCGCACCGAGGTCCGCGGCGACTACCTGGGTCACGCCGCGCGCGATCATCAATGCGCTCGCGATCCCGATGCCCGTGTTATAGATTATCATGAAGGGCAGGTACAGCTTGCTTTTTTGCAGGTTGAGCTTTGCGTCGAACAGTGCAAACAGCAGAAATACCGTCATGCCGAGCATGAACAGGTGCGTATGCACTTTGCCGAGCGCCGTTACGCCGGTAAATTCGTATGCCTTGGTAAATTCGCGGTAAAACACGCCGCAAACCATGGCGGCGACCGCGTACACGAGCGCGGCTTTGATGTGCTTTTTCATTTGTAAACCTCCGCTGATCTGCGGCAGCGCTTCGCTTCCGCATTCAGAAATATTAAATAGTATAATCTGCCGGCGAGCGATTGTCAATAAATATCGTGCAAAGATCGCGCCGTTTGCAATTCCGCATTTTTCGGCGGCGGAAAAGGAGCCTACCATGCAAGAAAAAACTTTGATTCCCGAAGCAACCAATTTTATCGAACAGATCATCAACGAGGATATCGCCGCAGGCAAGCTGCGTCCCGATCAGGTGCAGACGCGCTTCCCGCCCGAACCGAACGGTTATCTGCATATCGGCCATGCCAAGAGCATGTTCGTCAACTTCGGGACCGCGCTCAAATACGGCGGCAAGTGCAACCTGTTCTTCGACGACACCAACCCTTCGAAGGAAAAGACGGAGTTCGTCGACGCCATCCGCGCCGACATTCATTGGCTGGGTTACGAGTGGGCAAGGGAATGCTACGCCTCCGACTTTTTCGATACCATCTACGAATACGCCGTGCGCCTCATCAGGGAGGGCAAGGCGTTTGTGTGCGATCTGTCGCCCGAAGAGATCAAAAATACCCGCGGCACGCTGACCGAACCGGGCACCGAAAGCCCGTACCGGAACCGCACGCCCGAGGAGAATTTAAAGCTCTTCGAAGAGATGAAGGCGGGCAAGTACAAAGACGGGGAAAAGTGCCTGCGCGCGAAAATCGACATGGCGTCTCCCAACGTCAACATGCGCGACCCCGTCATCTACCGCATTCTGCACGCCACGCACCATCGTACGGGCGACAAGTGGTGTATCTACCCGATGTACGACTACGCGCACCCCATCTGCGACTATCTGCAGGGGGTCACGCATTCTCTCTGCACGCTCGAATTTGAGGACCATCGTCCGCTTTATGACTGGGTCGGCATTTCGCTCGGGTTTAATCCGAAACCCCGCCAGATCGAATTTGCCAGGCTCAACATCACCAATACGGTGATGAGCAAGCGCTATCTCAAAAAACTCGTGGAGGACGGAAGCGTGCACGGCTGGGACGACCCGCGCATGCCGACGCTTTCGGGGCTTCGCAACCGCGGCATCCCCGCGGCGGCGGTGCGCGATTTCTGTTCGCGCATCGGCATCGCCAAGGCACAGTCCGAATGCGAATATTCCTATTTCGAGGCGTGCGTGCGCGAATATCTGAACGCGAATGCCGAGCGCGCGATGGCGGTCCTCGATCCCGTCAAAGTGACTCTCACCGATTACGAGGGGGAGGAAGAACTGAATTTCGACGTGAATCCTCTCGACGAGACGGCGGGCAAGCGCAAAGTAAAGTTCGGGAAACACCTTTATATCGACGGCGCGGATTTTTCTCTGGACCCGCCCCCGAAATACTTCCGTCTCAAAAAAGGCGGATACGTTCGCCTGAAAAATGCATACATTATCCGCTGCGACGACGTTGTGACGGATGAAAACGGAAATGTGAAAGAGCTTTTGTGTTCGTACGTTCCCGAAAGCCACAGCGGGAACGATACGAGCGGGATCAAAGTCAAGGGCGTTATCCAGTGGGTGAACGCCGATGCGTGCGCCGATGCGGAAGTGCGGCAGTACGAGAGTCTTTTGCGGGATGCGGACTATGCGGGGCAGGATTTTTCCGAACGCATGAACCCGGAAAGCGAAAAGATCGTCGCGGCAAAAGCGGAACCGTACCTTGCCGAAGCGGAGGAAGGGAAAGCTTTTCAGCTCCTTCGCACGGGGTATTATAAAAAATGTACGGAATGCGGCAGGCTGGTCTTGTCCGAGATCGTTTCTCTCAAAGATAATTTTAACAAAAAGTGACGTCCGAAAAAAATGTTTGAAGGATTGACATTTTCGATGTGAACGTTTATAATGGTGATAACGGAGAATTCCGAAAAAAGCAAAAAGGGTGAAGACTGTGAAGATCTGTAAAAATTGCGGACAGCAGACGGATGACGACAAGGTTCGTTGCCCGCACTGCGGATTCCTGTTCGAAGAGGACATGGACGACGTGCTCCGCGAAATGAAGAGCAACCTGAAAACTTACAGAAAAGAATTGGCGTCTTCCGCCCCTGCTCCGCAGCCGCCCGTGCCGCAGGATTACCAGCAGCAGGGCTATGCACAGCCGCAGGGTTATGCACAGACGGCGCAGCCGCAGGGCGATTTTGCCAATTCCCGCGAGCGTTTCGAGCTTCTGAGCGAAGTCGCGCAGCTGAAAGGCGAAATGCGCGTCTTGCAGGGCGAGATCGAACGCATGAACGCCAATCCCCGCCAGCAGGCGAATCCCGTTGCGCCCGTATCGGTCGTATACGCGCAGCAGCCCGCGGCGCAGGGGCAGGCGCCCGGCGTATATTCCCATTACGCCATGCCTGCTTATATGCCCGCGCAGAACGCGGCGCATGCGCAGAATCCGCCGAAAAAGCGCAGCTCGAACAGGATCGTCATTTCTATCCTCTGTACGCTCCTGCTCGCCGTGAGCATCGGTATGTTCTTCTTGCCGTGGATCGAGATCACGGGCAGCGTAGAGGGAGCCATGACGGGGTTCCAGGGCATTCTTTACATATTCGACAAAGAGAGCGCCGACGTTGCGGAATTTGCCATGATCTTAGGGATGATCGACACGCACGCATATGCCGGCGGCGCTGCGGTTGCGGGCATTATTCAGGACGCGTGCCATTACATCGTGCAGTGGGGCGTCGTCGTGTATGCGGCCTGCCTCATCCTCAGCCTTCCCATCCTGTTCAGCCTGGGCGGTAAGGTCAAAGCGCGCGGCTGGCACAGATTCTGGGCGTGGCTCTCCTTCCTGGTGGCGCTCATCCTCTTCGGCATATTCTGCTGGACGTTCGGGTTCAGTTCGATGGCCCTTTGGTTCCTGCTCGGGGCGGGTGCGAACTTTGTGCGCGTATTTTTCCTCTGTTTCTATAAGAAAGGTAAAAAGCCGGAAGGCGGCCTTCAATAAACGGGAGCCTTCGGCGCCCTACAGGGGAAACACATGAATATAGTCATTGATATTGTATTTGTAATCTTTGTCGTGGGAGTCTTCGGACTCAGCTATCGGAGGGGCTTTTTGACCAAAGCGTGGTGGCTTGTCGATCTGGCGCTGATTATCGTCTTCGGCATTTTTCTCTCTCCGACCATCCTCGACGCTTTGCAGGACACGGCGCTGTATCATTCGCTGTACGAAAGCCTTGCGTCGGCGGTAGATTTTATCGATATCGAAAATGTCGCGACGATGACGAACGTCATCTTTACAGTCGGCATCTGGATCCTTCTCGCCGTCGCGGTCATCATCGTTATGGCGATCGTAAAGGCGCTTTTGCGCAAACTGACGCAGTATAAGTTTTTCAAGGTGTTAGACGGTATACTCGGCGGCGTATATTCGGCTGCCCTCACGGTTGCGATCCTAGTGCTTTTGGGAGCGTTGTTGAGTACGTTCAACGTTTTTGCGCCTATTGCAAACGCAGAAGAGTTTTGCTCGGAAACATATGTCTTCAAATATGTTTTCGGAGAAAATCTGTTCCGATCGCAGATGGAAAAATATTTCAATCTCGGCAGTTGGATCTACAATTTGATCAACTAAACTTCTCAGCCGCCGCGCGATTCGCGCGGCGGTCTTTTTATAAAGGACAATAAAACGGCTCGCGCTCAGCCGGCGGCCAAGACGGTTTTTTGTATCGGCGCCCTTGCGCTTTTTTCGGATGCACCCAACAAAAAGTGCGCCGCATAAAAATATTATAGTTAAATATGGTTAATTTTTATTGACAAGAGACAGATCTTTCGCTATAATTATAGTAAACTTAGGTTAATTAAATTTTATGAAACGGGAACAGCATGAGCAGATTGGAACGCAGCCTTGCGGGGTTATGCGGGGCGGCCATGGCAGGGATCAAGCCCGCATCGCTTGCCGTATGCGGCGGGGAGGAGGCGGAAGAGCTGTATGCAAAGCGCCGGGTTTTTGCGGAAAAGGGAATTCGCATAGAGCCGCTTCGAACGGAAAAAGATAAAATCGTTTATCTCGTTTTTCGGGAAAATAAATTGCGCGAGCAACTTACCGGAGAAGAAAACGCGGCGTTTTTGCGGCGGTACGGCTATCCTGCCGGTTTTGAAGAGAGATTGGCGTTCTTGCGGCTGCGCCTGCAAAGCCGCTGTTTCCCGCACGAGATCGGCGTGTTTCTCGGTTATCCGCTGGAAGACATCGTCGGATACCTGAACGATCCGAAAGGCTGTATTTTCAGCGGTGCCTGGAAAGTTTACGCCGATCCGGAAAAAAAGAAACGGCTTTTTGAAAAATACCGCCGCTGCAGCAACTGCATCATGCGCCGTCTGCTTGCGGGAGAAACGCTTGCGCAGATCTTCCGCTGAAAGCCGAAAAAGCTCCGCGGCGCTTTTTCGGACAATTGATCTGATCGGGTGCGCATATGAGCGCCCGTGCATTGCTCCCGCAGGGAACCGCATTTTGCGGCAAAATGCCGCGGAATGCAGACACTTAATTTTGCTTACTCCTGTTAAATAATAACCTACCGATTGGCAGGCGGGCCGTCCTTTGGGCGGCCCGCCTGTTATCGCGCACATGTTGTCGCGGGGCTTTTTCGACTTGCCGCGCGCTTTTTAAATTTTTTAAAAATTGCGGCATAAATCTCTTGACATTGCCAGACAATAAATATATAATAACATTAGCACTTATGAGATGAGAGTGCTAACATATTAAAAAGCAAAGTGCCAAACGGCAAGGGGGTGATGCGGCATGAAGATGTCTGATCGGAAAAAGAAGATCCTGCAGATCGTCGTCGACGAGTACATCAATACTGCCGTGCCCGTTTCCAGCAAGAGCATTACCGAAAAGCATCTTACGGGCGTAAGCTCGGCGACGGTGCGCAACGAGCTTGCCTCGCTGGAAGAGTTGGGGTATCTCACCCAGTTCCATACGTCGGGCGGCAGGGTGCCTTCGCCTCAGGCTTATCGATTTTATATCGAAGAACTGATGCAGAAGGGGAATCTGTCCGAAAAAGACCTCGATTATATCGAGCAGGCGTTCAGCGATAAGTCGCACGACGTGGAGCATCTCATTAAGAGCGTTTCTTCCGTCATCAGCGAGCTCACCGATTATACGTCGGTCGCCATCACGCCGCATGCGGACGAAGAGACGATCCGAAATCTTTCCCTTTTGCCCTGCGGAGACGGCAATGCGCTGCTCGTGATCATGACGAGCGAGCGTATTCTGCGCGACAGCTTTATCGAGATCCCCGAAAACATGAACGACGAAGACCTCGAAAAGGCGTCCAAGATGATCGGCGGGCTGTTTGCCGGCAAGGCGCTGGCGGAAGTGCGCGAGACGGAAGAGCAGATTCTGTCCGACTTCGGGCAATACCGCCAGGTGATGAGCGAAGTGATCGAGGCGCTCAAATCGTACACCCGTCCGCGCGACGAGGATATCCTTCTTACGGGACCGGAAAAGATCTTCAATCATCCCGAATACGAAGATATAGAAAACGTAAAAAATTTTCTCACCGTCATTTCGAGCAAAGACAGGCTTGCGGACATTATAGAAGGGGAAGACGACGAGATCCAGATCAACGTAAAGATCGGCTCTTCGGGGGATAAAGACGTGCCCGACGACTGTTCCGTCGTCACGGCAACTTATTCCGCGGGGGGCAAAAACCTCGGCACGTACGGCGTCATCGGACCGATCCGGATGGACTATCCAAAAGTCATCACGGTGCTCGAGAACGTCGGCAAGGCGCTCGAAAGTTTGGTGAACGGCAAAAACAAAGATAAAAAGGACAACAGCGGCAATGAGCGAAAAGGAAAATAGAGAAGAGGAACAGGCAGCGCCTGAACAGGCGGACGAAGAGCCGGTGTGCGGGCAGGAAATGCCCGCCGGAGCGAATACGCCCGACAATCGGGAGGCGGAGCTAGACAAAGCGCGCGCGGAGGCTGCCGAATATAAGGACAAATGGATCCGCACCGCGGCAGAGTTTGAAAATTTCAGAAAGCGCAACGCTGAAACGAGGCGCACCAGCTATCAGGAAGGCAGGGCGGACATTCTGCTCAAAATATTCCCCGTGGGCGACAATCTCGAGCGTGCCCTTATGACCTGCGACGAGCAGACGAAAAAGGGGATCGAAATGGTTTTGCGCAGTTTCAAGGCGCTTCTCGAGGGGGAGGGGGTCGAAGAGATCTGCCCCGTCGGAGAGGAGTTCGACCCGAAGGAGTGCGAGGCGATCATGAGCGAACCCGCTTCCGACGGCGTGGAGCCTGGGTATGTGAAAGAGGTGTTTCTCAAAGGCTACAAAAAGGGCGACAAGATCCTGCGGTTCGCGCAGGTGAAAGTCACGATGTAGCGCATTATTGCGTGCAAGGGAAAAGCATGGTATTTTTCTTGCAGGCAATTATTAAAATCGCAATTTACAATAAAAGCAATCGGCGGAAGCCGTCTGCATAAATGCGGCCGCAAGGCCGGAAAAAATACGGTAAGTTTTTACCTGAAAAAGGAGTGATATATTATGGCAAAAGTAATCGGCATCGATTTAGGTACTACAAATTCCTGCGTCGCCGTTATGGAAGGCGGCGAAGCGGTCGTCATTCCCAATCCCGAAGGGGCGCGCACCACGCCTTCCGTCGTGGCGTTCCAGAAGGACGGATCGAGGATCGTCGGGCAGGTCGCAAAGCGTCAGGCGGTTGCAAACCCCGACAGGACGGTCATTTCCATCAAACGCCATATGGGCAGCGATTATAAGGTGGACATCGACGGGAAAAAGTATTCCCCGCAGGAGATCTCCGCGATGATTCTTTCCAAACTCAAAGCGGACGCGGAGAGTTTTCTCGGCACGAAGGTGACGGACGCGGTCATCACGTGTCCTGCATACTTCACCGACAGCCAGCGTCAGGCGACCAAAGACGCGGGCAAGATAGCGGGGCTGAACGTTCTGCGTATCATCAACGAGCCGACGGCGGCGGCGCTCGCATACGGTTTGGATAAAGATAAAAACAATCACAAGGTCATGATCTACGACCTCGGCGGCGGTACGTTCGACGTGTCCATCCTCGAGATCGGCGACGGCGTGTTCGAAGTTTTGGCGACCAACGGCAACAATATGCTCGGCGGCGACGACTTCGATAAGCGCGTCATGGACTATCTCGTGGATGAGTTCAAAAAGAAGGAAGGGATCGATCTTTCTAAGGACAAAATGGCGATGCAGCGCCTGAAAGAGGCGGCGGAAAAGGCGAAGATCGAACTTTCCGGCATGACCACGACTAATATCAACCTGCCGTTCATCACGGCGACGGCGGAAGGCCCGAAACATCTCGATGCGGATCTTACGCGTCAGAAATTCGATGCGCTGACGGCGGACCTCGTCGAAAAGACGGCGGAACCCATGCGCCTTGCCATGAAGGACGCGGGCCTTACGTACAGCGACATCGACAAGGTCATTCTCGTCGGCGGTTCCACGCGTATCCCGGCGGTCGTGGAGAAGGTCAAGCAGATCACGGGCAAAGAGCCGTTCAAGGGCATCAACCCCGACGAATGCGTCGCGATCGGCGCGGCCATCCAGGGCGGCGTCCTTTCGGGCGAAGTCAAAGATGTGCTTCTGCTCGACGTCATGCCTCTCTCCCTCGGTATCGAAACGCTGGGCGGCGTGTTTACCAAACTCATCGAGCGCAACACGACCATCCCCGCGAAGAAGTCTCAGGTCTTTTCGACGGCGGCAGACAATCAGACGCAGGTCGATATTCATATCTTGCAGGGCGAGCGCGAATTTGCGAAGGACAACAAGACGCTCGGCAGGTTCGAACTGACGGGCATTCCGCCCGCACCGCGCGGGATCCCTCAGATCGAAGTCACGTTCGACGTAGATGCGAACGGTATCGTGCACGTCACGGCGAAAGATCTCGGCACGCAGAAGAGCACCGATATCACTATTACGTCTTCGACCAATCTGTCCGAAGCGGATATCGATCGCGCCGTGAAAGAAGCGGAGCAGTATGCGGAAGAGGATAAAAAGCGCAAAGAGAAGGTCGACAATAAGAATAAGCTCGACGGCATGATCTTTGCCGTGGAAAAATCGATCGGCGAATTGGGTGACAAACTCTCCGCCGAGGACAAGGCACAGCTCGAAGAGCTGGTCAAGAGCGCGAAAGAAGAGCTTGCGTCCGACGATGACGATCGTATCAAGGCCGCGACGGAAAAACTCACGAGCGAGAGCCAGCAGATCTTTGCGAAGATCTATCAGCAGGCGGGCGGCGCACAGGGCGCCGATGCGAACGGCGGAAACGGCGACGATACCGAGTTCCATCAGTAAACCTGTTTATGACCGCGGGCGGGTGCGGTGCGCCCGCCCGCGCAAAAAATAAGTTCATTCTCCTCCTTTTATTATACCTCCTTATCAATACAGGATGCCGTGATGTATTTCACGGCATTGCTGTGCGTTCGGGGAATGCGGATTCGCGCCCGCAGAGCGGTTGTAAGGGCCGGAAAGGGGGAAGGGAGCGGCCATGGCAAGTAAAAATTATTACGAGATATTGGGCGTAGGCAGAAAGGCAACGGACGAAGAGATCAAATCTGCGTACCGTAAACTGGTCAAGCAGTATCACCCCGACTTGCACCCGAACGACGCGAATGCTGCGGCAAAATTCAAAGAGGTCAACGAGGCGCACGAAGTGCTTTCCGACCCGCAGAAACGCGCGGCTTACGATTACGAACTGGATCATCCCGGTGCGCGGCAGGGCGGCGGGTTCGGCGGCAGCGGCTTTTCCGGGTTTTCCGGTTTCGGAGGCGGCGGATTCGGCGGGTTCGGTGATATTTTCAGCGATATTTTCGGTGGATTCGGCGGCGGCAGCGCGTCTTCCGCCCGCGCGGATACGCAGGGCGAGGACATCACGAAAGAGGTCGTCCTCAGTTTCCTCGACGCGGCAAAAGGTTGCACCAAAGAGGTGCGCTACACCCGCAACGAACCGTGCCCGAGTTGTAAGGGCACGGGCGCTAAAAACGGTTCCGCATATAAAACTTGCGACAAGTGCGGCGGATCCGGACAGGTCCGTTACACGCAGGATACGATTTTCGGGCGCACGATCCGCGTGGCTACGTGCGACGCGTGCGGCGGCACGGGCAAAAAGATCACCGACCCGTGCCCCGATTGCAAGGGCAAGGGATATGTGCGCAAGGAGACGGTCGTCACCCTGAATATCCCCGCTGGCGCGGATACGAACAGTTACATGCGCAAAAAGGGGTATGGACAGGCGTCGACTTCCGGCGGGGCGCCGGGCGATCTGATCGTCGTATTTCGCGTAGAGCCGCATAAAATATTTAAACGTAAAGATAAAGATCTTTATGTCGAAGTTCCCATATCGTTTAAGACTGCGGCATTGGGCGGAAAGGTCAAAGTGCCCGGTATCGACGAGACTTTTGAATATTTGATCCCCGACGGGACGCAGAGCGGAACGGTGTTCTGTGTGCGCGGCAAGGGCTTAAAAACGCGTACGGGTACGGGTAACATGTATATTACGGTAGTTGTCGAGGTGCCTTCCAAGCTCACGCGCGAACAAAAGAAACAGCTGGAAGATTTTGATGCGGCCGTCGAAATGCGCCAGACGAATAAAATGAAAGCATTTCGCGACAGCGTGCAGGCGATGTACGGACAGGACCCGTATACGTCCTGATAAAGAGATAAACCGTATTCCCCGCCGCGCGCGGCGGGGAATGCGGGCAAATTTTTTGCGCCGAATTGTTTTTGCTGTGCAAAATTTATTGACAAATCGGCTGAAAATGATATAATAGACGAGTACCGTGTAAATCGCGGTGTAAAAAAAGTTGCGCCCTTAGCTCAATTGGATAGAGCGTTGGTCTACGGAACCAAAGGTTAGGGATTCGAGCTCCTTAGGGCGCACCAAAAGGGTATAATCCGAACTTTTTACTCATAACGAGTGATTGGTTCGGATTTACTTTTTTATTTTCGGAATTACAATAAAGGAACAGGGCTTGCGGAAATTTCCGCAAGCCCTTTACTTCCCTTATAATTTTAACATGAGAGAAACAATCGACAAAAAAGTAATAATGTGGTATAGTAATGATGTAGACAGAAGCGATGCCGTATACTTTTTAAGAGGAGAGAGAAAATGAAACGTGTAAAACAGAATTATTATGGCAGCCTGTGTACAGAAATGTACGAAATTTTACATAAAGATGCGCCAAAGGATGAACTTGATTTTTATCTTTCTTATGCGAAAAAAGGGCAAAAATTTTTAGAGCCGTTGTGTGGCAGCGGACGATTTCTTGTTCCGTTTTTAGAATACGGCTTTGATATTTGCGGAATGGATTTATCAGATGAAATGCTGGAAAAGTTAAAACAAAAAGCACCAAACGCAAAGACAGTCTGCACAGATATTACAAAGTATTCGTCAAACGAAAAGTACGATTACATTTTTATTTCGTCCGGCTCCGTTTCACTGTTTACGGATATAAATCAATGCAAAAAGATTTTGAGAAAATTAAAAGATTTACTGTCACAGAACGGAAAATTTGTATTTGCTGTTGATACGATTGCCGACCGGTGTAAAGATGATAACGACTATCGAATTACTGTTTCAGTAAAAACAGAGCAAGGATATGATTTATTGCTGAAAAACAAGAATTATTACGACGAACAAACTCAAACACAGTTTTCCCCTTCCGTTTATGAACTTTACAACGGAACGCAATTGTTACAAAGTGAAACAATGGATTTTCAGACGCATTTGTATAAATTTGGAGAGATGGAAACATATTTGCGGGAAACAGGTTTTACAAGGGTAAAAACATACTCCTCTTTTTCTAAGGAAATCGCCGTAAATGATAATTGTGAAATGTTTCTGTTTGAATGTTGCGCCAATTAAAAAAACAGAGTGAATTAAAATGATAAAAACCTTAAAAAATACCGATAGCGATTTAGAAGTTTTAGCAAATTTAGCGCTGGTCATGTGGAACAAGCATTCAGTGCATGATTTAATCGATGAATTTTCAAAAAAGATGGCTGAAGGGAAAACTCAATTTTTCTTAAAATACGAAAATGGGGAGCCTGTCTCTTTTGCGCAATGTCAGCTGCGCTACGATTATGTGGAGGGAACAAAGACAAGTCCTGTCGGATATCTGGAAGGTATTTTTGTGAAACAAGAATATCGCAGAAAAGGCTATGCAAAAGAACTTTTGCGCGCGTGCGAGGCGTGGGCAAAGGGAAAAGGATGCACAGAATTTGCAAGCGATTGTGAAATAAATAATGAAGAAAGTTTGCGGTTTCATATCAGCATGGGTTTTACAGAAGCAAACCGAATTATTTGTTTTACGAAAGCATTGTAAGATTGAACCGCCTTAAAGCGATAAGAGAAATTATTTGTGAATACACCTACAATATTGACAGAACGCTTAATTTTAAGAAAATTCACAGAAGATGATTTAGAAGCTCTTTTTCTTATTTTGAAAGACAAAGAAGTCAACTAATTTCTTCCTTGGTATCCAGTGAAGGATATTGAAGGAACTAAAAAGTTTTACGAGGAGCGATATGCTGCTAAGTATAAGTTACCGCTTGTGGAGAAGATGTAATTTTATTGGAGTTGACAGTTCTTGTCTAAAGGTAGGTTTATAATCATAAAAATATCAGAGGGCAAAATATGGTTATATTGATTACGGGCGCATCCCATACCGGAAAAACTGTATTGGCGCAGAAGATACTTGAAAAATATAAATTCCCTTACTTATCTGTCGATCTTCTGAAAATGGGATTGATACGAAGTAAAAATACAGATTTATCACCGCAGGATGACCGTGAGTTGGAAAAATATCTATGGCCGATTGTTCGTGAAATAATCAAAACAGCCATAGAAAATCAGCAAAACCTCGTTGTCGAAGGTGCATATATTCCCTTTGGCTGGAAAGAAAGTTTTTCAGCGGATTATTTGAAAGAGATTCGTTATTGTTGCCTTATCATGAGTAAAACATATATTGAAAATCACTTTTCAGACATAAAGACGTATGCTTGCAAAATTGAAAAACGCGTGGATGATTCATGGTTTACAAAAGAATTTGCTTTACAGGAAAATGCGTATTATTTGCATATGTGTCAAAAATATCATTATCCTTATATACTGATTGACAAAACTTATCAACTCGAGGCTGATTTAGTAATGCAAAATTCTGAAAATCATTAAAAAGGGCTTGCGGATGTTCCGCAAGCCCTTTTGCCGTTGTTCAAGGTTTATGATATTCGGCTCAACCTTTCTGAAATTCACACATTATCTTATTTTTTCAGAATCCGCCTATGTATTGCGGATTTTTTCAAATACCGTCTATGCGGTCTGTCCTTATGTATTCAACAGGACTCTTTCTTATTCAATTTTGTA
>CALVMD010000021.1 GCA_944342025.1 uncultured Clostridia bacterium | reverse complement strand
GATCAAAAATCTCGTCATCGGCATCGTCATTATATTCGTCGTTGCAATGGGCGCGCCTTTGCTCATTAACGGCCTGTGGGGCGCTCGGCGTTCCCGTATCCGTCTGCGTATCCCTCGCGATTTACAGGAACAAAGATTTTTAAGGAAAAAGCTCTGCCGTTATTACAATTCCGATAGGGATTTTACCGCAAAACAATAAGTATAGTTCACTACACCTTGCAGGAAAGGCAGTGCGTTATCTGTTTTACTTTTCAGGTCTTTTGCGATAGAAGGTATAATGATAATAAAATAAAGCGTAATTTAGAAGGCTGACTCCACAAATCCCGATAAAGAAGCCAGCGGCAGGTTAGAGGAGAATCAACGTTGAAGATTGAGAACAATATCTTAAAGCATTATTTGAGGAACGTGTACTTTATTACGGGTACGGCTTATGCGGGAAAATCGACGACCGTAAAAATGCTTTCTGAAAAATTCGACATGGTTTTTTGCGGGGAAAATTATCACAGCGCAATATCCGACGTCGTCGCAACGCCTGAATTGCAGCCGGATATTTGCTATCTGAAAACGCTTACCGATTGGAAAGAATTTGTGATGCGTTCCCCCGAGGAATATGCGCGGTGGGTACACAGCGTGGCAAGAGAAGCGGCCGAATTTGAAGTTGCCGAACTGATTTCCATGCCCAAAGATAAGAAGATAATCGTTGATACCAACATTCCCGCCGGTGTTTTGAAAGAAATTTCCGACTATAATCGCGTTGCGGTCATGCTTTCTCCGCAATCCATGAGCGTGGAGCGGTTTTTTCAAAGAAGCGACCCTGAAAAGCAATTTATATTAAAATTGATTGAAGACTGTGAACATCCCGAAATCGTTATGGAAAATTATCGGCGGGGGCTTGCCCTTATCAACAGTCCAAATAATTATGATGAATTAGCGAGTAGCGGATTCTTCACAATCTTGAGGGAAGATGACGGGAAAGATACGAGGGAAGAAGTATGCGAAAAAATTGCAAGGCATTTCGGGTTATACGGATAAATTTCAATTTATCGATAAATGAAACAAGCAAAGATTTTTAAAATCCACACTTGTTTTTAATTTCAATGGGCACTTCCTTTTTGGCGGAGCTTTTTCAGATCGCTTTACAAGCTGCAATTTCCGTGATACAATAAAAGATATACAGACACAGAGAGGTGCGCATATGGAAGACGGCGACAACAGACTGATCGAAGAACTTTTAAGCGGAGAAGAAGACGCGTATGAAAAAGTCAATCGCTTTATGGATCTGATGATGCGGTACAATTCCGCCATACGCGAGGTACGCACCAAATTTGAAGTTCTCAACGAAGAACTGTCGTATAAGACAAGTCGCAATCCGATCGAGAGCATCACTTCCCGCGTAAAGCGGCCTCTCTCTATCGCCAATAAACTGCATCGTTTGGGCAAACCCGTAACGATCGAGGCAATTTCCGAAAATCTCAACGACGTGGCGGGCATTCGCGTCGTCTGCTCTTTTATCGACGATATTTATAAGGTCGCCGAAATGCTTGCCCGGCAGGACGATATTACCGTTGTAAACGTAAAGGATTACATCCAAAAACCTAAGCCGAACGGATACAGAAGTTACCACATGATCGTCGAAGTGCCCGTTTTCTTTTCGGACGGGAAACAGATGATGCGCGTGGAGATCCAGATCCGCACCGTTGCGATGGATTTTTGGGCAAGTCTCGAGCATCAGATGAAATACAAAAAAGAAAGCGCGGACAGGCCCGAGATCGCAGCGGAACTGAAAAGCTGTGCCGAGACGATCGCCGCAACCGATGCGCGCATGTTGGGGATCCGCAGGCGCATAGAGAGTTTGGAAAAACAGTCCGAAGAGCAGAGGGACGGCGAAAAAAAAGAGGAATTGTATTCCTCTTCCGCGATCCGTGCTTTTCGCTTAAGTTAAAGGCGAATGATTCCGTTTCCGCGTAAAAAGTCGTGCGGAAGCGGAATATTTTTTGCGCAAACCTTGCATTTGCTCTTTTTTTGTATTATAATAATGCATGATAAAAATAACGGATCCGGGCACGTAACGGATCGGAGGGGAACGGTTATGGAAGGCAAAGATCTGTCGGGTATCGATGAAAGAGAGTTTTTGGCCCGTCAGAAGGTCATCGATGTAGAAAAATGGCTTGCCAGCGAGCGGGCGGGAAGAGATCTCTGCGGGACGATGGCTTACTGCGGCTTTTGCGTAAAAGCGGAGATGAATCCTTGCGCGAAGGCAGAATTCCGTCATAAGATGCGTTTGGCTCTCGATGAGCTCGGCGCATCCGAAAACGGCGGGCATGCGGCTGCGGACGAGACGGTATCATCGGAAGAAGAGTTGACGGATGAAGTCGCCGCGGCGGCCGATGAAGGCGAAAATACCGAATCGGCCGAAGAGGAACAAGAAGGGGCCGCTGCGGAGGAGCAAGATCCGTCTTTGCAGACGCAGGATATTTTGGAAGAAGAAAGCGCGGAAGAGATCGTCGACGAATTGCTTGCGGACAGAAGCGAGGGGAAACGAGAGGACCCCGTTCTTGCGGCCGAAGAGGTCATGTCGGAGGCTCCCGTCGAATACATTGATGCCGAGCGGCGCGGCGATAACCAAACGGAGGCAGCGGAGCCTCATGCCGTTCCGGAAGGGTATGAAGAGGTGATTCGTTACCGCCGTTCGTTTAAGGCTCGCCTCATTCAAAACGAGCGTGCGCAGGATTATTATACAGAGCTGAAAAATGCGTTGGCTGAGCTTTCGGGCGTCAAGTCGCGTTTGTGTCAGAGCGCGGAAAACTTCAGGATCGGCAGGAAGCGTGTCGCCAGGATCAATATCGGGGGGAAAACGCTCGTGATGTATCTTGCGCTCGATCCCCGCGATTACGAGGAATCGAAATATCGCTTTACGGACGTGTCCGATCGGAAAACGTATGCCGAAACGCCCATGAAACTCCGGATCACGAGCGGGCGTGCGCTCAAACATGCCAAGGAACTTATCGAAGAGCTTGCCGAAAAATATTCTTTGGCGAATGTCGGGTGCATTTACATGGATTATCATTATCCGTACAGAACGGACGAACAGCTGATCGAAAAGGGGCTGATCAAACCGTATAAAACGCTTGTAAAAAAGAAAAAATAACAAGAAATAGGGAACGCCCCGCCGCGATACAATCGCGGCGGGGCGTATTTTTCTTTGCGTGGAGCGGATCAGTTTTCGAACCGCAAGGTAACATCGCCGGAATCGGTCACGGCGGTCAGGCGTCTTGCCCCGTAGCCGCCCGAAGGGACGTTGGAAGAGCCGACGTCCGTCGTGATAAACAGGGTATAGTCTGCCTGTGCGCCCGCAAGCGCGCCGCGCACGCGGATATCTCCGACATCGGTGCGCATTTCGATCGTTTCCGCGTCCAAAACGGCGCCTTTCGCGACGGTAATGTCGCCCGTATCGTTTACAAGGGTGCAGCTCTTTGCCTGAACGCTGCCGCACAGCGTGATGCCGCCGACGTCGCTTTCCGCTTTGAGTTCGCCGCTTACGGCGGCGTTTTCGATGCGGATGTCGCCGTTGTCCGTCTTGACGGACAGGGCGGCGGCTCGGACATCCTGCGCCGCAATGTCGCCGTTGTCCGATGCCAGCCGTACGGAGGGGGAGGCGATCTGCGCGGGCGAACGCAGGGAGATGTCTCCGTTGTCGGTTTCGATGTCCAGCGCGCAGGCGGTGTCTGCGGGCAGGGTGACGGTAACTTCGGGAGTGGATAAATTAAAGCTGAAAATATCCGAAGGGCCTTCGTCGCTTTCGATGATGCTGAGGACACCGTTTGTATAGGAGACGGTCACTTCGAAGAGTGGTTCGCCGTCTTTGTCCACGCGCACAGGGTAAGATACGTGCGCGTTTTCCGCTTCTTGCGAATGTACGACGGTAATGTCGGCGTTTTGATAGCGCACGGTCACGCCCGTCACTTCGCTGCCCGTTTCCGCAGCATATTCGTATTGCCGGTATTGCACGGTATTGAGTTTTGAAAAGTCCCATCCGGCGGCGCTCATGCCGCCGACGAACAGTGCGATCGCCGCGACGAGCGCAACGACGCCGATTATGATAAAGATTTTTGTGAATTTTTTCATGTCAGTACGCCTCCCGTTTCCCGCGGATAAATCTGCCCGTAAAGACGAACAGTTTGCCGCACAGAATAAACAGTTTTTTCGTTAAAAAGAGGAACAGCGGAACGAGGATGCAGCCTACCCCGACCGCAGCCAGTCCGATCCCCCAATGCGCTATATAAGCGCCGCTGCCGCCGTACATGCACATCTGCGCGACGAAATAAACAAAATAAGCAATGCCCGCTGCGATTGCCGCAAAGCCGCTCAAAAAGATCGCGGCCCCCGCGACGGCAAGCGCCGCGAAAACTATGAGCAGCGGGATCCCGACAAAGATAAACAGAACGGCTGCCAGAAAGAACCGACCGACGGTATTTTTCTTTTTTGCCGGCTGTGTGCCTCTGTACTCCTGAAGGAAACGCTCCGCAGCCGATTCGGGCGAACCGAATTCTCTCAAAATCTGCGATTCCGTTGCGCCCGCATCCTGTTTGTCGAGGTACATTTCGTCATAATATTCTGCGATGCGCGATTTCTCTTCTTTGGAAAGGGGAGAAAGGCATTTTTTCAGCTTTTTCATCCACTGTGATTTATTCATTGTTTGCCTCCGATGATAAATTGGTAAATGCGTTCAAACTCTTTCAGATCTTCGATAAATTCTACGATCCGTTCCAGTCCTTTGTCCGTTATCTGATAGTATTTTCGCAGCCTGCCGTTGTATTCGCGGCTGTGCGTCGTCACCGCGCCCGATCCTTCCAGCCGTTTGAGGATGGGGTAGAGAGTCGATTCGGATATTTCGATATACGGCGCGATGTCCGATATGATCTTATACCCGTACGATTCTTCCTTTCTCAGTGCGGCCAGTACGCATACGTCGAGCAATCCCTTTTTCAGTTGTGCATCCATGTTGCCTCCCGCTCAATACTGTTTTATGCATTATACTATACATTGCATAGTATTGTTTGTCAAGCATTTTGCGGTACATTTTTCAAGGAACGAAAAAAAATTTCGGACGCAAAAAAGCGGCGCACCCAAAAGGTGCGCCGCTTTGGCAAGACCGCTGTCGGTCAGCGGATAGAATTGCTGTAATTGTAGATCTTTTCGAGCAGTCCCTCGGAAATGATGGTGCGGTATCTGCCCATGAATACGAATATTTTGGCGAAGAATTCGCGGTTGTCCGCGCCGACTTTATAGGCGGGGAGTCGTTTGTTGTCGCCATAAATGCGCGAGATGAACAGTTTGTCAAACTCATCGCGTTCTGCAGGGGTGAGGCTGTTGATGAACGCGTCGGGCAGATAGGGGACGGGGCCGCCGTAATAGCCGGGGGCGACCTGCGCGTACTGCTGGGCGTACCCCGCGCCATACGCGTAAGGCTGCTGGGGCGTGCTTTGCTGCGCGTTGCGCGCCTCTTCTGCCGCCCGGTAATCGGTATAGGTGCGGTTGAACTGGCCGTCATGCTGTTTCTGCTCGAAGTCGATCTCTTCCGTCACCTCTTCGGCGGGCTTTGCCGAAGTGTCCCGGATGGCGTCTCCGTATCCTGTTTTGTTTTCGGCTGCGGCGTTCTGCGCGACGATGTCTTCGATCGAGATCTGAGCCGCGTCGTCGAATGCGGCGTTGGCGCGTGCCGCGTCTGCGGAGAAGGCTGTTTCAGCCGCAGCGTCGACCTGTGCATAAGCAGGTTGATCGGCATTGCTTCTTCCGAAGCCGCGGATCGCCATTTGCTGGCTGTTGGGGTCCGTTTCGTATTTCGACTGTTCGGCCGCCGCTTCCTTCTTCTTGTTTTTGGAGGAGGCAAGCAAAACGAATACGATGACCGAATAGACGATTTGCACAAGGGAAATGGCAAGGAAAGAAACGGTGCCCGCGTATTCGAATACATGGTCGAACTTCACTTCGAGGAAGAGAAGGATGAACGCGACCACGGAGACGACGAACATCACTGCCGAGCGGATGAGATCGGCGACCGCCATGTGCCTGATCGCAAGCGACAGGAGCGCAAACAGAAGGTTTGCCGCCGATGCGTATGCGAGGATGATAAAAGTATAGGAAAGCACGGTTTCCCACGTTCCGCCTTCGCGGAAGGAGTAGTTCAGATCGAAAAGGTCTGCAAGATGCGCATCGCCGAGGAACGCAGCTTCGTAAAAGAGGAACACGGCAAAGCCGAGCGCAAACAGCGCGGAGATCGCCTTTACGACCCCGAGGCCCTTATAATAAGATATGCAGACGACGAACAGCATGACCAGCCCGAAAAAGAGCATGAACGTGAGCGCGTTCAGCGCCACATAGGTCTTGTCGTCGGTCAGAATGCCCGCCAAGGAGACCGTGCCGCCGAGACTTGCAAAGTAATAAGCGCAGTAACCGACGGCAGCGAGCGCGGCAAAAAGTTTTACGCAGTTAAAGGCAAAAACTGCTTTTTTGTTGGCAAAGAAGGAAAGGACGGTCAAAACCAACATTACCGCGTATACGCCCAGAAAGCCGAGGTAGACCGCTTTATAGCCGGTCGGATAAAGATCCGGATCTTTGAACAGGTCTAAAAACCCGTTAAAGAGGCTTTGTCCGTCGGTGAGAAGATCGGGAACGAACAGAAGTACCGCGAAACCGACAAAAATGATCAGGGCCAAAACGAGCTGAAAGATCTTACTTTCTTTCTGCGGTTTGTCCTGTTTCGTTTCGGGCGCCGTAGCTTGGTTTGTCGACATAATTACACCCCTGTAGTTTTTATTTTTTCCGGATGAATCAATACGGAAAGAAATATTATCACGCCTATAATTTTACTATATCAGGCGAAAAGTGTCAAGTATAAAATAAATTATTGTGCGGTCGGCAAAGAAATTTTACGGATGACTGATCCGCCATCCAGTATTCGGAATTGTGAAGAAAAAATGCGGAAAAGGTAAAAATTCCCGCTTTTGTTTCAGGATTTCAAAAAATCATTGATATTTTTTGTGATTTACTGTATAATGGAGCAAATAAGGGGCCGGATGCCCCGCTGAGAGGGAAAAAATGTATTCCGATCTGAAAAAGAGCATACAGACAGTCTATCAGAGGACGGGTATCGATGTGTTCCTCTTCTCGCCGGAGGGAAAATTTTTATTTTCGCCGGCGGGGGAACATCCTTTTTTTGAGGTGAAACCTTTTACGGGCGTCGCGCAAGACGACGGCGCGGGGGTCACTTTTTTTAATGTGCTTCATAAAGGCGCCGAATATATTTGTGCGATCAGGGGTGCCGGCGAGGTGGAGAGAAATTACGGCGTGTTTCTTTCCGACGCGGTGGAAAACGCTGCGGGTAAGACGCTCAACCTGCCCCGTTCTGAATTTATCAAGCGCATTTTGCTCGGAGAATGTTCCGTTGCCGACGTGCAGACGTATGCCATCAAGTATTCTGTGCCCGAGCAGCCGTGTTTTGCCCTCGCCGTGTCTTCGGAGACAAAGTCGGGGGAGATGCTCTCTTTCCTTTCTCAGTACGCGGGCGACGACGCGGATACGGCGGTCGCCGTCACGGGCAAGGACTGCGCGTTCATCAAGTTTATGAGTGAAGATTCCGAGTATCAGTCCGCGACCGATTTTGCAGGTTTTCTCGCGCGTTCTCTTCTGGAAGAAGTGGGGGTGAAGGTGCGCATCGGCGTGGGCGGAACCGTGCGGCATTTCGAAGAGATCGCCGATTCTTACCGCCAGGCAAACGCGGCGCTGCGCATGAGCGCCATTTTCAATTCCAAGGGCGAGGTGCATACTTACCGCGAATATATCCTCGTCAAGATGCTGGAAGACCTTCCCGAATCCAAACTTGCGGAGTATCTCTCCATCCTGCTCGAAGGGGAAGCAAAGGAACTTCTCAAAGACGAGGATATGGTCAACACGGCGGAAGAATTCCTCGAAAACAACCTCAACGTCAGCGAAACGTCGCGCAACCTTTATATGCACCGCAACACGCTCATGTACCGGCTCGACAAGATCGAGCGGATCATGGGCCTGAATCTTCGGAATTTTTCGGACGCGGTCACTTTCCGCGTCATCACAATACTCAGCAAACTTACCTGAACGGAGGACGAGAAAATGGATGTTTACGAACGCTCGCTCGAACTGCATGAAAAAGAGCGCGGCAAGCTGGCGGTAAAACCGCTCGTCAAAGTGGAAGACAAAGAGGCGCTTTCGCTCGCTTATACCCCGGGGGTCGCGGCTCCCTGCAAAGAGATCGCAAAAGATCCGGCCGCGGCGTATAAATATACCCGCAAATGGAACACGGTCGCCGTCGTTTCGGACGGCAGCGCCGTTCTGGGGCTGGGCAATATCGGCGGGCTTGCGGGCCTTCCCGTAATGGAGGGGAAGAGCCTCCTTTTTAAAGAATTTGCCGACATCGATTCCGTTCCGATCGTGCTTTCGGGGCAGAACGAGGACGAGATCGTGAAGACCGTCGAGATGATCGCCCCCACGTTCGGCGGCATCAACCTCGAGGATATCTGTGCGCCCAAATGTTTTGCGGTGGAAAAGAAACTCAAAGAAAAGCTGGATATCCCCGTTTTTCACGACGACCAGCACGGCACGGCGATCGTCGTGACGGCGGCGCTGTTCAATGCGCTCAAAGTGTGCGGCAAGAGCATGGAAAAGGCGAAGATCGTCATCTGCGGCGCGGGGAGCGCGGGCATCGCCATCTGCAAACTGCTGTTGGAGAGCGGCGCAAAGGACATTGTCATGGCGGACAAGCGCGGGCTGGTCGCCGAAGGCGAGGGCTGGCTCACTTCCGCGCAGGCGGAGATCGCTCGCACCACGAATCGTAAAAAACTGCGCGGCACCCTCGCGGACGCGCTGATCGGCGCCGACGTGTTTATCGGCGTATCCGCGCCCCGTCAGCTGACGGGGGAAATGGTCTCGGCCATGGCGGAAAAGCCCGTCGTCTTTGCGATGGCCAATCCCGAACCCGAGATCTACCCCGAAGAGGCGCTGGCGGGCGGGGCGTACGTCGTCGGCACGGGCAGGAGCGATTTTCCCAATCAGATCAACAATCTTCTCGCGTTTCCCGGCGTGTTCCGCGGCGCTCTGGACGTGCGTGCGCGCGATATCAGCGAGGGGATAAAGGTCGCTGCGGCGAAGGCGCTTGCGGCGCTGGTCGGAGACGAGCTTTCCCGCGATTACATCATCCCGTCCCCCTTTGACAGGCGCGTGGCGCCCGCCGTGGCGAAAGCGGTCGCAGACGCGGCGGTCAAAGAAGGGCTGGCCCGCATATGACCGTATAAAAAAGGCGCGGCGGGTCTATAATAAGGAGTGAGTATGATGACATATCGCGAAATGTACGAACTGGCCGTAAAAAACCTTGCGCCCAAAGAACACGGGCCCGGGTTTTCGAGCGGTTTTGTCAGCGCCGTTTTAGAGGGCGCGAACGGCAAATATTATTGCGGCGTCAACATCGATCTGTATTGCGGATTGGGGTTTTGCGCCGAGCGCAGCGCCGCCGCGGCGATGATCTCTGACGGCGAAGTCGTGATCCGGCGGGTCGTGTGCGTCGGAGAGAACGGAAATCTGATGACGCCCTGCGGCAGCTGCCGCGAGTTCATCTCTCTCCTGTCGCCCGAAAACAGAAACACGCGTTTTCTCGTCGATCTGAACGGAGAAAAGACGGTGGCGCTGTCCGAATTCCTGCCTTACCCCTGGAATAACTGAACGCAGACGCCCGCACGCCGTGCGGGCGCTTTTATATCGATAACGGAGTCAATCATGCAGCAAGATTTCAATATGACGGAACAGAAAAAGAAACGTTCTCCGCTCAAGACAGCCCTCTTATGCGCCGCATGCGTTGTGATCGCGGCCGCCCTGTTTTTTGCGGGCTTTTTTGTTTGCAGCCTGTCCCAGGACGAAGGGCTGCGTTCTCTGCTGTGGTTCAAAGACCGCATTCAGGAAAGTTATTACAAAGATATTTCAGACGAAAAATTTTGGGAAGCCGCCATCGGCGGCGTCGAGGGACTTCTGGACGATTATTCCTGTTATTATTCCGCCGACGAATATGATGCCGAAGTCAACGCCGACCGCGGCATCATGGACGGGGCGGGACTGGCGTTTTTTACGGATACGAACAAGATCTATAAGGTCGCGGTCGGGTCTCCCGCCTTTTATGCCGAAGGCGGGGAAGGGCGGCGCGCCGAGGCAGGCATGTACCTTACGGGCGTCGGCACGGCGGAAGGGGAGATGAAGGATACCTTTACCGCGGCCGCTCTCGAGAAAGCGCTCTCGTCCGTCTCCGCCGGCGATACGTGCGTCCTGCGCCTTTCGGCCGATTCCGCGAGCGAAACGGACGATTGCCTTTACTTGCCCGTCACGTTCGGCACATATACGGAAAGTTTTGTGTTGTACGCCACAAATGAAGGAACTTATGCGGAGATATTCGAAAACGGTTCCGGCAGCGGCGTCTGGCAGAAGGTGGGCGGCGGCATGGAGGAGCTGAAAGACGGACAGGCATACATTCGTCTGGTGCAGTTTACGGGCAATGCGGCGGAGGAGTTCGCCCATGCCGCAGCGCAGTACAAGGAGGACGGGTGCGAAACGCTCCTTCTCGATCTTCGCAACAACGGCGGGGGCAGCCTGTCGGTCCTGCGCGGGATCGCGCCCTATCTCATGCAGGGGGACAGGGAAAGGTTCGTCGTCATGTACGCGGGAGAGGGTACCGCATATTATGCCGAAGGCAACGAATATGCCGAGTATTTCGCGAACAGCCGCATTTATGTGGCGGCAAACAGGAATACCGCGTCCGCATCGGAAGCGCTGATGGGCGCGATGCTGCATTACGGGTCGATCGAATATTCGGATATTTACCTCGTCAAGGCCGGAGGAAAAGAAGACGACCCCGCGCGCACGTACGGCAAGGGCATCATGCAGACGACCTATTACAATCCGCTGACGGGCGAGGCGGCGAAGCTGACGACCGCCCGCATTTACTGGCCGGACAAAACGACCTGCGTGCAGGGCAGGGGGATCACGTCCGGCGACGGGGCACACCGCATAGACGCGGCATCCAACGCCGATTACGGAGATCCCGCTCTTTCAGAAATTTTAAATTCGATCGGATAAATTTGCCCGAAAAGCAAAAAAGCGGCGGGCGGGGAAGCGGCTGCGCGTTTCCCCGCCCGATTTTTGTTTCAGTCGGCAGATGTGAAATATTTGCCGAGCATGCGCTCGATATTTTCGTCCGCGATGCCCGAAACGGGCAAAAGTCCTTCGTGTCCCTCGTTATTGCCGCTTTCGGCGGCGCGAGAATCCTCTTGGTTCAGCGTGCCGCGCCGCGTCGTGCAGCGCCGGGTGTTTTTATCCGGCGCGTCGCTCTGCGGTGCGCCGGCAGAAACGGCGTTCAGCACAGTCTTTAAGTCGTTTGCCGCCTCCGCAAGCTGCTGCGGCGTCATGCCGAGGATGCGCACGTCGTCGAGGAGCCCGCTGTTCATCAGCCCTTCCGCGCCTTTGCCTTCGGCAAGCGACGCGATGAGGCGTATCAGTTTTTGCGGCGGCATTTCTTTTTTCTGAGAAAGAAAGAGGATGCATGCGAGTATGAGAAGGATTTCCATTGTATCTGTTCCTCCCTGTACGGTTTGTCAAAGGGATATTCCCCCGCATATATATGGAATAGCGAAATTGCGGAGGATGCCATGAAAGATTTTAATTCTTATCGGAACGAAGGGGAGAGCGGGCCGGAGGACGTGACCGAACTTGCCAAAAAGCTGACGGGCGCCTTTCAGGGAAAGGGCGAAGGAGACGTTCTCCGCGCGATTTACGCCGAGGCGGAAAAGGGCAGAAAGAACGGTTCTCTCTCGGACGCAGATCTCGACAATTTTTACAATGCGCTCGCGCCCATGCTGGACGGGGCAAAGCGCAAAAAGCTCGCTTACGTGATCGGAAAGCTCAAAAAGATGTAGAATCCGCCTGAATGCGCGCTGCGGCGGCCAGAAAATCGCGCACCTCACGCGGGGTATTGAATTCGGAGAGACTCGCGCGCACCAGCCCGTTTCCGCTTCGGAGCGCCTCGTGCATGAGCGGGGCGCAGTGCAGTCCGCCGCGCACGGCGATGTCGAAACGGTCGGAAAGTTCCTGCGCGAACGATTCGGAAGGGAGCGTTTTTGAGCGGAATGCGACGATCCCGAACGGATTGGGACGGGAAAACACCTCGATCCCTCCGATCTCCCGTAACCCTTCGATAAGCGCCTGCGTCATTTCCCGTATGTGAGAAGAGGCGGTTTGCATATGTTCTTTGAGGTAGATCGCGCCTTCGAACAGGGACATCGCGGCGGGATAATTGAGCGTGCCCGCTTCCAGGCGGTCGGGGTAGAAGGGCGGCATGTCGGGATTTGCGCTGTCGCTCCCCGTGCCGCCGTACAGAAGCGGGGCGGGGTCGAAACGTTCGGAAAAGAGTAAAAGCCCCGATCCCGCGATCCCGTGCATGCCCTTGTGCCCCGCAACGCACAGCGCGTCGATGCCTTGCGCGCGCATATCGACGGGGATGTGTCCGCATGCTTGTGCGCCGTCGCAGATGATCAGAACGCGGTCGGGCAGCGCCCGCCGCACGGCGGCGGGGTCTATGGCGGCGCCCGTCACGTTGGAAGCGAGCGTAAATACGGCGGCGGCAGTCTCGCGCGTTGCCGCGCGCGCAAAATCCGCGGGCGAAACGGTGCCCTCTTCGTTCAGTGGGAGCAGTGTAAGCCCGATCCTGCCTTCCCGTTCCAGACAGCGTAGGGGGCGGATGACCGAGTTGTGTTCCATGACCGTCGAAATGACGTGAACGGGCGCTCCGGCACTTCGGGCAAAGCCGAAAACGGCCGCATTGAGCGCCTCCGTGCAGTTTTTCGTGAACACGGTGCGTTCAAATCCGTACCCGCCGAAAAAACTGCTCAGGAGTTTGCGGCAGGACAGCAGATTTTCCGCCAGCGTGACGGAGAGCGCGTGCCCGCTTCTGCCGGGGTTGGCGTTGGCGCTTCTTACAGCTGCGCAGGCCGCGCCGATGACGGATGCGGGTTTTTGCCCGCCCGTTGCAGCGTTGTCGAAATAGATCATGATACCTCCGTGCGTCGCCGCCGTGCGGGGCGACAGTTTATTGTATGCGGCGGGCCGCCGTTTTATCGCGCGGCGGCGCCTTTTTGTTTGCCAAGGAGGAAATTTTTATGCAGGCATACCTTGCGATATTCCGTTCGCGCTCGCAGGCGCTCGACTGCGCGTCCCGCCTGAAACAGGCGGGTATTCCCGCGTCCGCCGTTTCCACGCCCAAAGAGGCGAACGTCGGCTGCGGTTTGTCCGTAAAGGTCGGCGCATTCGATCTTTCCCGCGCAAAGCGCCTGCTCTGCGGCGTACATTACAGTGCGTTCGTCGGTTTTTTCCGCGCGGAGACGGGGTTCGGGAAAGTCACCCTCTATCCGGCGTAAGCAGGCGTTTAAACGCCGAAAATCAATTGTCATTCCTTGCAAAGTATGTTAAAATGGTGATATGGACAAGCAGGCAAGGGAAGGCGCGCTGAAAGTTCTTTCCGAAGTGTACGCGGGCGCGCGCCCCGCGTTGCAATACGAGACGGCATATGAATTGCTGGTCGCCGTCATTTTATCTGCGCAGTGTACGGACGAGCGTGTGAACAAAGTCACCGCAGAGCTTTTCAAAGAGCATGCGACGCCCGAGGCGATGCTGACCCTTTCGCAGGAAGAACTGGAAAAATATATCTTTTCCTGCGGGCTGTACAGGAGCAAAGCCGCGCACATCCTGTCCGCCTCGCGCGACATCATCGAAAAATTCGGCGGCAAAGTGCCCGAAGATTTCAAGTCTCTCAAATCTCTGGCGGGCGTGGGGCAGAAGACGGCCAACGTCGTCTCTTCCGTCTGGTTCGACAAGGACGCGATCGCGGTGGACACGCACGTTTTCCGCGTGAGCAACCGCCTGGGGCTTGCCGACGCGAACACGCCTCTCAAAACGGAAGAACAGCTGAAAGAGGCGATCCCGCAGAAGAACTGGTCAGAGGCGCATCACTGGCTCATCTGGCACGGGCGGCGGGTATGCCATTCGCAAAGACCCGATTGCGGCAACTGCCCGCTCTCGGAATACTGCGATTATTATAAGAAACGGGAACAGGACAAGGAGTGAGATATGGCGTCCCTTTTTACGGATAAAGTGAAGATCACCGTCAAGTCGGGCGACGGCGGCGACGGGATGAACTCGTTCAAGAGTTTCAAAGGTTATGCCCTCGGCGGACCGGACGGCGGCGACGGCGGCAAGGGCGGCGACGTGTACGTCGTCGGAGACAAGGATAAAAACGACCTCGTCGATTTTCGTTTCGGCGCAAAATTCACGGCGGGCAACGGCGAGCGCGGCGGCACGAACAACCGCTTCGGCAAGGGCGGCGAGGACGTCGTCATCAGTCTGCCCCTCGGTACGCTCGTGCGCGATGCGGAGACGGGCAAGATCCTCTGCGACGTGTATACCGACGGCGAGAAAAAGCTGATCGCGCGCGGCGGCAACGGCGGAAAGGGCAACGTCCGTTTCACCACGGCGCGCCGCCATGCGCCCCATTTCGCGCAGAAAGGGGAAAGGACGCAGGTGCATACCCTCATCCTGGAGCTGAAAGTCATCGCGGACGTCGGCATCATCGGCTTTCCCAACGTGGGCAAAAGCACCCTTTTGTCCAAAATCAGCGCGGCGCGGCCCAAGATCGCGAACTATCATTTCACCACCCTTTCTCCAAACCTCGGCGTCGTCAAATATTACGATAAATCTTTTGTTGCGGCGGATATCCCGGGGCTGATCGAGGGGGCCGCGGCGGGTGCGGGGCTGGGGCACGATTTTCTCCGCCATATCGAGCGCACGCGCATGCTTTTGCACGTGGTCGACATTTCCGGCATGGAAGGGCGCGACCCGTACGAGGATTTCAAAAAGATCAACGCAGAACTGAAACAGTACAGCGAAAAGCTGGCGTCCCTTCCGCAGATCGTGGCGCTCAATAAATGCGACGTGTACGGCGCGGAAGAAAACATCAAAAAATTCAGGCAGAAGTGCCGCAAATACAAAAAATATCCGATCGCCGCGGTCACGGGCGAGGGCACCAAGGAGCTGATCGAGGGCGTGTTCGAGGTACTTGAAACCCTTCCGCCCGCAGAGCCCATCCCCGCGGACGAATTCGAATACGAGCGCCCCGACGTCAACGAATTCGAGATCTATAAAGACGAAGAGGAGAACTGCTGGTATGTCACGGGCGGGCTGGTGGACATGCTCGAACGCAACGTGGTGCTTTCCGATCCCGATTCGATGGCGTATTTCCAGAAAGTCCTCAAAGATAAAGGTGTCATCAGAGAGCTGAAAAAACGCGGCGTTGCCGAAAACGACGCTGTCGTCGTCGGCGGCGTGGAGTTTGAATTCAAAGAATAAAAGAAAAGCGGGCGCGCAGACTGTGCGCGTCCGAGCGGAGAAAATATGTTGACAAGCAAACAGAGGAGCAATTTAAAGAGCATCGCGGCGAACCTTTCGCCCATCGCCCAGCTCGGCAAGGGCGGCATCGGGGATAACATGATCAGATCTCTGTCCGACGCGCTCGAGGCGCACGAACTGATCAAAGTCAACGTGCTTACGAATGCGGAAGAGGACGCGAAAACGCTCGGCGCCGAGCTTGCCGCCTCGCTCAGGGCGGAATGCGTCGCCGTGATCGGGCGGAAGGTCATCCTGTACCGCCGTTCGTCGCGCAAAGACTTCGAGCATATCAAATTTTAAGCGGACATATGGTCTTATACGGAGAAGATTTTCTGGCGCGTGACCGCTACGTCGACGCGGACGCCGCTTCCGTGCGGGGCGAGGCCGCGCGGCTTGCCGCAGAGAGCGCGGGCGGGTACGACCTGATCCGCCGCGCTTTTCATTTCGTGCGGGACGAAGTCGCACACAGCTGGGACGTGAAAGATCCGCGCGTGACCGTTTCCGCGTCAGACGTACTCCGCGAACGTGTGGGGATCTGTTGGGCGAAGTCCAACCTTCTGGCGGCGCTTTTGCGTGCGAACGGCGTGCCGTGCGGGTTTTGCTATCAGCGCCTGCGCCTCGGCGCGGTGCCGGGTAAGTTTTGCATCCATGCGTTCAACGCCGTGCTGCTGCCCTCGGGGCGGTGGCTGAGGCTCGACGCGCGCGGGAATAAAAAGGGCGTGAACGCGGAATTTTATCCCGATCGGGAACAACTCGCCTTTGCGGCACATCCCGAACGCGGGGAAAAAGATTACGACGGCATCTGGGCGGCGCCCAATGCGGGGCTCATGCGCGTACTCGAAGAAAATGCGGACGCGTTGTATATGTATCTTCATTGCCTGCCCGAAGAACTGCCGCAGGAATAAATCAGGGGGGATCGTGAGAGATCTGAGCGAAATGCGCATAGAGAAGGGGCTGAGCGAGCAAAAGCTCGCGCAGCTTGTCGGCGTGGCGGAAGAGGACGTGCGCTCGTGGGAGAGCGGCTGTATGCCGCCTTCCGGCTGTCTTCTGTGCCTTGCTTCGGCCCTCGGCGTCGGGGTGGAGGAGATCCTTGAGATCTACGCCGCGCCCGCAAACGGTGCTGGGGCGGAAGAACAAGAGACGGCGGACCAATAAGAGCCTAAATCGAATATTCGATTTAGGCTCTTATTTTCATATGCTACCGAATTTATTTATGTAACAGACAGGCTTTATTTGTAATTTTTTCTTTTACTACAAGAACGGTATCGCTAATCGA
>CALVMD010000020.1 GCA_944342025.1 uncultured Clostridia bacterium | reverse complement strand
TTCAAGTCCCGTCACCTCGACCACAGACAGGCGAAAGGGTTTACCTTTCGCCTGTCTGTTACATTCGGCAGGTTTTGGACCCACGGCCTCTTCAAAAAACGGGGTCCTCGAAAATCGCAGCACAGAGATATAGAGGAGGCAGAGCGATGGACATAGTTAAACTGTCAAAAGAACATGTTGAAGCATGCGTGGATTTATTTATCGATGTATTTACGAAGGCGCCGTGGAATGATGCGTTCGATTCCAGAGAGCAGGTAACCGATTTTTTTCGAAATCACATGGCAAACAATTATTTTGTCGGTTATGTATTGAAAGGACAAGACGGCATCGTCGCTTTGAGCGTAGGGATGAAAAAACCGTGGATTCACGGGATGGAGTATTATATCGATCAGTTTTGCGTAAAGCCGGACCTGCAAGGAAGAGGGATCGGAAGTTGCTTTTTGAAATTGATTGAATGCGAGATACGGAAAGAACAAATGAATGCAATGATATTAAATACGGAAAAGGGATTGCCGTCTGAAAGTTTCTATTTAAAAAACGGTTTTAAATCGGTTGACGGGCTAGTGACGTTCATAAAGTAAAACATCAAGCGGAATGATTTGCGTTTGATTTAACGTTTTGCCGCAAAATAAAGACCGGATATTTTTATATAGAAAAAACCCCCTGCGGACGATAGCCGCAGGGGCATGATTTATACGGATTAAAGTTTGAATACGGGTTCTCCGTTTTCGAACTGTACTTCGAGAACGTGCGCATGGCGATCAGGATTGTTCAGCGGGTCGCCCGAAATATATTTGTCGGAATAGTCGCGGTAGTGCAGGATGCAGAGGACTTCACCGTCGTCGCCCGTGGTAAAGCAGTTGTGTCCGGGCCCGAATACTTTTTTCTCGGGGTCTGTTTTAAGCACGGGATACCGCTTTTTCGTCCAGGAATGAGGATCGAGAAGGTCGGCGTCTTCGTCGGCAGAAAGCATGCCCATGCAGTACATCTGTCCGGTCGCGCTCGCTGAATAGGTGACAAAAATTTTCCCGTTGTATTTGAGTACAGCCGGGCCTTCGCATACCCAAAAGTCGATCCTTTCCCAATCGTAGTCGGGCGTTGTCAGAAGGACCTGCACCGTTTTCAGTTTGTTGGGCGATTCCATCTCCGCAATGTAGAGATTGGAAATGCCGAAACGCCTGTGTACTTTTTCCGCCCAAATAAAATAGCGCTTGCCCCTGTGTTCGAAGGTCGTTGCGTCCAAAGAAAATTCGGTAAAGGAATAGCTGTCATAGCCGTTTTTGCGTCTGCCGGACGGACTGCGGTGCGCCTGCATCATTCCCAGTTCGATCCAAGGATCGTTCATGGGATCCGGTCCGGTGCATTCCAGCACATACGGCCTGATCTCCCAAATTTTTTTGCTTTCGCCCGCTGCGAAATAGATGTACCATTTCCCGTCGATGTAGTGGATTTCGGGCGCCCAAATATGCGAGGCCATAACGCCCTCGTCATGTTTGCGCCAAATCACTTTTTCTTCCGCGTCGGTGATCCCGTTGATGGTAGCAGATTTTCTGATGCAGATCCTGTCGTATGCGGGATACGTTGCCGTAAAGTAGTATGTTCCGTCCGTGTGTTTGTAGACGTAAGGGTCGGCCCTGCCGAGTACCAAAGGGTCATTATACTTAGCCATAATTTACCGCCTTGTAAAATTATTCATTTCATCTTAATTTTATCATCGCATTGCCCTTATGTCAATCTGATTTTCAAAAAAAAGACGATGAAATCCGTTTTTTTTCGGTACAAAATCAGCTTCGGGATGCAGTATCGTTCACCTATCGCGGCGCGGCTGCCGTCGGAGTGCCGCCTGCTTTTTTTATGCGCGGAACACGGCAAATTATTTATCTTCTTTTATCAAAAGATGAAAAATTGTTGCTTTTGCAACAGTATTTTTGTGTGAGCGATGATAAAATATAGCCAAGCAAACGGACGGCAGATCCGTTCGAAAAAATTCGGAAAAGAGGTTAGAAAAATGAAGAGATGTGCAATTTGCGGCGAGATCGTCGCCGATGACGTAACTGTTTGCCCCGTCTGCAAAGCGACAAAGTTTGTTCCCATCGAGGAAAATGCAGAGATCAAGTTTGCTTGCGTTCATGAAGTGGGCGTTGCTAAGGGGCTGGATGAAGAAGTCGTGAAGGGGCTTCGCGCGAACTTCGAGGGCGAGTGCACCGAAGTCGGCATGTATCTCGCGATGGCGAGGGTTGCCGAAAGGGAAGGTTATCCCGAAATTGCCGAGGCGTATAAGAGATATGCTTACGAAGAGGCTGAGCATGCATCCAAGTTCGCTGAGCTTTTGGGCGAATGCATCACCGATTCCACAAAGAAGAATCTCGAACTGAGGGTCGCTGCGGAAACGGGTGCCTGCGAAGGCAAACTTGCGATCGCAAAGCGTGCGAAAGAGCTCGGGTATGACGCGATCCACGATACCGTTCACGAAATGGCGAAGGACGAAGCGCGTCACGGCGCAGGCTTCAACGGGCTGTTGAAGAGATATTTCAAAAACTGATCACCGATATAAAAAAGCGCCGCTGCGGCGCTTTTTTTGTATGCAAGTTCGGTGATTGCACAAAATAACGGCGGCGCAGGAATGCGCCGCCGCATGCTGTCACATGTCATCTTTTTCCGTTCCGTCCGTCGTGGAAACGTCGTAGCGGATCTTGCCGTTTTTGGATAAAATGTCCTTGGTGAACTGATTGTACCATTCGGGTTTTACGACGATCACGGTGTATCGCTCATTTTTGAAATAGAGCACGAGTTTGTTTGTCTTCGTGAAAAGGTGTATCGATTCGATGTCGGCGATCTTGTAAGTGCTTTTGATGATGCCGAACCACAGCACGATTTCTTTATCGGTGATTTTATAATAGGAACGTATGAGAAGTGCCGAAAAAATGACGATGATGAGTACGGAAACGAGCAGGATCACGACGTATTGGATGCCTAAAAGGACGGTCTGGAACCCTATGTTGACCATCCGGTAGACCGTCCAGCCGATACCGCCGCCCGCCGCCACTAAAATGGCGAGGACGGAGAGGAGCAGGATCGGTTTTGAAAATTTGAATTTATAGTTGTTCATGTCGTGCCTCCGGTGTTTTGATTGTACCACAATCGTCGCAAAAATGCAAGAGGAGCCCGTATTTTTTATGATTTTTTTATAATATGGCTCAACAGCATCCTCTGAAAACGAACGAAATGACCGGCAGCCGTACGGGGAAATGCGCTTCCTGCCGATCATATAAAAGATTCTTATAAGTATTTTTTATCTCATTATGCATTCATTTTAGTTGCAACTGCCGCGTAAAAGGTGTAAAATAGCTTCGAGTTTGAGGAAGCGAGGTGCTTGTTTTGTTCGATCCTTCCATGCAGATGCTCGCGATCAGCGAGGAGCTGAGCGAAAAGGTTTTTCCTAAAAACGTAATAGAGATCGGTTCTTTTGCCGTGAACGACAGCGTGATCTCGGGCTTTATCGTCGTGGTTGCGTTATTGATCGTCGCGCTCATTCTGCGGCTTACGATCATCCGCAAATGGAAGACGACGCCGACGGGCGGGCAAATGTTCCTCGAATGGCTGGTCAGCTTTTTTGACAAAAGCGCTGACGAAATGACGGAGGAGTACAGCGGGCTGATGGGGCCGTATACGCTCGGCGCGGCGGCGTATATCTGCTGCGGCGTGCTGGTCGAATTGTTCGGGCTTCGCCCCGCCATTGCCGATGTGTGCGCTTGTGTGGCGCTCGCGATGTGCACTTTTTTGTTTATCCATACGCTGGGTTTTGCGAAAAACAAACACAGGCGGCTCAAACATTATCTCAATCCGATCAACATCATTACCGATCTTGCCGTGCCCGTCTCGATGACGTTCCGATTGTTCGGCAGCATTTTAAGCGGCATGGTCATCATGGATCTGATCTATATCGTGGTGGAAAGCATATGGTACATCGGGCTTCCCGTAGTCATTCCGGCGATCCTTACGCCGATCTTTACCCTTTTCCACGCGCTGATACAATCATATGTTTTTGCGTCGCTGACGCTCACGTTCGTCTCGGAAGCGATCGAGCCGGTGCCGAAAAAACAAAAGAAAAAACGAAAACAAAAAGGAGCGTCCTCTGCGGCGGAGCCTTCTGTATAAATTAAGACGCAATGCATTTATCTTACGGAGGTAGGACATGGAACTGTTGGTCACTATGATTGTCAATTTATTGGTAGATATGGGACCCGCGATCGGTGCGGGACTTGCGGCTCTGACCGGCCTCGGCGCGGGTATCGGCATGGGTATCGCGACGGGCAAGGCGGTGGAGGCGACCGCCCGTCAGCCGGAGGCTGTCGGCAAGATCAGGACGATGCTCCTTTTGGGCCTGGCGTTTGCGGAAACGACGGCGATTTACGGCTTGCTGATCAGTATCCTGCTCATCTTTATGTGATTTGAGGAAAGGTTGCAGGAACCGGTCTTCCGTTTAATAAAAATTTTTGTGGCAAAGGTGCGCAATGTTTGATTTTACGCCGGAGACGATGCTTTTGTCCGCTTTGACGGATATGTTCGACCAGATGGGTATCACATGGTCGAGCATCGTGCTTCATTTGATAAACTTGGTCATCCTTACGGTCGGACTGTATCTGCTCCTGTTCAAGCCGGTCAAAAAAATGATCCGTGAACGGCAGGAAAAGGTCAAAAAGATCGAAAAAGAAAACGCGGACTTGAACGAAGAGGTCAAAGAGCTGAAAAACAGCACGCAGCAGGTGCTTTCCGAGGCGAAAAAAGAGGCGGCGGCCATTCATGAGAACGCCGTCAAAGTCGCCAACCAAAAGGCGGGAGACATCATGGGCGACGCAAAGGCGCGCGCCAAGGCGCTCATCGAACGTACGGAAACGGAGATGGACGAAGAGCGCAAAAAGCTGCAGTCTGACGTCGAAAAACAGATTGCGGACGTATCGCTGGCGGTTGCCGAAAAGGTGATCGGCAGGGATATTTCCAAGGCGGACAACCGCCGCCTCATCGAAGAGAGCCTGAAAGAGTGGAGCGAGAAGGAAAATGATTAAAGACAGCCCTGTCGCTAAGATCGTCGTGTCCGAAAAACCGGACGACGATATTCTCCGCATGGTCGCCGAGTTCGTAAAAGCGCGCGGCTGCTATAAAACGGAGTACATTATCGACCCCGACATTTTGGGCGGCATCATCATCCGTATCGGCGATAAAGTTTACGACGGTTCCGTCAGGAGCCGTCTGGAGACCGTTCGCCGGGCGCTTTGACGGAGAGTAGATTATGATTGATTTGAACGACATTGGCCGCGGACTCAAAGAGAAGATCTCTAAAGTCAAGGAGAGCGGCATACAGCGCTCCACGGGCAGGATCGTCTATTCGGGCGACGGCATCATTAAAATAACGGGTCTTTCCGGCGTGCAGTACAACGAACTGCTTGACGTGCGGGGCGGCTACCAAGCGCTTGCGCTCAATTTGGAGCATGACAGCGTAGGCGCCGTCCTTTTTTCGGGCGAAGATAAAGTCCGTTTCGGCGATTATGTTTATTCTACGGGCACAACGCTCGAAATGAAAGTGGGCGAAGAGTTGCTCGGCAGGATCGTCGATCCGCTCGGAAACGCGCTCGACGGATTGGGAGAAATCGTAACGGGCAAGTCGCGCCCCGTCGAATATCCCGCTCCCGCCATCATGGACAGGGGCAAAGTCAATAAGCCCCTGCAGACGGGCATCCTTGCCATCGACAGCATGATCCCGATCGGCAGAGGGCAGCGCGAACTCATCATCGGCGACAGGCAGACGGGCAAGACCGCGATCGCCGTCGATACCATCCTGAACCAAAAAGGCGAAAACGTGATCTGCATTTACGTTTCGATCGGGCAGAAAGCGTCGTCGCTCGCGAAGACGGTGAACACGCTCCGCTCGGGCGGGGCGATGGAATATACCTGCGTCGTGTGCTCGACGGCGGACGACGCGGTCCCGCTCCAGTACATCGCGCCTTACAGCGGCTGCGCGCTGGCGGAATATTTCATGTATCAGGGCAAAGACGTTTTGATCGTATACGACGATTTGTCCAAACATGCCGTGGCTTACCGCGCCATGAGCCTGCTTCTGAAAAGGCCGGCAGGGCGCGAGGCGTATCCCGGCGACGTATTCTATCTGCATTCGAGGCTGTTGGAACGCTCGGCAAAACTTTCTGAGGCAAAGGGCGGCGGCTCGATCACGGCACTTCCCATTGTCGAAACGCTGGCGGGAGATATTTCCGCATATATCCCGACCAACGTCATCTCCATCACCGACGGGCAGATCTATCTGGAAAGCGAGCTGTTCAACAGCGGCGTTCGTCCTGCCGTCAACGTCGGGCTTTCCGTCTCGCGCGTGGGCGGCAGTGCGCAGAGAAAGGCGATCCGCAAGATCTCCGGTCAGCTTCGCATCAATCTGGCGCAGTACAGAGAGCTTGCGATTTTCATGCAGTTCGGTTCCGACCTCGACGCGGAGACGCAGAAGACGCTCAGCCGCGGCGCAAAACTTACCGACACGCTCAAACAGCGTCAGTACCTCAATTATTCTGTCAAAGAGATGATCGTGCTCCTTATCGTGTCGCAGAGCGAGGTGATCGACGGAATCCCCGCGAAAAAGGTGACGGAATACAACGACGGTCTCCTCGATTATATGCGCATGAACAGGCAGGATCTTCTGGACGCGATCGATCCGGACGGAGAGATCTCCGAAGAATTGCGGGGCAAGATCCTCGCTGCGGCGGAGGACTATCTCAATTATACCGTCGGCGACGGGGAGGCGCATACCGATGTCTGACACCGCCGAGATCAAACACCGCATCAAGAGCATAAGCGACACCCATCAGATCACGAAAGCGATGGAGCTTATTTCCGTTTCCAAAATGCGGAAGGCGATGGAAAAACAGTCGGTCAATGCGGCGTATTTCAACAGCGTGCGGTATACGATCAAAGACATCATGCGGCACAGCACGGATATACGGCACAAATATCTCGTGCATCGTCCGAACGACCGCACCGCGTACATCGTCATCGCGGGGGACAAAGGGCTTGCGGGCGCGTTCAACAACAACGTGCTGAACCTTGCATGGGAACACATGCAGAGCCGTCCCGTGCATTATGTCGTCACTATCGGGCAGATGGCGCGCGCGTTTTTTGAAAACAAGCATCAGCCCGTCGATCTCGAATTCACGCATGCCGTAACGAATCCGACGCTGCACGACGCGCGCGGCATCACGCGCGACATTCTCGATCTGTACGACAGAAACCTGATGGACGAAGTCGTCGTCGTGTTCACGCGCATGCATTCCACTATGGTGCAAAAACCCGAGATCGTGCGCCTTCTTCCCATCGTGGAATCGGATATTCCCTCAGACGTTCAGTCTACTTTTACGGGCGAGATCCTGTACGATCCCTCTCCGAAAGAAGTCCTGAACGTTCTCGTTCCGCAGTACCTTGTCGGCATGATCTATTCGGTGCTGATCCACTCGTTCGCCAGCGAACACGCCGCGCGCATGATCGCTATGTCCAACGCGAACAAGAATGCGGATAAAATGCTGGAATCGCTCAATCTCGAATACAACCGCTCGCGCCAGAGCGCGATCACGACCGAGCTTTTGGATCTCGCATCCGGCAGGTTTTCCGGGCAGCGGTGAGGGTACAGGAGATAAATATGGTCAATCCGGGTAAAATCTATCAGATCATCGGGCCGGTCGTCGACGTCTGTTTTGACGGCGCCATGCCGCCCGTATACGAAAAATTGGTCGTCGAAGGGCACAGCGTGTCGCTCGAAGTGCTTGCGCACGTTCAGAGGGGCGTCGTCCGCTGCATTTCGATGAACGCGACGGAGGGGCTTTCCCGCGGGCTGACCGTGCTGGACACGGGCGCTCAGATCAGCGTACCCGTCGGTGAAGGCGCTCTCGGCAGGGTCATGAACGTCCTCGGCGAACCGATCGACGAAAAGGGTGAGATCAAGACGGATACGCACTGGAACATCCACCGTCATCCGCCCGCATTTTACGATCAGAGCCCTTCTACGGAAGTGTTCGAAACGGGCATCAAGGTCATCGACCTGATCGCGCCGTACAGCAAGGGCGGCAAGATCGGCCTGTTCGGCGGCGCCGGCGTGGGCAAGACCGTCCTGATCATGGAGCTGATCCACAACATTTCCAAAGAACACGGCGGCTATTCCATTTTTACGGGCGTCGGCGAGCGTTCCCGCGAGGGCAACGACATGATCTCCGACATGGAAGAGTCGGGCGTCATCAAAAATACGGCTCTCGTCTACGGGCAGATGAACGAACCGCCGGGAAGCCGCATGCGCACCGCGTTTACGGGGCTGACGCTTGCCGAATATTTCCGCGACGTGCAGCGGCAGGACGTGCTTCTGTTCATCGACAACATTTACCGTTATATCCAGGCGGGCAGCGAAGTTTCCGCGCTTCTCGGCAGAATGCCGTCGGCGGTCGGTTATCAGCCGACGCTTGCGACGGAGATGGGGCTTTTGGAAGAGCGCATCGCGTCCACCCGCCGCGGCTCCATCACTTCCATTCAGGCGGTATACGTCCCCGCGGACGACATCACCGACCCCGCGCCGGCTGCGATCTTCTCGCACCTCGACGCGACGACGGTGCTTTCCAGAAAGGTCGTGGAGACGGGCATCTATCCCGCCGTCGATCCGCTCGAATCCAATTCGCGCATCCTCGACCCGCAGATCGTGGGACAGGAGCATTACGACGTCGCAAACAAGGTCATCGCGACCTTGCAGCGCTATAAAGAATTGCAGGATATCATCGCCATTCTCGGCATGGAAGAACTTTCCGAAGAGGACAAACAGGCGGTGTTCCGCGCCCGCAAGATCCAGAAATTCATGTCTCAGCCCTTCTTCGTTTCCAAGATCTATACGGGGCTGGAAGGCAGGTACGTGCCTTTGCAGGCGACGATCGAAAGTTTCAAGACCATCCTTTCTGGCGAGGTGGACGACCTTCCCGAAAACGCCTTTTTCAACGTGGGAGACATTGACGAGGCAAAAGCGAAGGCGAAGACGATGCGCCCCGACGCGCAGTGATTTTGGGAGGGCGGTATGAATAAATTTTATCTCGAGATCATAACGCCCGAAAAGGTGTTTTTCCGGGGCGAAGTCGAGAGCATCAACATCCCGTCGATCGGCGGGGCATGCACGGTCATGGCGGGGCATCAGCCCATGGTCTTTGCGACGGAGCCGGGCACCATCCGCATCACGGCGGACGGCGAAACGCGCGAGGCATTCATGAGCGAAGGGTTCATCGAGGTGCGCCCTGACGAGACCATCGCCTTTTCCGAGGCGGTCGAATGGCCGGAAGACATCGACGAACAGCGTGCCAGGCAGGCGAAGGAGCGCGCGGAAGAGATGGTGCGCCGCAACCGCAGCGCGGCGGAGTATCAGCTCAACAGGCTGGCTTTGCAGCGCGCGTTCGCGCGGCTGCGCGTCAAACATCACGGCGATATAAAATAGAAGAGGTCCCGCCATGCGTTCCGTCAGGGTTTTGCTCGGTGCGATCGTTGTCGCTCTTTGCGGCGTGATCGCGGTCGATAAAGAAGTCGGGATCGCGCTCGGCGCGGTGGCTTTGGTCATGATGTTTGCAGGCTTTTTTGTGCCCGATATTCCGAAGAAAGACGGCTCTTCTCCGAAAAAGGAAGATGATTCGGGCGGAGATTGTTAAAGTGCGCCCGTTTTACGATTTGCCAAAATTATATGAAATAAAAGAATGCAGGGACAATCCCTGCATTCTTTTATTGTAATCTTTATTGGGCGGCGTCTTTTGAGGAGGCCGGCGCACACTTTCGGGGTACGGTGTAGTTCGAGTTGACGCGCATGGCGTTGAGGATGGCGAGGACTGCCACGCCTACGTCGCCGAAGACGGCGACCCACATATTCGTGATGCCGAACGCCGAAAGGATGAGGATGGCGACTTTGACGGCGATGGAAAAGACGATGTTCTGGAATACGATAGACATCGTTTTTTTTGCGATGCGCTTTGCAAGGGAGATCCCTTTCAGGTCGTCTTTCATCAGGACGATGTCGGACGCCTCGATCGCGGCGTCGCTGCCGACGCCGCCCATCGCGATGCCGATGTCCGAACGCATGAGGACGGGCGCGTCGTTGATGCCGTCGCCGACAAAACACAGCACGTCTTTTTGTTTCTTTTCTTTGAGCATGCTCTCTACTTCCGTCACTTTATTTTGCGGGAGAAGAGAAGCTTTGTAGCCTGTAAGCCCGATCTTTGCGGCAACGTCGGCGGCGATCGCCTCGTTGTCGCCCGTCAGCATGATCGTCTTGCAGCCCATTCCGTTCAGGTTTTCAACCACATCTTTGGCTTCGGGCTTGATCTCGTCGGAAATGAGCAGCGACCCGACGAACCTGCCGTTTTTCGCGACGTAGACGACCGTGCCGAGCCCGCTTTCTGCAACATAGTCGATCTCGTTTTCCCGCATCAGCTTTTCATTTCCGCAAAGGATCGTCTCGCCCTCTTTCGAGGCGGAAATGCCTTTGCCCGCGATGTTCGTGAGCGTATAGCCGCCCTCGGCCGCTTTGCCGTAGCGCACCGCAACGGAGCGCGCGATGGGGTGGTTGGAATTTTGTTCCGCGATCGCAGCCAGGCGCAGGATCTCTTCGGCGTTTTCTTCGGGCGCGGGCGAAATTTTGGAAACGGCGAAATTGCCTTTGGTCAGCGTGCCCGTCTTATCGAATACGAACGTGTTGGCGACATTGAATTTTTCCAGATAATTCGAACCTTTTATAAGGATACCGTGCCGTGACGCCGCGCCGATTCCCGCAAAAAAGGAGAGAGGGATGGAGATGACCAGCGCACAGGGACAGGACACGACGAGGAAACTGAGAGCGCGGTAGACCCAAGTCGACCAGTCGGAGGTGATAAGCCCGGGCACGACGGCCAAAAGCGCCGCCACGATGACCACGACGGGCGTGTAGTATTTTGCAAACTTTGTGATGAAGTTTTCCGCTTTGGATTTCTGTTCGGACGCGTTTTCCACAAGTTCGAGGATCTTAGACACGGTGGAGTCGTAAAACTCTTTCGTTACCTGTATTTCGAGCTGAGAAGTGATGTTCACGCATCCGCTGATAACCTCGTCGCCCGCCGCCGCGTCGCGCGGGAGCGATTCGCCCGTCAGAGCTTTGGTGTCCAAAGCCGACGCGCCTTTTACGACGACGCCGTCAAGGGGGATTTTTTCTCCGGGGTTGACGAGGATTGTATCGCCGATTTTAACCTCTTCGGGGTCAATCTTTTCGGTGGTCCCGTCCTCGCGTACAAGATTTGCGTAGTCGGGGCGGATGTCCATGAGCGCGGAAATGGATTTGCGCGATTTGCCCGTGGCGCAGCTTTGGAAAAATTCGCCTATCTGGTAAAACAGAAGAACGGCGCACGCCTCGTCAAAGCCTTCGATCTCCTGCCCGGTCGCGCCGCGGTAGATGGCGAGCGCGAACGCGCCGAGCGTCGCCAGGCACATGAGAAAATTTTCGTCAAAAACCTGCCCGTGCGCGATGTTGCGTACCGCCCGCCACAGCACGTCATACCCGATCAAAAGGTATACGGCAAGGTATAGGCAGAAGGGGAGCACCCACGCCGCGGGGCCGTGAAATACGCTGCCCAGCACGACGGTCTTGTCTGCTGCAAAGAGTACGACAAACAGCGCGAGCGCCGCGATAATGCGGCCAAGCGTCCTTTTTTCTTTTTTGCTCAGGGAATAGCCTTTCATGATACTGCCTCGGTCGGAAAGTTCAGCGAAGGATGCGGCAATCAGGCTCTATCTTTTTGCAGGCTTTTACGACGCGTTCCATGATCTCTTCAAAGCGGTCTTCGTCCGCTTCGATCGCCATTCGCTGTGTCATAAAACTGACGCTGACCGAATCCACGCCGTCGATTTTGGCGACGGCGCGCTCCATCTTTGCGGCGCAGTTGGCGCAGTCGAGATCTTCCAGCTTATAAACTTTTTTCATGATGATTTCCTCCGTAAATTCCGCATCGGCGGCTCTCATTTTTGAATATTTGGACGATTGAACAATCGTTCAATAAAAATTCGTGAAAAAACAGGGGAAACCCTGTTCCTTACTCTTTATTTGTCCTCGTTGACGTGCGTGAGGCCGTATTCCATGATCTTGGTCACGTGGTCGTCGTCGAGGGAGTAACGCACTTCTTTGCCTTCTTTCAGGCCTTTAACCAGTTTCGCTCCCCGAAGGACGCGCAGCTGATGAGATACGGCGGAAACGCTCATACCCAAAATCTCGGCAATTTCGCCCACGTACAGGTCGCGTATCTGCAAGCAGCCGAGAATTTTGGCCCTCGTCGGGTCGCCGAACATCTTAAAAAGCTCCGCAAGCTCGTATATGGTCTTGTCGTCGGGCAGCATGCCGCGGATTTCTTCCGCCGTGCCGCTCTTTTCTTCCTGCTCCATAGCGCCTCTTTCATTTGAATACTTCTTCAAGTGTTCAATGATATTATATGATTTTTACACGGGTATGTCAACCGTTTCGGGCAAAGTTTTCCGAAATTTTATTTTTACGAAAACAGGGGAGCGCGGCAAGCCGTGCTCCCCTGGACGGATGGGATTTAATACGCATCATCGGCGCATGAGCGCGTAATCGATGGAGTCGGTCAGGGCGGTCCAGCTCGCCTCGATGATGTCTTCCGAAACGCCGACGGTCGTCCAGCTGTCCGCGCCGTTTGCGGAGGTGATGAGTACGCGCACTTTTGCTGCCGTCGCCTTGTCCGAGTCGAGAACGCGGACCTTAAAGTCGGTCAGCGTGACTTTTCTGATCTCGGGATAGAAATCGGAGAGTGCCGAGCGGAGTGCAAGGTCCATCGCATGCACGGGGCCTTCGCCGTCGGAAGCGGAGATCTTCGTCGTGCCGTCCACGCGGATCTTTATGATCGCGGAAGAGACTTTTCCTTCGATCGCGGGCAGTTCGTTGATGACTTTATAATTGATGAGATCGAAAGAAGATTTGTATTTTCCCAAAATCTTTTCCACCAGCAGGATAAAGCTGGCTTCCGCACCCTCATACTGATAGCCCGAAAGGGAGCGTTCTTTCAAAGCCGCTACAATCTCGGACATTTCTTTTCCGTTTTTGTCCAGAGAGGGGAAATAATTTTTTAATTTATCGTAAATTGCGCTCTTGCCGGAAATTTCGGAAAGGGGGAGTTTCCGCTTGTTGCCGACGCTCTCGGGGTCGACGTGTTCGAAAGAGGAGGAGTATTTGAGCACGCCGTCCGCGTGCATGCCCGCCTTGTGCGCGAACGCGTTCATGCCGATATAGGGCTGATTTTCGGGCACGGCGACGTTTGCCGTTTCGGCGATCGCCATGGCGCTCTGATAGATCTCTTTCAGCTTTTCGGGCGGGATGCACTCATAGCCGCGCTTTAATTGCAGGTTGCAGATGATGGTGGAGAGGTTTGCGTTGCCGCAGCGCTCACCGAAGCCGAGGAAAGTACCCTGCACCTGCCGCGCACCCGCTTTGACCGCCTCGATTGAGTCGGCAACGGCAAGACCGCCGTCGTTGTGGCAGTGGATGGCGACGATCGTATCGGGGAAACGCTCGGTGACTTTTCGGGTGATCTCGTACGCCTCGTCGGGGAAGATGCCGCCGTTCGTGTCGCACAGGCACAGGGCATAGGCGCCCGCCGCGTTCGCCGTTTCGAGCGCTTTCATCGCGTACGCTGCGTCTGTTTTGTAACCGTCAAAGAAATGTTCGGCGTCGAAGATGACTTTTTTGCCGTGTTCGGTCAGGAATTTCACGCTCTCGCCGATCATGGCAAGGTTCTCCTCCGGCGTCGCTTTGATGACGTCGGTGACGTGCATGATGTGGCTCTTGCCGAAAATAGCGACGTATTCTGTGTTCGCCGCAAGAAGAGAGCGCAGGTTGCTGTCTTCCTCGGCGGGCACGCCCTTGCGCCTGGTAGAGCCGAATGCCACGATTTTGGCGTGCGAAAGCCGAAGCCCCGCGATGCGCTGGAAAAACTGCATTTCCGATGGATTGGAAAAAGGATTTCCCGCCTCGATAAAGTCGATGCCGAGCGCGTCGAGTGTTTGAATGACTTTGAGTTTGTCGTCCACGGAAAAGGAAATGTTGGCGCCCTGCGCCCCGTCGCGCAGGGTGGAATCGAATATCTGTAATTTCATAAAGTAACTCCGCTCGTCAATTTCTCGCCGAGCTGACGGCTGCGAAATTGTGCGATTTGAGGGGAAACCCGAGCGGTTTTCCCCTTGTTGCGCGATATTTTAGAGGCACACATATTATAAAATCGCGCAACTTCACCCTTTCTGTAAGCCGAGGTATCGGCAAATAGGGGGCAAAAGCAAAAAGCGTGGTTTTTGCTTTTGCAAGTAAATTTTAAAATAACGTGCGCGTTTGAGAACCGCGCTTCTCAAAAAGCGCACCCAATTTGTCGCATACCTGCGACATCTGCCGTTTCCCGTAAACGGGAACCCTCGGCAGGGCAGCGGGCTACGCCCTCGCGGAGCGGGTGAATGCCGCGCGCGTAATATGGTGTGCCCTGAAATTGCGCGCGGCAGAGGGCAGAGCCCTCAAAATCACGAAAAATAATTTCGACAGCTCGAAATTATTTTTGTGAGCCAAGTACCGCGCCCTTGCTTGCCGAAGTGACCTGTGCGCGGTAACGTTTCAGGTATCCGTCCACGGGCTTTTCCAACGGCTTGAAATTTTTCAGCCGTTCGGCGATTTCCTTGTCGCCGAGGCGCAGGTTGATTTCGCCCTTGATGATGTCGATGTCGATGACGTCTCCGTCGCGGATGATGCCGATGGGGCCGCCCGCCGCAGCTTCCGGGCAGACGTGCCCGATCGCGGCGCCGCGCGTCGCGCCCGAAAACCTTCCGTCGGTGATGAGCGCCACGTCCGCGCCCAGCCCCGCGCCCACGATGGCGGAGGTGGGGGAGAGCATCTCGCGCATGCCCGGGCCGCCCTTCGGGCCTTCGTAGCGGATGACGACCACGTCGCCCTTGACGATTTTGCCGGTGGAGATGGCCTCCATTGCGTCCTCCTCGCTGTCGAACACCTTCGCGGGGCCGCTGTGTCTGAGCATCGCGGGGTCGACCGCGCTCTTTTTCACCACCGCGCCTTCGGCGGCGATGTTGCCTTTGAGGATAGCCAGCCCGCCCGTCGGCGAGTAGGGGTTGTTCATCGGGCGGATGATCGAATCGTCCAGAACGTGCGCGTTTTTCACCCGCTCGTGCTGCGAAACGCCCGAAACGGTCATCGCCGAACCGTCAAACAGTCCCGCTTCTTCCAGCTGGCGGATGACGGCGGAGATACCGCCCGCCTCGTTCAGATCTTCGATGTAGTGCTCGCCCGCGGGCGCGAGTTTGCAGATGTGCGGTACCTTTTCGCTGACTTCGTTGAAGGTATCGACGGAAAAATCCTTCTCGCTCATGCCCATCTCGTTCGCGAGTGCCAGAAGGTGCAGAACGCTGTTGGAAGAGGCTCCGATGGCGTTGTCCACAGCCACCGCGTTTTTCAGTGCCTTGGGGGTCAGAACGTCGGAGGGGCGGATATTGTTTTTTACCGCGTTCATCACCGCTTCGCCCGTCTCCTTGGCGAGCATGATGCGGCGGGAATAGACCATGGGGATGGTCCCGTTGCCGGGCAGGGAAATGCCCAGCGCCTCGGTCAGGCAGTTGAGGCTGTTCGCCGTGAACATGCCCGAGCAGGAACCGCAGGTGGGGCAGGAGGAGCACTCGTATTCGTGCAGTTCCAGCTCGTCGATTTTGCCCGCGTTGTAGGCGCCCACCGCCTCGAACATGGAGGAGAGGGAGAGCCTTTTCCCGTGCATCTTTCCCGCGAGCATGGGACCGCCCGAAACGAATGCGCAGGGCAAATTCAGCCGCACCGCCGCCATCAGCATGCCGGGGATGATCTTGTCGCAGTTGCCCACGAATACGATGCCCGAAAAGGCGTGCGCGCGCGCCAGGATCTCTGCGCTGTCGGCGATGACCTCGCGCGAGGGCAGGGAATAGCGCATGCCCGCGTGCCCCATGGCGATGCCGTCGCACACGCCGATGGAGGGCACCACGACGGGCTTTCCGCCCGCGGCGATGACGCCTTCCTTGACCGCTTCGGCAATTTTGTCGAGGTACATATGCCCGGGGATGATGTCGCTCTGGGCGCAGATGATGCCGATGATCGGCTTTTGCATTTCGCTGTCCGTCCAGCCGAGCGCGCGCATCAGCGAGCGCTGGGAGGACATTGCCGTCCCTTCGGAAAAGATGTTTTTCATGATCGGTCTCCGTCCGTTAAAAATTTTTATATAAAAATAGTTCTTTTGCTTTTTGTGCGGTGAACCCGCTCATATCCATGTCGCCGCAGTCGCGATAGCCGTGCTTTCTGAAAAAATCCTGTCCCGTTTCGTCTTTTCAGATCATTTCGTTGTAGTCGGTCAGGTCTTTCAGCTTTTTGTCTCCCCGCGCGAGCGCCGTCACGCCCGTCCTTGCCATTTCGAGGATGCCGTACGGCTTGATAACGCCGATAAACCCGTCCAGTTTGTTGGGGTCTCCCGTGATCTCCAAAACGAGACTTTCCGGGGAAAGATCTACGATCTTCGCCTTGTAAACTTCTTTGATCTCAATGATCTCCGAACGCTTTTCGGGCGGTGCGGACACTTTGAGAAGCAGCAGTTCGCGGAATACCGAATCGTTTTCGTCCGCGACGGCGATCTTTTTCACGTCGATGAGTTTGTCCATCTGCTTGGTCATCTGCGAGAGGATGTATTCGTCTCCGTTGAGTACGATCGTCATGCGAGAAAGGGAACTGTCTTCCGTGGCGCACACGCACAGGCTTTCGATATTGAACCCGCGGCGGGCGAAGAGCCCGGATATCCGCGTCAAAACGCCGCTCTTGTTGGAAACGAGCGCCGTGATCGTGTATTTTTTCATGCTTTCACCGCCTTATATTTTCGTGATGATCGAGTCGAAAGATTTGCCCGGCGCGATCATGGGCAGGACTTTGTCGTCGATCCCGATCTTGCAGTCCACAAGCACGGGGCCTTCTTCCGCAAACGCCTTTGCAAGGACCGTATCCGCTTCGGCGGGGTCGGAAAGGACAAATCCCTTCGCGCCGAACGCCTCGGCAAGTTTTACATAGTCCGTTTTTCTGTCGAGCGTCGTTTGGGAATAGCGGCCGCCGTAAAAGAGGGTTTGCCACTGCCGTACCATGCCGAGCGTATTGTTGTCCATCAGCAGGATGACGAGGGGGAGTTTGTACGTGACCGCCGTACACAGCTCGTTGAGGTTCATGTGGAAACTGCCGTCGCCCGTCACGAGCAGAGTTTTTCTGCCCGAACCCGCGCACGCTCCGATCGCGGCGCCCATGCCGTAACCCATCGTGCCCAAGCCGCCGCTGGATATGAACGTGCGCGGCTTTTCGAATGGATAGTATTGCGCCGCCCACATCTGATGTTGTCCGACGTCGGTCGCGACGGGGGTGTCGCTGTCCGTAAATTTGTGCGCGGACGAGATGATCTTCTGTGCGGCGGGATATTCCGACGTGTTCTTTTCGTATTCTTTGTAAGCCTTTGCCTCGCGCAGCCAGTCCGATCTGTCCGCCGTCGCGAGCAGGGGCAGGAGAGATTTCAGGATCTCGTTGATGTCTGCCATGACGGCGATGTCCGCTCGGACGTTTTTGTCGATCTCGGCGGCGTCGATATCGAATTGGATGATGGTCTTCCTGTCGCGGAATTTTGCGCGGTCACCCGCCACTCGGTCGGAAAAACGCATCCCGCAAACGATCACGGTATCTGCGCGCAAGAACGCTTTCGCGCTCGCGTCCGTTCCGTGCATGCCCACAAGGCCGAGGAACTGCTCGTCCGAAGAGGGGAACGCGCCCAGCCCCATTAAAGTGGAAGAAACGGGTGCGCCGATCTTTTTGGCGAGCTTATACACGTTTTCGGCAGCGTTCGCGCTGACCGCGCCGCCGCCGGCGAGGATAAGGGGCCGCTTTGCCGATTCGATCGCGCGCACGGCGTCTGTCAGCGCCTCGGGCCGTACGGGCTTGGGGAAATAGGCGGCAGGGTATTTTTCTTCGTATTCGCAAGTCTCCGTCTGCAAATTTTTGGGAATGTCGATCAGGACGGGCCCTTTCCTGCCGGAATTGGCAATATAGAAGGCTTCCCGTATGGTGTCGGCGAGCTGTTTCACGTCCTTGACAATGTAGTTATGTTTGGTAACGGGCATGGTAATGCCTGCGATGTCCACTTCCTGAAAGCTGTCGCGGCCGAGGTTGGACACGGTCACGTTGCCCGTGATGGCGACGAGGGGAACGGAGTCCATATATGCAGTGGCGATGCCCGTCACGAGGTTGGTCGCGCCCGGGCCGGAAGTCGCCAGGCACACGCCCGTTTTGCCCGTCGCGCGCGCATAGCCGTCCGCAGCGTGCGCCGCACCCTGTTCGTGCGCGGTCAGAATGTGTCTGAGCGTTCCGTCGCGGTAAATGGCGTCGTAAATGTCGAGCACGCAGCCGCCCGGATAGCCGAAAATCGTGTCGACGCCCTGTTCTTTCAAGCAATGTATGAGAATGTCTGCTCCGCTCAGTTTCATAAAAACTCCTTTCCGGGCGCAGAAAATGAATTCAGGCACCCGCACCCATAGGTCAAATATATAATAGTGAATGGTCGTTTCTTATCTATTCTAATCGAAAGTTCGGCAAGTGTCAAGTGATTTGGATTTCCTCATCCGCGCCGTTCAGCGGTGTTTTGCCGTAAAAGGATTGTTTTGAATGTAAAAAATTAAAAATGTGTCCAAAAAAATTATTCAATCGGTATAAAACAGTTGACAAAAAGTTTTAGATTTTGTAAACTATTAAAGCGTCTTTCAGAGGGCGGCAACATCGCGGGGTGGAGCAGTTCGGTAGCTCGTCGGGCTCATAACCCGAAGGTCGCAGGTTCGAATCCTGCCCCCGCAACCAAAACAATTATGGCGGCGTAGCTTAGTTGGTTATAGCGATCGGTTCATACCCGATAGGTCGTAGGTTCGAATCCCACCGCCGCTACCAGATAAATAAAAACCGTACAGTGCGGTTTTTCATATACGGCCCCATGGTCAAGCGGTTAAGACATCGCCCTTTCACGGCGGTAACTCGGGTTCGAGTCCCGATGGGGTCACCAAACAAGTTAAAGGCGAACCCGTTTCCATTAGGAGACGGATTCGCCTTTATCGTGTGGTTAAAAATGTAA
>CALVMD010000019.1 GCA_944342025.1 uncultured Clostridia bacterium | reverse complement strand
CTGATAAAAAGAATATAGAAAAGTCAAATCAGAGAGGTTGCGCCGAATATCATAAACCTTGAACAACGGCAAAAAGGCTTGCGGGATATCCGCAAGCCCTTTAACTTTTTTTACTTATACATGCTTATACTTGACTCTGACTATGCCAATCAGTCTTTAAATAATTTTTCATAGAACCAGATGATGAAATTAAGAAAAATAATAAAAGCAATAATGATAAAACATGCAACCAAGAAGAAATCATAAATTTCAGCGATGATAATGTATCCATCCTCAATAATAGGGATCCACTTATTGATTATCTCAAAATATCCCGAAATCATCATAGATAAGACAAAAATAATAATCAGACTGACTACACTTACAATAACCTTTCTTTTAATTTTTTTACTCATTACATTTTCCCTCACTTGTTATAACTCGTTTGCGGCGCTTTATCTTTTTTCAACGAGGCAAAAAGATAGATCGCAGACATGAGCAACGAAAGCACTGTTATGATGATAAAAACCGCCACGGCTACAGGGTCGTCCGATATAAACTCGTTTCCCTGTGCTTTACGGGTAGGCCAGGAAATTAAGCCGATAAGCCAAACGATAATGATAAACGCGGAAGAAAAAACAGAGCCGAAAATCAACGGTTTGACGGAATAATAACTGCTATGAACAAGAGCGGTTGCAATGATCAGCAAAATCAGGTAATACACGCTTAAAAGTATCCCGCCGGACATTTCTTTTGAGTTTGCTGCGGATTCGCCCCAAACAAAGCAAACATCTCCGAACATAATGCAAAAAGCAGCAAATGCCAATATTGCATTTATTATGCAACACTTTCTTTTCATCTTTCTCTCCCTTAAATTTGTTAATGTTATTATATCATAAAACTCGAGAAAGTCAATATAAACGGAAAAATCAGCGCTTTAAGAACACGTCAAACTGAAAGGGCTTGCGGAAGTTTCCGCAAGCCCTGTTACTTTATTCTATTTCTGAAAATAAAAAAGTAAATCCGAACCAATCACCCGTGATGAGTAAAAAGTTCGGATTATACCCTTTTGGTGCGCCCTCGGGGGACTGTTGATTGCAACAGGGTTGTTGTCCGTAATTTATGACGGACTGCATGGTTATGTAAGAAAACTCGCCGTCGCCTGCCTTGTCTTTCATGTGCTTTATGCCGTCTCCGGGGTCGTATATCTTGTCGTGTATTTGAACCTAAGGGATTACGATGCATATACGTTGGCGTATTTGCCCGGTATATTTGCTGTGCTCGTGTTTATCGCATTGTTCGTCTGTAGCGCGAAAGTCTCCGAAAAAACGATAGTAACGGCAAGGCTGACGCTCGAAAAGCCGCCCGTTTGTGAAGAAGCGGTGGAAAGCGTTGCCTCCGATAAAGCCGCGGCAGAGCCGTCGGCGGCCGCCGCGGGCGGATCGGGCGAAAACGCCGAAGAGCAAAAGATACGCTATTTAAAGGAATATGCGCAGCTTTACCGCGACGGGGTCATCGACGAAAAAGAATTGTCCGAGGCAAAAAAGCGCTTGGGCGTTTCGGCAGGGGAAGGAGGAACGGAGGCATGAAGGTTTCGGCAAAAAGCATCATCTGCGGTATTTTTGTCTGCGCTCTTGCATTCCTTTGCATATTCGGGCCCTTTACACCCCTGCTCCGCACCGACTACATTTTCGAGCTTGCCGCAAGCGAGACCGGGTACGGTCTCATAATCATGCAGAGCCCGGTCTATTTTGCCGGAGTAAGCGCGGGCAGCTTCACCGGGGTGCTGATTTGTCTGACAGGGGTTTTGAGTATTGCGATGTGCGTTTACGGAATTGTAATGCTTGCCTGCGGCGTGGCTTTTTACTTTTTGTTTTGCGTATTCAGAAAATGTTTGCCCGATAGACAGTGATTTTCACGGATCGTTTCCGGTATCATAAAAAAGGCCGCCCGCAGGAACCTGCGGGCGGCTGCTGTTTTGTCCGTTTATTGCTGCATTTCTTCTTGGCGCGCCTTTACGATCTTTTCCGATTCGGCAAAGGGCACTTCGTCGTAGCGCTCGAGTTCGGCTATGAACCTGCCGCGCCCCTGCGTCATGCTGCGAAGGTCGGTCGCGTATTTCTGGATCTCCGACTGCGGCGCCTCCGCGTTCACGACCTGCATGTCTTCCATCATGTCGATGCCGAGGATCCTGCCGCGGCGCTTGTTCATGTCGCCCATGATGTCGCCGAGATAATTTTCGGGGATGGCGATCTTCATTTTCATGATCGGTTCCAACAGGACGGGATTCGCGTTTTTCAGCCCTTCTTTGAAGGCGATCGCCGCCGCGAGTTTAAACGCCATTTCGGAGGAATCGACGTCGTGATAGCTGCCGTCGTACAGCACGGCGCGCAGACCCGTCACGGGGTATCCCGCCAGCACGCCGTGGGGCAGGCATTCGATGAGCCCTTTCTCCACGGCGGGGATGTACTGTTTGGGCACCGAGCCGCCCACGACTTCTTCTGCAAATTCGAAATCGCCGTCGAACGGTTCGAAGCGTATTTTGCAGTGCCCGTACTGCCCGTGTCCGCCCGATTGCTTTTTGTGCTTGCCCTCCGCCTCGACCGTCTTGCGGATGGTCTCTTTATAGGCGATCTTGGGCGTTTTCAAAAGGGCGGAAACGTTGAATTTTGCTTTGAGCTTTTTATTGATGACGTCGAGGTGCGTTTCTCCCTGCCCGCTGATGATCATTTCGCCCGTGTCGGCGTTTTTGGTCACGGCAAAGGTGTAATCTTCCTCCGCCAGGCGGTTGAGCCCCTGGAAGATCTTGTCTTCTTCGCCCTTCTTTTCGGCGTAGATCGCCATCGAAAGGACGGGGCGGGGGAAATGGATGGGGTCGAACCTGAGTTTTGCCGATTCGTCGCACAGCGTGTCGCCCGTATTGGTGGCGGTAAGTTTGCTCACGGCGCCGATGTCGCCCGCGGTCAGCTCGGTCACGGTCTCCTGTTTTTTGCCTTTGAGAAGATAGATCTGGCTGATGCGCTCGGTCTTGCCCGTGTTCGCGTTGTATACCGTCGACCCCGCTTTCAGCGTGCCGCGGAACACTTTCATCACGTTCATCTTGCCCACAAAGGGGTCGACCACCGTCTTGAACACCTGCGCCGCGAACGGTCCGTCTTCGGTGCAGGTCACTTCGACCATGTCGTCCTTTTCGACGCCCGACGCCAGCATTTCCCGCCGTTCTTCGGCGCTCGGCATGTATTTTACGATCTCGTCCATCAGGTTGATGATGCCGCGGTTCTGCAGGGCGGAACCCGCCATAACGGGGATGGTGTTCACGTTGTAAATGCCCTTGCGGATGCCGTGGATGATTTCGTCTTTGGAAAGTTTTCCCTCCTCGAAATACTTATCGAGCAGCGCCTCGTCGTTTTCTGCGGCGGTCTCGGTCAGGCTCGCCTGCATCTCGGCGAGCGTGCCTTTCAGTTCTTCGGGGATGGGGATGGACTTTTTCTGCGCCTCGTCGGCAAAGCGGTAACACGTCTCTTTGAGCGCGTTTACGTAGCCGACCATCTTGTTCCCTTCCATGATCGGGATCTGAATGGGCGCGATCTTGCCCGCGTATTTTGCCGAAAGCGCGGCGACGGTGCCTTTATAATCGGCGTTTTCCTTGTCCGTGCCGTTGATGAACACGACCATGGGGATCTTGGCCTTCAGGCAGGTATCGATGCATTTTTCCGCCCCGACGGACAGCCCGCCCGTCGCGCCCGTCACGATGAGTGCGCCGCCTGCGGCGCGCAGCGCCTCGTTGCGCTCGCCCTCGAAGTCGTAAAATCCGGGAACGTCCAAAAGGTTGAGTTTGACTCCGTCCCACATCGTGTACGCCATGGCGAGCGAGATCGACATTTTCCGCGCGATCTCCTGGTCGTCGTAGTCGGTCACCGTATTGCCCTCGGGCACTTTGCCCTGGCGGTCGGTCGTTTTGCCGTTGAACAGCATAGCTTCGACGACGGAGGTCTTCCCTTCGCCGCTGTGCCCGATGACCGCGATATTTCTGATGTTTTCCGCTTTGATGCTCATTGTAAACTTTACTCCCTTATCCGCGGGCAGAATATTTGCTGTGAAGGCCCGCTTCCTATCCATTATAAACCATAAATCGCCGCATTTCAATAGGTAATTGAAAATTTTTTGCAAAAAATGAACAATTGCGCCCATTCGCTTGCCCCAAACTCATTCAGGCGGTATAATAGGGTATACGAAAAAACGAAAGGGGAGAGCGCAATGGATCAGACGTTCGTCCGCGAGGTCGCCCTCATCGGCGAAGAGAATTTTCAGAAACTGCAGTCCGCGCGCGTGATTTTATTCGGCGTGGGCGGGGTCGGCTCGTACGCGGCGGAAGCGCTGGTGCGGGCGGGGATCGGTTCTCTCACCCTTGTCGACGGCGACGCCGTTTCGGAGAGCAACCTCAACCGCCAGCTGATCGCGCTCCGCTCCACGCTCGGGAAAAACAAGGCGGAAACGATGGCAAAGCGCGCGGCGGACATCGCCCCCGGCTGTAAAACGGCGGCCGTACCCGTATTTTACGGGCCGGAAACGGAGCAGCTTTTCGACTTTTCGAAGTACGATTACGTCGCCGACTGCATCGACGACGTAAAGGCGAAGATTTCCCTCATTGTGCGGGCAAGAATGGCGGGTGTGTCCGTCATCTCCTGCATGGGCGCGGGCAACAAACTGGACGGCGGCGCTTTCCGCGTCGCAAAGATCGAAAAGACGCGCGAATGTCCCCTTGCAAGGCTCGTCCGCCGCGAACTGAGAAAGGCGGGCGTCACGGGCGTGAAGGCGGTGTATTCGGAAGAGCCGCCGCGCACGCCCGACAGGCGCGGCGCGGCGGAAGGGGAGCGCTTGATCGGCAGTATCTCTTTTGTTCCATCGGCTGCGGGCCTTTTGCTTGCGGGAGAGATCGTAAAGGAAATCGCCTTCGGAAGCGGGCATGAAACGGCGGCAGCCGACGCGTGCGCGGGCATCGGCGGATCCGAAAAATAAAAACGCGCGCGGGCATACCGCCCGCGCGCTCCGCGCAAAGGTAAAAAAATGATTATGATTCCGGGCGGATGAGCTTTACGTTGCGGCGGTCGATCTCGATGATCCCTTCTTCCGCCATGCGTTTCAGCTCCCGCGCCATCGCGCTCCTGTCCACGCAGATATAGTCTGCAAGGCTCGTCTGCGAAAAGGGGAGGGTGAAGTACGAACTCTTGTTTTTCGCCGCCGCGATCAGAAAATAGGCGAGCAGCTTTTCCCGCGTGGTGCGCCGGCTGAGGATCTCCAGATGTTCCGAAAGCGCCAGCGCCTTTTCGCTCATCAGCTGCACGAGGTTGGAAACGACGGTGCTGTGATGCGCACACGCCTTGGGGCAGCGCTTTACGATGTGTTCGTAGTCGATGTACAAAACATCGCAGTCTTCGTCGGCTGTGAGGAAAAATCCCGCGTCGGGACGGGCATAGCCCAGCACGTCGCCGAACACGCCGCCCTCTTTGAACTGCTCGAAGATGGTGCGCGAGCCGTTCACGTCCGTCTTGATGAGGCTGGCGCGCCCCTTCTGCACGACGGCGACGCGCGCGTGCGGCATGGGGATCTCTTCGCCCTTTTTGTAATGGCGGACAGCCGCTTTGAAACATTCTTTCATCGCGGCGTATTCACTTTTTGTCACCCCGTCGAACAGCGAGGTCGTTCGTTCGTTCATGATGCCGCTCCTTGTTGCATTTGCAACAATAATATAGTGCATCGCGGGGAAAAAGTCAACGGAATGGCGCTCATTTTTTTAAAATACTCCGCCGCGCAAGGGCGGCGGCGCAAACGGTGTTGCTATGATCGAATTTTACGGGGAGATCGCCCTTCCCTGCAAAAAGAGGGCAGATAAACTCAGAAAGCGGCATTACGCCGTATGGACGTCGGCCTTAACGCTCGCGATGTCGGTGTTTGCCGTCCTCAGCGGGGTAACGGGCGGTAATTTTATCCTCTTTATCGTCTTTGCCTGTCTTTTGGCGGCTGTTTCGGTATTTCTCTTCGTTGCGCCGCAGGGCAAATCGTTCGGGAAGGAAAAATGGCTCTTCCGCGTGCAGATCGAAGAGGGAAAGCTCAGGCTCGTCCAATATGCGCAGGACAGGGAGATCAAAAAGGAGCGGGAACTGAAAAAGATCAAAAAAGTCGTCCTTTCGGGCGGATGTTACTATCTGTATGCGCCCAATGCGGGCAATCTCATCCTCTGCCAGCGCAATCTCCTTAAAAAGGGAACGTTCGAAGAGTTCGAATCGCTCTTTTCGGGCAGGCTCCGCAAGGAAGGGGACGCGTGACGTCTGCCCTTTGTATGTCCTTTGCCGGAAAAATCGGGGGCGCGGCTTTTAGCCGCGCCCCCGATTTTTGCCGTTTTGATAAGTTTTATCCGGGCGGGATCTGCGCCAGCTCTTCGGGGGGCGGTATGCCCAAAAGACCCTTGCCCCAATAGGCGACGTCGTCGATCGCAAACAGGCGGCTCTTCTGCCCGTATGTAAAATCAAGCACCGCGTTGGCGCCGCACCTGAGCGCGGCCTCCACAAATTTATCTTTCACGTCGCGCAAATTTTTCAGCTGTGCGCCGAACCTGAACCCCAGACTCACGCGGTAAGGTTCTAAAATCTGCGCTCCCGGAATCGTCCCTTCCACAAAGGCGATTCCCCTGTACATGGTCTTATACATATCGTGTCGGTCATGCGTCGTGCTCTAAAACAACGACGAATTCCTGTCGGGAAGAGCCGAACCCGCGCACGTCCGCCGTTGCGCTCGTTACGACGCGCCAGCCCTGTTCGGCGTATGCGTTGAGCGCCTTTTCCAGTTTGTCCGGATCGAATTTCCCCGAAAACCATTTGTCCTTTTGAGACAATACTTTATACTGTTTCATCCTTCTCCTCCTACGCTTTGATGCTTATATTATAGTATAGGAGATCCGGTATCTCAAGGGGGCATAAAAATTCGGGGCAAATCGATCAGATAAAATGCGCACGGTCGGGGTCGTAATACCCTTTTGCGGGCGGGTCCTCGTCGGGCACGCCCACGGCTACGATCGCAACGGGCACGCTCTCGCAGCCGATCGCCCGCTTCACGTCGTCGGTGCGCGGCTGGGCAGGATAGCACCCGCACCAGCAGGTCCCGTAACCGAGGCCTCTTGCCGCGAGCAGAATGTTTTCCACCGCGGCGGCGCAGTCCTGCTGCCAGAAATTGTGGCGGGGCTGCGATTCGGGGCGGGCGCACACGACGATCGCCCAGCTCGCCGTTTCCAGCATTTTGCTGGCAGGGTGCGCCGCCATGAGCGCATTCTTGTATTCTTCTTTGTCCGAACAGTAAAACTCCCACGGACGGCTGTTTACCGCGCTCGGCGCGTGCATCGCGGCGTCGAGCAGTTTTTCGATGTCGCTTTTCGGGATCTGCGCGCCCTTTTTGTATTTCCGCACGCTTCGGCGCGCCGCGATCGCCTCAAAAATATCCATTCGTTTCCCTCCTTTTTTTCTATTATAAACCCGCGGCGTTTATTTGTCAACGGCGTTTTTGATTGAAATTTGCGGCGGTATGTGCTATGATAAAGGCGTAAAAAAGCGGAGGGCAATGCGTTGGAGCTGAAACCGGGCGAGGTCGTCGAAGAACTTCTCGAAGGGGACTTAAAGATCATACAAAACACGGCGCTCTACCGTTTTACGAGCGATTCGGTCCTTTTGACGCGCTTTGTCAAGGGCAAAAAGCGGGATACGGTCGCCGATTTCTGCGCGGGGAGCGGCATTGTCGGGCTGCATTTTTACGCGCTCAACCCGCACATCTCATCCGTCACCCTCTTCGAAATGCAGAGCGAGCTTTCCGAGATGAGCGGGCGCTCCGTCCTTCTGAACGGCCTTACGAATTTCAGCGTCGTCTGCACCCGCGTGCAGGACATCGGGCGGGAATACGACGACCGGTTTTCGCTCGTTCTGTGCAATCCGCCGTTCGAGACGGGCGGGTTCGAAAACGGCGATTACAAAAAGGCGATCTGCCGCAAGGAGATCACCGTGACCCTCTCCGAGATCGTCGACGCCGCTTACAGGGCGCTCAAATTCGGCGGACGGCTCGCGCTCGTCAACCGCGCTGACAGGCTCGCCGAGGTGCTGTATGCGATGAAGTCGCGCGGCATTGAACCCAAGCGCCTGCAATTTGTGCGCGGACGCGCGGGGGCAAAGCCCTACCTCATCCTCGTCGAGGGGACGAAAGGGGCGAAAGAGGGCGTCGAAATTTTGCCCGACGCCGTGAACGTAAAAAACTGAACGGGGCGTTTTCGGCAGGGCGGCAAGGAATGTCTGCCGCCCCGCCGAGTGAGAATGTACCGTTTAAGGGAGGACGTATGGTCTATTTTGTGGCAACGCCGATCGGAAATCTCGGCGACATCTCTTTGCGCGCACTGGATACGCTGCGCGGGGCGGACGTCATCTTCTGCGAAGACACCCGCCATTCTCTCAAACTTCTCAACTATTACGAGATTAAAAAGCCGCTCATGTCCTGCCATAAGTACAACGAACTTGCGGCGGCGCAGAAACTTGCCGATCTTGCCGCAGAGGGGAAAAACGTTGCCGTCGTCACCGACGCGGGCACGCCCGTCGTGTCCGACCCCGGCAACCTGCTCGTCAACGTCCTGCGCGAGCGCGGTGTGCCGTATACCCTCGTTCCCGGCGCGTGCGCCTTTGTGGCGGCGCTCGTCCTTTCGGGGTTCCCTGCGGATAAGTTCGCGTTTTTGGGCTTTTTGCGCGGAAAGGCGTCGGAAAAGCGCACGTTCCTGCGCGAATACGCCGATTTTTGCGGCACGCTCGTCTTTTACTCCGCGCCGCAGGACGTCGATTCGGATATAGCGCTCCTTTCAGGGGCGTTCGGTGACAGAGAGGCGTGCGCCGTGCGCGAGATCACGAAAGTGCACGAGAGCGTCGAATATTTTACCCTCGCCGAGGGGCTTTCGGGCGAAAAGCGGGGGGAATATGTACTGCTCGTAAAGGGCGCAGAGAAGAAAGAAAACCCGCTCAATCTTCTGTCCGAGCGCGACCACATCGCGCATTATGTCGCGCAGGGCATGAGCGAAAAGGACGCGCTCAAAGCTGCCGCCAGAGACAGGGGCGTCTCCAAGAGCGAGCTGTATAAATTCACGGTCAGGGAAAAGTGACCCGCGCGTTCGGCCGAAGAGGGGGATCGAACGGACAAAAAAATGTCGATTCGGACTCGTGCGTTTTGTTTGCGGTCGCTGCGGCATGCTGTATCGGAGCGGGGCGTGCGAGCGGAGCGGCGACGATAAAAAAGAGGCGGAAATATATGAGATATGGCGCTGTCCGAACGGACAGCGCCATCGTCGTCTGCGCAAAACAATATGCGGCCGATTTTTAACCGAGATGTTCGGTTTTTTCAGATATTCCGTCGGAGCCCGGGTCTGCCGCGGAAGCGGGGAGCGCGAGGAGGTTCCCCTCCTCGTCGTAGAGGGACATGTTCTTTTTTCTCAGACACGGGATCGTGAGGTAGAAGCCGAGCGCGACGCACGTGCCGAGCGACCAGCCGACAGCCCAAGCCCAGCCGACGCCCGCAAAGCCGAGCAGGGGCGTGAGGATGAACACGAAAGCGACGCGCAGGATGAGGTCGGTAAAGGTGCTCACCATAAATCCCACGTTTCCGTTGCAGCCGCGCACCGTGCCGTCTGCCACGACTTTGACGTTGACGGCGAAAAAGAAGAAGGCTGCGATGCGGATGAACTGTGCGCCCGAGGAAAGTGCGAGCGCGTCCGCTTCTCCTTCGGGCATAAACAGGCGCACGAGCGGTTCGGCAAAAAAGAAGGTGGAAAAGGCGAATACGGCGGTCAGCAGGGTGGAAATGATCAGGGCGGCATAAAAACCGCGCCTGATGCGGCGAAACTTATGCGCACCGAAGTTTTGCGAAACAAAGTTGGTCAGTCCGTTGGCGCAGGTGCAAAAGCAGGTGGTGCTGAACACAAGCAGTTTGAATCCCGCGGTAAAGCCGTTGGTGATGCCGATGCCCTGCGCGTTTGCGAGTTCGTTGATCTTGACCTGAATGATCAGGTTTCCCACCGAAACGAAGCTGTTTTGCAGTGCCACGGGAATAGCGAGCAGGACGAGCATTTTCAAAAGGGTACCCGAAAAAACGCGCGTTTGATCCGATTCTTCCGTGTGCAGTCTGGTTACCCGCCGCAGCACGAATATCAGCGTGAGGACGCAGGCGGCGCCCTGCGCGATGAAAGTTGCCCGGGCGACTCCCGCAACGCCCCAGGGCCGGACCATTAAATAATCGAGCACGATATTGGACACGGAGGAAAAAACGAGGAACAAAAAAGGGGTGCGGCTGTCGCCGAGGGCGGAAAAAATGCCCGTGCCCAAATTGTACAGAATGAGAAAGGGCAGGCCGTAATAATAAATATTCAGGTATGTAACGCTGTCGTCGAGCGCTTCGGCAGGGGTCTGCATGGCGGTGAGGACTGCGCGGCAGGAAAGTACGCCCGCGATCATCAGCGCGGCGCTCAGCGAGGCAAAGGCAATGAGCGCGGTAGAAACGGTCGATTTGATTTTTGCATTGTTCTTTGAGCCGAAAAAGCGTGAAGCGAGCACGGCGCAGCCCGCGTTTGCGCCGAGCGCGATCGCCATCAGTATATTTACGATGCTGTTGGACGCACCTATGGCGGTGAGTGCCGTCGGTTGGGCGAATTTACCCGCGATCACGGTATCCGCCAGCGTATACAGCTGTTGGAACACCGCGCTGCCGAACAGCGGCAATATATAGAACAAAAGCGCCTTCCAGGGTTTTCCTACCGTCAGATCCGTATTCATGATTTTCCTCGATAAATTTGACGGCGAAATTATAGCGCCGCGTTTTTAAAAGTAAAGCTCTGTGCGGCGCTGCGGCGCAAAAAATTAAAAAAACCGCTCGCGTTCAGTCGAGCGGTATTTGCAGGTATTTGCCCCTGTCGGGCACGGTGATATAGGTAAAGCCCGCTTTTTTGAGCGCGGCAACGACAAGGTCGCGCTTGTCGGCGACGCGGCTTATATCGTGTGCGTCGGATGCGAAGGAGACCATCCGCCCGCCCAACTCGAAATAGCGTTCCAAAATGTCCGTGTCGGGGATAAACGGGCTGCCCGCCGTTTTGGCGCTCGAATTGACTTCCAAAATCTTGCCCCTGACAATGATTCGTTTCAGGATCTCGTCGAGCACGTCCGAAAAATCTTCGTAGCGAAGTTTCGGGTCCGCATAGGTCGCATTGCGCGAACAGTAGCCGATGTGCGCCACGATGTCGTAGCGGTAGGGCGCATCCAGGCTTTCCAGGACGCGGTACAGGTAAGCGTTGTAGGCGTATTCTTTGCTCTTCCCGTTGCAGTAATGGGGGAAATAGCAGTCCATGCCGAGGCAGGTATGCACGCTGTTCACCACAAAATCGGGCGAATATTTTTCCTGCGTGCAGATGTAGCGCTGCAGGACGGAACTTTCGTTGTCGTACCCGAACTCCGCGCCCACCAAAAGATGCAGTTTGCCTTTCAGCTGTCTTTGCAGGGCGCGGGCGCGCGAAAAATATGCCTCTTCGTCGATGGGCGGGACTTCTTGCCCGTCGATCGACAGGTGCAGACGGTCGTAATCGTAGTTGAAGTGTTCGGCAATGCCGTAATAGGCAATGTTCTTTTCGATCGCCGCCGCGATCATCTCGTCGATGGAGCTTCTTCCGTCTGCGGAGAATGTGGTGTGCGTGTGAATATCCGTGCGTAACATAATCATCCCTCTTGCGACTGTTATTTTAAAACTTTTCGCGTGTTTCGTCAAGCAAAATAAAAGCGGAGGGAAACGCTCCCTCCGCTTGGCGGTATTTAACCGACCTTAAAGATATTCATCGTTACGCCCGTATAGTTGAACGTTCCGCCGCTGGAGATGATCTCGAGCGTTGCGGGCGCGGTGTCCACCGTAAAGATGATCGAGGCGGACTGCGCGCTCGTCTCGTTAGCGGTCGTAAAGATGTGATTTGTCGCGGCGCCGTTTAAAGCGGTGCCGTTCAGCGTAAATTGCAAAAGATTGGTTTCCGGCAGCTGCGCGTTGACAAGCGGCGCCGCCGTCCCGTTGTAGGTCGCAAAATACGTGCCCGGTTGATTGATCGTAAATTCGGCGGTGTTGTCCGAATGCGAAACGGCCGTGCCGCTTTGCAGGGCGGTGCGGTCAAAAATGACCGCCGCGTTGTCCGCGACCTGCTGCGTCGGCGTGGAATAAGCGGTCATCGATTCGAGCGGCATATTTTCGCCCGTAGGCCCCGTCGCGCCCGCAGGTCCCGTCGCGCCCGCAGGTCCCGTTGCGCCCGTAGGCCCCGTCGCGCCCGTCGCGCCCGTGGGGCCCGCGGGGCCCGTAATGCCCGTCGCGCCGGTCGCGCCCGCAGGGCCCGTAATGCCCGTCGCGCCCGTTGCACCCGTTGCGCCCGTAGGCCCCGTCGCGCCCGTAGCCCCCGTGGAACCCTGCGGTCCCGCGGGGCCCGTAATGCCCGTAGGCCCCGTCGCGCCGGTCGCGCCCGCAGGGCCCGTAATGCCCGTCGCGCCCGTTGCACCCGTGGGGCCCGCAGGGCCGGTGGGACCGGTAGGGCCGCGTTGTCCGGCAGGGCCTTGCGGACCGGTGGGGCCTGCCGGTCCCATTTTACCGCGCAGAACCACAGTCTCCGTACCGTTTACGCAGCAGCGGATGCAGCAGCATTTGATTTCTTTTTCGTTGCATTCATTCATCGTCTTTCACCTTTGGTTTTAAATTTTCGAAATAGTGCTTGTTATATAGATAGCTTTTGTCGTGCGGCCTGATCTTCCCCGCCTGTTCGTTGTAATATTCGGCTTTGTCTCGCTTTCCGAGCCGGTCGAAACACACGCACAGCCACAGACAGGGGATAAAACCGCTGTAATCGGGCATCACGAACGCCCCGCTCCGTGCGTCGGGCTTTTCGTTGAGGGCAAGTTTGTACCAAAAAACGGCGCCGTCCAGGTCACCTTCTTCAAAGCAGCACTCCCCGATGTCGCAGCAAATTTCCGCACGCGGCGGCGCGTATTCGAAACTGCGGAAGAGTGCGCTCAGGCGTTTTTGTCTCTTGTGCAGCCGTTTATAGCAGTCCGCCAAATCGCGGCAGGCGCAGATCTTGTTTTCCGTCCAACCATCTCCGCACAAAAACGCTTCGTACACGGATGCGGCCGTATCGTACAGCCCGTTGTCTTTCAACTCCCGTGCAAAATAGAATTTTTGCCTTTCGTCCGGCATCGTGCCGTGCGCAAACTGTTTGGCATAGAGGAACAAGTTTCTGAAAGCCGTGCTCCTTTCGGGCGGTTTCTTGTGTGTTACGGCGGCGTCTCTGTACGCGATTTTACCCGCAAGGGGGAGGGTTTCGTGTACGGCGCCCGTCCAGGAAAGCCCGCTTTTTCGTCGGATGATCCGTTCGCGATAATAGACGAGGGGCGAGATCCCGTCCTCGTCGGGGGCGGCGCGATAGGGCAGCATATAAATGTCCGTTTCGCCGTCCAGTTCGCTTTTGAGTCGGATAAGCGCCGCGCGGTCTTCGGGGGCGATGACGTCGTCCGCGTCCATCCACATGATATAATCCGTGTGCGCGAGAGAAAACGAGTAGTTTCTTGCGGCGGAAAAGTCGTCCCGCCAACAGAATTCGGCGACCGTATCGGCAAAGCGTTCCGCTATTTCGCGCGTATGATCGGCCGATCCCGTATCAACGATGATAATTTCGTCAAAAATATCTTTTGTTCCCGAAAGACAGCGTGCCAGCACTTCTTCCTCATTTTTTACGATCATGCATAATCCGAGGGTCATCTTTCTGCGTACTTCCTTTGCGGGGCGCTCGCGGCGCCCGTATATTTATAATATGCGGCCGTGTACAGGCGGTGTGACGCGCGGCGTTCTGAGACTGTATAATTTTTTTTGCCGAAACAGAGAATTTCCTTTGTGTTTTTCAAAAAACTTTGCTATAATAATACGGCATGGTGATGTTTGCCGACGAAAATTCCATATTTGCACTCGTAGTATAACGGATAGAACGGTGGCCTCCGGAGCCGCAGATTCGGGTTCGATTCCCGACGAGTGTACCAAAGCAGGGGCGCCCGCAACAGCGGGTGCCCCTGCTTTGGTTTGTTCGGAGGGGGGCGGGCCCGAAGGGTTCGCGCGAGCGGAGCGACGCTCGGCCGAGGGGGCCCCTTCGGGGTTTCGGCCGATACCCGACGTAAAGCGCCCGCAAGCGCCCGCAACAGCGGGCGCCCCTGCTTTGGTTTGTTCGGAAGGGGGCGGGCCCGAAGGGTTCGCGCGAGCGGAGCGAATGTTTCGACAAGTAAGGAAAATTTGTTTTATATTTAGAGCAAATATGCCACTATTTTTAACTTGTATCGGATGGTTTGCAACAAATTTTTCCATTGCGGAAGGTCGTTGTGTTACAATAAGAATAATTTTGGAGGAGTAGAGTATGGCGTCATTTTCAGACTTGCTGCGCGTTTTAGATAAAAAAGTGCCCAACGAGCCCACTCTTTTTGAGTTTTATCTAAACGTTCCCCTATTGGAGGAATTTTCGGGAAAAAAACGTGCAACCGATTACGATCACACTTGGAACTGGGAATTGATCATTCCGGCGTATAAGCGCCTGGGGTATGGCTATGCGACGATGCTCGGAAGTCAGTTTCATTTTCCGACCAACACCGTTCACCAAAAAAGCACGATCTCTTTGAACGAGGGGTTTGTGATCACGGACCGAAAAAGTTTTCAAGCATATCGCTGGCCCGAAGCGAAAAAAGAAGATTATTCCTGCCTTGCCAAAGCCGAAAAGATCCTTGACAAAGATAAAAAACTGATCGTATGGTCAAACGGCGGCGTGTTGGAAAACGTGATCTCTCTCGTCGGGTACGAAAACCTCTGTTTTATGCTGTATGAAGACAGGGAGCTGGCGGCGGATATTTTCAGAGAGGTGGGGGAAAGACTGTTTGAGTATTACGTCGAATGTCTGCGTTACGACGGGGTCGGCGCGGTGATCTGTAACGATGACTGGGGATTTAATTCTCAGACGATGCTGTCTCCGAACGATTTGCGGGAATTTGTCTTCCCGTATCACAAAAAGATCGTAGCGTATGCGCATAAATGCGGCCGTCCCGCGATCCTGCATTCCTGCGGGAATCTTGACGAAGTATACGACGACATTATCGACGATATGAAGTTTGACGGAAAACACAGCTACCAGGACGTAATTGAGCCGGTAGAAGAGGCGTATGACAAGCTCCATGACAGGATCGCGATCATCGGCGGCATCGATATGGATTTTGTCGCAAGGAAAACGCCGCAGGAGATCGAAGCGCGGACCATTGCGATGCTGGAGAAAGGCCGTCAGGGGGGATACGCGCTCGGCACGGGAAACAGTATTCCCGAATATATACCCAAAGAAAACTATCTGGCGATGATAGGCGCCCTTTTCCGTGCCAAGCGCAAAAAACGGGCGGCGCAAGGCCCGCAATCGGTCGGTTTTTTACATTTTCTATACAATTTGCGGCAAAAAATTATATATTTTCCTGCTATGCTTACATTGTCATAAATTTGTAACAGGAGAGTGTAAACATGCAAAAAACGGCAAAACGATTGCTGGCAGCGGCGCTCGGCGCGGCGCTGTGCGTCTCGGCGGTACCCGTCGCCGCAGGCGCGGAAGGGGTTCCGGGCACGCCTTACGGCGCGGACGGCAGTTACGACGTCGCCGTGCCCCACGTCGTCGTCAATCAGGTGTTCGGCGCGTCGGACGATGCGGAGGTGGTCAGTCACAGTTTTATCGAACTGTACAATCAGGCGGATTCGGCCGTATCGCTCGACGGCTGGCACGTCTATTATAAATCGAGCGCGGACGGCGACCAGAACGGTGCATGGCTGTCTCTGGCGCTGGAAGGGGAGATCGCGGCGAAAGGGTATTATCTCATCCGCTGCGGCGAAGTGGACAGCGTTTCGTCCTCCGCGTATCTGATTCCGGAAGGGGACGCGGAGTGGGACGTTCAGCTGCACAACAAGGGCGTGAGCGTCGCTCTGTTTGACCGCGCGGCGGAACTTCCCGCTGCGTTCGCAGGTGCGGTGACGGAGGCGAACAGGCCGGAAGGGTATGTGGACGTCCTCGCCGTGCAGGGGAACGACGCGGAAGACGCGCAGATCCCGCCCGTGTACGAAGGGAATTACGAGGACGCGCAGTCTAAAAAGAAGGCGATCCGCAGGGAAGGATTTGCGGACACCGACGACAACGCAGCCGATGCCGCCGACGCGGATTATTCGGAACTGACGCCCGAAGACAAGCCCGTGCAGAACGCGTCGGGCGAGACGATTGCAAGGCAGAGCGTTTATACCGTCAGGGAAAACGGTTTTGAAGAGGAAGCCGCCCTCGGGATCGAAAAGGCCGGCGGCATAAAGCTCGGCGACGCGAACGCGGACGGCGGCGTGGCGGAAATTGTCGCCTATAACGGGGATAACGGCAAGGCATACGTCGTCGACGGTCAGGATTCCGTTTTAGACGTATTCGACGTGAATGCCGACGGGTCGTTCGGAACGGCTGTATCCGTCGACATCGCGGCGCTCATGGCGGAAGAAGACGCGGACTTTGTATACGGCGACATGACGAGCGTGGCGGTGGATACGGTGAATGACCGCGTTGCCGTCGCCTTGCAGGACAGCGATTATGCCGCGAACGGGCGCGTCGCGGTCCTCAATTACGACAACGAGATCGTCGCCGTTTACGAGACGGGTGTCCAGCCCGACATGATCACGTTTGCGGCGGACGGCAGATATATCCTGACCGCGAACGAGGGCGAGCCCCGCATGGGTTACGGCGATGGGACGGTCGATCCCGAAGGCTCTGTCACGGTCATCGATACGCAGTCGGCCGGCTCGGTCAAAACGGCCGGATTTTCCGCGTACGATTCCGCAGAGCTTGCGGCGGCGGGCGTCGTATTCAACCGCGTGGACGGAGAAATCCTTTCCGCCGCGCGCGATCTGGAACCCGAATACATCGCCGTAAACGGAACGACGGCGTACGTCTCTTTGCAGGAGGCGAACGCGATCGCCGTTCTCGACATCGAGCAGGGCGCTTTCACGGGCGTTTTTCCGCTCGGATTCAAAGATTACAGCCTCTCCGCCAACGCGATCGACCTGAACGAGGCGGACGGGAACTATGCGCCGAAGACGTATAACGATACGTACGGCGTTTATATGCCGGACGGCGTCGCGGTCTACGAGGCGAGAGGCAAGACCTATCTTCTGACCGCCAACGAGGGGGATGCGCGCGAGTGGGGAGATTTTACCGACGAAGAAAAGCGCACGCTCACATCTGCCGACGGCACGGTCACGGCGGAGGACGTCCGCGTGCTGGACAACACCCGCAAGGCGGGGATCGGAGAGGGGAACTACCTGTACGGTGCGCGTTCGTTCAGCGTTTTCTCGGTAGAAGCGGACGGCCTGAATCTCGTCTTTGACAGCGCAAACGATTTCGAAGCGAAGACGTGGGAGTATCTCCCCGAATTTTACAATGCGTCCAACGACGATGCCGACCCGGAGAGCTGCACCGCCAAAAAGGGAACGGAGCCCGAGGCGGTCGCCGTGGCGGAGATCGGCGGAAAGACATATGCGTTCGTCGCGCTCGAGCGGATCGGCGGGATCATGGTGTACGACGTGACCGATCCTGCAGACGCACAGTATGTCAACTACGTCAACACGCGCGACTTCAACGGCCCTACCGAAGGGGATGTGGCGCCCGAAGGGCTTGCGTTTGCCGAAAAAGAAGGAGCGGTTTATCTGCTCGCGGCGTTTGAGGTGTCGGGCACGGTCGCCGCTTACGAATTGACGGCGCAGAACGCCGAGACCCCCGACCCTACCCCGGATCCCGATCCCGGTACCGAACCCGATCCGAATCCCGGCAGCGAGGCGGGGGATGACGGCGGCAATGACGCGACCGGCTGGATCATCGGCGGCTGTGTCGCGGGCGTCGTCGTGATCGGCGCGGCGGTCGCGTTCGTACTCCTTCGCCGCAGGAAAAAACAGTAACGGCAGCGAAAAATATTAACGGCCGCGCGGGCGGGAGCGCCCGCGCGGCGAAAATAAAAAATCACGGCAGCCTGCCGTGATTTTTTATTTGCTGTTGTCTTATCGGCCGTCCGTATCGTCGTCGCCGTCGAGGTTGGAGATCATTTTGCTCAGACAGGCAATGGCGCCGTCCATCGACTTTTCGCCGACCCCCTTAAACGCGGGGGAAAAGAGTTCGTCGCCCGCGTCTTCGTTTTCTGCGAAAAATGCGTGCGCTTTGTCTGTCAAAGAAACGAGGAGCTCCCGTTTATCTTTGTCCGAAGGGCCCGTCTGAACGAAACCCTTGTCCGAAAGCGAGCCTACGAGCTGCCGTACGTTCTGGCGCGTGCCGCCGAAAGCGTGCGCCAATTGTGAAAGGTTTGCCGACGTTTGCGGCATATCTTTCATGGCTGCGAGCAACATGAACTGCCGCAGGGTGAGTTCACCGAGCAGGGAGTTGCTCTTTTGTTGCCAAGCGTTTGCAATGCGGAAGATCATTCCGAGGATCATATTCTTCTTTTTAGCTTTTTTCATTTTCATGTCTCCGTTTTCAGAAAGAATACATTAAATATTATAAACAATAATATGTCGGTTGTCAAGGACGTCCCCCGCCGTGATCGATAATTTTACCGAAAATCGGAACCGGCGACGAGAGTGCCGCACATAATTTATGCTCCGCCGGAAAATCCTATGGTTGACATTTTTCGCGGAAAATGATATATTGTCAGTCAAAAAACGGCATAGAGGAGAGAGAATGAAATCATGGAGCAAACGCGCGGCGTGCGCGGTCCTTGCGGCGATTTTGGCGCTGGCAGGAGCTTTTGCGGGGTGTTCCGACAGGGGCGGGCAGGATACGCCTCCCGAACAGGAAAAACCTTCCGATGATTATCCTGAAGAAATTTTTACGTCTGAAATACACAACACGTCCAAAGTCGGATATTACGCGGAATATCTCGGCACGGCCGAGAGGCGATCGCCGCAGGTATCCGACGGAGAGCTGGAAAGTTATCCGATGTACGGGGAGACGTTTTCCGCGTCCGAGCAGCTCAAACAGGCGGTCTTTGACGAAAACACGGCGCTGAACGCCTCCGCTTCGACTTACGATTCGATGGACGCGGAGGGCAATTTATACCTTGCGGGCGAGCCGACGGGCGGAAAATTGTATAAACATACCGCGGCGGCGGGGATGTACGAGGGGGACGTCTCAGACGACGAACCCGCGCTCGTCAAGCGTATTTCGGTGCAATCCCGCGGTGGCGGCAACTATCTCACGGGCCTCTACGCGCCCGCGGGCGAAGTCGTAAAAATCGAGATGAACGAAGAAGACCTTCGCGCGACGGGCGGGCTGAAAATCGAGATCGGCCAGGCGCTCACCAACGGCCAGGCGAACAACATCTGGCTCGCGCGCGATTTTAACCGCATGCCCGTCATTCTCAATACGATGACGGCGTCAAAAACGCTCTCTTATGTCGGCTCCTTTCTCGGCGGTCCGATTTATGTGCGTCCCGTAAACGCAGGGGCAGACTTTACCGTTACGGTCTCGGGCGGGGTGGCGTATTCTCACTTTATTCTCGGTTACACTGCGCGAGAAGAGTTCGAAAGGAACGCGTCTTCCACGGCGCCCTATTTCGATCTCGAAGTCTGGGACGACGGCGTGCGCCATTCGGGGCCGAAATCCCGCGCGGAGCAGTTCGACTACGCCGATCTGACCGACGCGGCGGTGCTTTGGGACAAGATCGCGCTCGTTTCGAACAAAGTCCCGGCGGGCTCTTCCGGCAATATCGGCATCACTTTTTTATACGATCCGTTCGTTGCTGCGGGCAGCATGGTCGCGTTCGTCGGGCGGCACACGGTCAATTGCCCGCTCTACTGCATGACGGCGGCGCTGGACGCGGAGAGCGCCGTGAACAATTCTTCCGACGCCTTTTGGGGCTGTATCCACGAGTTCAACCATCATTTTCAGCGGTTCGGTTTTGCGCCCGGCGACGAGGTGACCAACAACGCGGTCAGCCTTGTCGAATACAGCCTGTTTACGAAAAACTCCGCAAACCGCGCTCTCGGCAACGCGGACGAAGGGAGTTACGCGACGGGCTGGAACCGCTATACGAACCCCGGCTGGGTCTTAAAACAGACGCTCTCCCGTTCCGGCGTCAATTCGGGGCTGGATACGTATGCGAACCTTTTGCATGCGTTCGGACAGGACGCCTTTATCCGCGCGGCGCAGGGCGGAAACGGTCAGGGCGGCGCGGACGCGTGGTTTCGGGCAGTCTGCGACGCGACGGGCTACGACATGACCTATTATTTTACCGAATTGTTGGGGCAGACGGTCTCGCAGAGCGTTTTGTCCGAATATGCAGGGAAAAACCTGCCGATGTTCGTGCCCGTCGCGAGCATCTATCAGACAGGGCGCAGCTATCTTTATGAAGGGGAGACGCGTTACAGCCGCACCGCCGAGCCGTACGGCATCGAGGCGGAAAAACCCTTCACGCTCGATCTGAATGCGAACGTCGTCGCGCCCGACGGGTTCCGCGTGACGGTCAAAGAGGTCACGCAGCCCGCCGCGGGCGCGCTTGCCCGCAAGAGCGAAGGGGTGTACGTGTATACGCCCGATCCTTCTTCCCGCGATTCGGGCGAGATCTTCGTCACCCTCGGCATTGAAAAAGAGGACGGCGCCTTTGAAGCGGAGGACGTGACCCTCGTCATTCAGCTCCGGCAAAAACAATATAAGCCCGACGTTTTAGAGCGCACCGTGTACGTTTATTCCTCCGATAAGATGTATACGGATGTGGAAGAGGCGGTCGCAAACGGCTTTGCGGGCTATGACCTGATGCGCACCGAGGACAACGAAAACCGCGTGCAGGACGGCAACGCGGAGATCTGGGAGCCAAATCCGTCGTCCAACGCGGTCATGGTCATATCGGGCAAATTTTATATCCCTTCCGCGGGGAAATACCGCGTCGCCCTGCGCGGGCGCAGGTATGCGGGGCTGTATCTCTCTGCGGACGGGCAGAATTACGAGCGGGCCGCTCTCGTCGACAACGCGGCGGGCACGCCCTCGTTCGATCTGTCCGACCCCGGCCATTACAGCGATTTCACCTTTGAAAAGGGGCAGTGGGTGTACTTCCGCGCGGTGCTGCTCGTCACGCAGTCCAATGCCTTTATCGGCGTGGGACTGGGGCGCTTTTCGGGCGAAAACGTTTCGGTCGGGCATCTCAACGCGTATCGCAATTCTTATGTGCGGGAAGAGTTTACGTCCGATTATTTTTATACGCGCGGCTATACGTACGATTATTCGGATGACGGCGGCGCGCGGCCTTCCCTCGTTTCCGCGCAGTACCGCCCCTGGGACGAAAATTATCCCATCGATGCGCTGTTCGACGAGGACGACACCAATTTCATCCATTCGGACAGGACAAACATTTCCGAAGAGAATCCCTTTGCGATGACGGTGGACCTCGGCACGACGATCCGCGCGAACACCTTTACCGTTTACGGCGAACCTTCGCGGCAGTATCAGCCCAAAAACTTTGTATTGTACGGCGGCGATTCGCCCGATTCGCTCGAAAAGATCGCCGAATATACCGATGCGCCGCGCACGGGCAGCAACGTCGTCGTCACTTTTCCCGAGCGCGAGCTGCGCTGTTATAAGCTCGTCGTCACCGATACCTATGCGGGCGGTCCCAAATATATCGCCTTCCGCCGCGCGGAGATGACCCATACCATTGCGGGAGGAACGCTGTATTCTCCCGACGAGGTGCGCTTTGTCTGGCGGGGAAACTGGGAGATTATGCAGGCGCCCGCGACCTTCGGTCATCTGTACGCGGGGGAGAACGCTGTGCTCTCGTTTACCTTTACGGGCACGCGGTTTGCGCTCCTCTCGTACGGCAGTGAAGGATACGGGGCGTTCGAAGTCATCATAGACGGGAAAGCCGCAGGCAGCGGCGCGGCCGCGTCGGGCGGGGAGGGGACGGTTTCTTACCTGTCCGGACTGCTTTCCGCGGGCGAACACACCGTTCTTGTCAGAAGCAAACAAAAATTCAACATCGAAAGCATCGCCTTGTGGCAGTGAGTGCGCGGGACGGATATAAGGAGACGATATGCGGAAGAAAGACAGAGAAGTTACGGACGAACGGGAAAAATTTGCCGCGCTGCTGCGCTGCCCGTGGCTGACGCTCGCGGTGCGGGGCGAGGGCGCACCCTATCAGGTGCCCCTGAACTTTGGGGCGGAATTGCGCGAGGGAAAATTATCGTTGTATTTTCACTGCGCGAACGAGGGGACAAAGCTCGATCTTTTGCGCACCGACGGGCATGTTTCCTTCTGTGCGGCGAATATGCTGCGCGTCTTCAACAAGGGGACTGCGCCCTGCGGCTACACGACCGATTACGAGAGCGCCTGCGGGCACGGGACCGCCGAGATCGTGACGGACAAAAAAGAACGTTTGCATGGGTTGAAAGTCCTCATGTCCCATTATACGGAAGAAGAGTTTCCCGACGGGGCGTTTGCGGAACGGCCGCTTTCTCTCACGACTGTGGTGCGCATTGCCGTCGAAAGCTGGACGGTCAAAAGGCTTGTAAGGCCCGTTTGATCGCAGGCGTGTCGGAGAAAACGCGGCGCAGAGCGAAATTTATCGCTCTGCGCCGCGTTTTTTTACTGCAAAAATCAGTTGTTTTGATCTCCGGGGTTTTGCACGGCGAACAGACTGAAAATGAACCGATAAGGAAAAATTTCATATAATTTGTCGAAATTCCGAGAAACGGAAAATAATTATGACAATTTTAATTTTTCGATTGCTTTTTCGGTTTTTATATTTTATAATAAAAGCGCATAAGTTGCATTAAAAATTTTATAGGGAGGGAAAAGGAATGAAAAGAAAGATGGCGATATTCTTTCTGACGCTCTGTCTGTGCGCGGCGTTCGCATTTGTCATGGTCGGCTGCGAAGAGGGGCAGGCGGGCAAAGACGGCGCGACGTGGCTGTCGGGGACGGATGCTCCGACGTCGGCGGCGGGCTCCGTCGGAGATTTTTATCTGGATGAAGACGACTTCGATATTTACAAGAATACCGAAGACGGATGGGTGCTGATCGGCAATATCAAGGGCGAAGCGGGCCCGCAAGGTCCCGCGGGTGTTGACGGAGAAGACGGGCAGGACGGCGCACAGGGCCCCGCAGGTTCGGACGGACAGGACGGTGCGCAGGGCGAACAGGGTCCCGCAGGCGAAGACGGTGCGGACGGCAAAACGCCGTACATCGGCGAAAACGGCAACTGGTGGATCGG
>CALVMD010000018.1 GCA_944342025.1 uncultured Clostridia bacterium | reverse complement strand
TGCGGGTTGACCGCCTGATAGGTGTCGTCGCGCTCGTTCTCATTTTCGACGGGCGCAATGTCCGTCTTGTGATACTTTTCCATGTGACAAACTAAGTAGCTTATAATTTTTACCTCCCGTTATTTTGTGCTAAAAGCCCTCGGCAGAGCGAACGGCACTTCGCTTGCGAAGTATAGTGAGCTATACTTCGAACACACGAAGTGGAAGAAGTATCAATAATGCTCTTTTCATTTGCTTGCCGAAATCAGACTTTTGAGTGCTTTGTAATTTCCGTTTGCTTACCTGATTTATGGCGGTCTGATTGTCGTTTGCTTGTTCATTTTTCACCTCCTGATCTATTGATTATTTATCTTTACCCACGCGCTAAATCATGGGTTCGACAGTCTTAAAAAGAACGCAAAAAAGCCGCTGATGCTTGTAACGCGATCACCGACTTAAAACCTTGTTTAGCTGTAAGCTCTATGGTGGTTAGCCATTCTATGTAATTTTAGGTTTATTTACTTTTTGCTTTTGCCTCAGTTATCTGAAAATTTGTATACTGAAAAAGCCCATCAAGGCACGTCCCAAAATGCGTGATAAAGAGGCTTAACTCCATAAAAAAGAGTACAACAATAATCGCAAAAAGTATTTTTGCGATTGCGATACCGGCAACTTTTGCTCAAATGTCGCTTCGCGCCGCTTAGCAAAAGTTTAAGCATCTTAAAAGCCTATCATCGCACATCTTTTCCGAACGAATGTGGTAACGACTTATTTCGTAAAAACTGTAACACAAAATAAGCCTGTCTTCGCTCGAATAAAGACAGCCATTTAATGGGGTTTAAGCAAAAAAATTGTACGCTTATAAAACCCCGTTATGGCGCGTCTTTCAGACGGCTCGGGTGCAGCGCATTTTGCGCTGAAATCCTTGCAGAGCATTGCGCTCTGCGGCGCAGTCATATCTGCGCTAAACTCTCACGTGAAAGAGGAGTACCTGTACAAACTTGAATGTACAGCAAAAGAGCACAGGCAACATATCCGCCTGTACTCTCGCATTATACCATATAAAGTTGCTTCTGTCAATAGAAATACAAACATTTGTTTGTAATATTTTGTCGTTTTATCGGGTTAAAGGGATATAATCATATCCGCAATCTGGTCTATGCTACGATTATCGGTTTGAATTTTAACCGTGTTAAGCTCATTGAAGGAGGACAATCTGTTAAGGCTTCGTTCAATAACGTCATCTGAACGAATACCCATATCAATGTCTTTTTTCAAGCGCGAAATAAGAGTATCGGGAGAGCAAATCAGAGAAATTGTATGGACTTTGCAATCAGTCGTGTCTAAACGGGCAAGTATGGTATCGATTATAGATTGCTTGTGCATAACCCAGCAAAATACTATATTTTCATAGGCGGAGCAATGAATAAACTGATTGAGTATAAAACAGATATTATCTGTTACCATCTTTTTCGTTTCTTCTGTTACCTGAAACGGATGGGCATCCCAACACCAGTCCCCGTCAAGGAAAACGCAGTTATCCAACTTGTTTTTCATATTCCGGCAGACGGCAGTTTTGCCCACTCCCATAGGACCGCCGATTATAAATAACTTTTTCATAATCAAGCTGTTCAATCCCCTAACCCGAGCAGATAGTCCGTAGTTACATCAAAGAATACGGCAATGCGTTCCAACGTTGCAAAATCGGGCTCTCTGAAACCCGTCTCCCAACTGCTTATGCTGCGCTGGCTGACGTTCAGCTCCTTTGCAAGCTCTGCCTGCGAAAGTTTCCTTTCAATTCTCAACTCTTTAAGTCTTTCTTTGAATATTATCATGCCTAAATATTACCACGAGTTGAGCTAAAATTATTGACTTAGCTCGTTTAGAGCTATATAATATATAAAAAAACTGTCAGGAGTTGCTATGAAATCTGCAATTGAGCAAATGTGCTTTGGATTACGCGGTACTTACGAAAGCGTACGCGCCTCTGAAAAATACAGCCAGTTGATGAACAAAGTATGCGAGTTTGACGATAGATTGACTGAAAAACTTAAAGATGACAAAGAAGCCACGGAGCTGTACAGACAATTCAAAGATGCCATAGACGAGGCGTCCTGCGAGGAGTGCGAAACTTTCTATAAAGAGGGGTTCAGGTTCGGCGTGTTGCTGGGAATTGATGTTTCAGAAGAAAAAACTTAAAAAATTTTTTATATATGACTATATCTGTCATATTTACTGTGTTATAATGTCGCCAAGAGGTAAAAGTCATGAAAGCAGTTATTTACGCTCGCTATTCGAGCGACAATCAACGCGAAGAATCTATCGAAGGTCAGCTCCGTGAGTGTATGGAGTTTGCAAGCCGTGCCGAAATCGACGTTATAGGCAATTACATTGACCGCGCCCTTACCGCCAAGACGGATAACCGCCCGGAATTTCAGCGAATGATAAAGGATAGTTATAAGCACGCTTTCGACTGTATTATTGTATGGAAGCTGGACAGGTTCTCACGAAATCGCTATGACAGTGCGCATTATAAGGCGCTATTGCGCAAAAACGGTGTAAAAGTTGTATCCGCAATGGAAAGCATTTCGGAAGGCTCTGAGGGCATACTGCTTGAATCGGTTCTCGAAGGCATGGCAGAATACTATTCAGCCGAGCTTGCAGAAAAAGTTGTGCGCGGCATGAAGGAAAACACATTGAAAGGTTTGCATAACGGCGGTCAGGTTACATTTGGCTATAAAATCAATGAAGAGCGCCGCTTTGAGCGGGACGAGGTCAACGCTCCCATCGTAAACGAAATTTTCAATATGTATGCCGACGGAAAGACTGTAAAACAGATAGTCAATTATCTCGACAGCAAGCAAATACGCACCTCGCGCGGCGGCAAGATAAATATTAACGCCGTACAGCGCATTCTGTCCAATCGCAGATATATCGGCGAATATAAGTTCCGTGATATAGTTGTATCCGATTGCATTCCTCCGCTCGTTTCAAAAGGGCTGTTTGACAGAGTACAGGAAAAACTCGTCAAGAATAAAAAAGCGCCTGCAACCCGTAAGGCTGAGGACGAATATTTGCTCACTTTAAAGCTGTTCTGCGGTAAGTGCGGAGCGCACATGGTAGGCGAAAGCGGAATGGGCACTTCGCGGGTTTACCGCTACTACAAATGCGCAAACACTAAAAAGGTACATACCTGCGATAAAAAGCCTGTACGCAAGGAATGGATAGAAGATTTAGCCGTCAAAAAGGCGACGGATATTCTGAACGACGAAAAGATGATAAGCTATCTCATAGACAGAATTTACATATTGCAGGGCGAAGAAAATCCGAGAATTCCCAATCTTAAAGCACAGCTTGAAGATACGCAAAAGCGCATAGCCAATATAATGGACGCCATTGAACAGGGAATTATAACGGAGAACACCAAGAGCAGACTTACTCAACTTGAAAGCAAGCAGAAAGAGCTTGAAATTGCCATCTTGCAGGAGAAAATAAAAAAGCCCTTCCTTACGAAAGAACAGATACGCTTCGGCATAGAGAAATTCAGAAAGCTGGATATTTCCACACAGGAAGGACGGCAAAGACTTATCGACGGTTTTATCAATTCGATATATCTTTTCGATGACAAACTGACGATAACATTCAACTTCAAGGACGGAACGCAGACGGTGAGTCTTTCCGAGCTTGAGGCGGCAAAAAATTCGGATATTAAATGCCTAGGTGCACCAAATTGGAACTATCCGAACACCACTATCACAGAACAGTGGGTTCGGGTAGTTTTTTTATTGCCGCCAAAGGAATGACTTCACGAATTTTTGCCTCTTCGTTGTAGCTGTCGCTGCACAGTTCTCGCGGAAGTCAACGGGAAAAATTATCGCTGAAAAATTGAATAGTTCAAGAATATAGAAAGCCGAGCAGGTCCGATTGACCTGCTCGGCTTTTTTGAAAGCATCGGTAAATTTTTAAAAAATTTTATTAACCATGGTAAATTATTTGCCAAATGCCGCGCATATATGCTAAAATGAGCAAGATTGATAACCGAGGTTAATTTTTATGGAGAAGGAAAGGGAGCTGAAAATCGTTGCTCTGATGATCGGTCTGTACTGCAAAAAAAAGCACGGCGGCAGGAGAGGGACGCTCTGCCCCGAATGCACCGAACTTTTCGAATACGTGAAAACGCGCAGGGAGAAATGCCCGTGGGGAGACGGCAAACCATTCTGTTCCAACTGCCGCGTGCATTGTTATAAAAAGGAGATGCGTGAGAGGATTTCCGCCGTCATGCGCTTTTCGGGTCCGAGGATGGCGCTTTATCATCCCGTGATCGCTTTCAGACATCTTGCTGAGACCAAAAAGCAGAAAAACACACTCGAAAAAGAAACCAAAAAGAAGGCTTGAAATCATGTTTGACAAAGAATTGATGCAACTGATCGGCACCAATAAAAAGTACGTCGCATATACCGTGCTTTTGATGGTGCTGGGCATGCTCGCCAACATCGGCATTGCGGCGAGCGTGTGCTGGGCGGTGTATTTTCTGATCGAAGGGTACGAACCGCTCGGTTATCTCTATCCCGCGGCGGCATGTGTTGCCGCCATCGCCGTGCGGTATGCGGCTTCCCGCTGTACGGGGAGCCTGAAAGACATGCTCGGCAGGAAGGTCAAAAAAGATCTTCGCGAGCGCACCTACAACAAGATTCTGCGGCTCGGCGTTCGGTCGGCAGACGGCATGAGCATGGCGGGGCTGACGCAGGTCTCGATGGAAGGGATCGAACAGCTCGACCTGTACTATTCGACCTATCTGCCCCAGTTTTTCTTTTCGATGATCGCGCCCGTTCTGCTGTTCTGTATCTGCGTCGGGATCGATTGGCGCACCTCGCTCGTTTTGCTCGCGTGCGTGCCGCTCATTCCCGTGTCGATCGTAGCGGTATCAAAATACGCAAAAAAGGTGTTCGCAAAATATTGGGGCAAGTATACTTCGATGGGCGACGCTTTTCTGGACAGCGTGCAGGGCTTGAAGGAGCTGAAAATTTTCAAAGCGGACGCGGCGAGACACGTAAAAATGAATCAGAGCGCCGAAGAGTTCAGAAAGATCACGATGAAGGTACTCGTCATGCAGCTTGCCAGCACGACCATCATGGATCTGGTCGCTTTCGGCGGGGCGGGCGCGGGCGTCGCGCTGAGCGTCGTCGGGCTCATGAACGGCTGGCTGGCGCCTGCCGCGGCTCTCTTTCTCATCCTCGTGGCGGTGGAGTTTTTCCTGCCGCTCCGGTCTTTGGGCAGCGCCTTCCACGTCGCGATGAACGGCGCGAGCGCGGGCAAAAAGATCATTTCGCTGCTCAAAGCGGAGGAACCCGTCTGGGGAAACGAAGAAGTGCGCGGCACGGAACTGAGACTGGAAAACGTCACCTTTTCGTACGACGGCAGGCGCGACGTGCTGAAAAACGTGAACATGACATTCCCCGAAAAGGGGATGAGCGCCATCGTCGGGGAAAGCGGATGCGGCAAATCTACCGTCGTCAACCTTCTGATCGGCGCACGCCGGCCGAAAGAGGGACGCGTCACCGTCGGCGGGCAGAATATCGAGAGCGTTTCGCGGCGTTCGTACTATTCGCAGCTTGCGGTCGTTTCGTACAATACATATATTTTCAACGATACGGTGCGCGCAAACTTTGAACTCGCCAAGGAAAGCGTGACGGATGCCGAGATCTGGAACGCGCTCGGCCGCGTGGATCTGTCCTCCTTCGTGCAGGAGAACGGCGGGCTCGATAAAGTGATCGCGGAAGACGCGAACAACCTTTCGGGCGGGCAAAAACAGCGGCTGGCGCTGGCGGTGAATCTGGTCGCGGATAAAAAAGTGTATGTGTTCGACGAAGCGACGAGCAATATCGACATCGAGAGCGAGGCGATCATCATGAAAAACGTGCGCGAGATGAGCAGGGAAAAATCCGTCGTCGTCATTTCCCATCGCCTGGCGAACGTCGTTCCCGCGGACAACATCTATTATATGGAAGAAGGAGAAGTCAAAGAGAGCGGCACGCACGCGCAGCTGATGAGTGCGCGGGGCGGCTATGCGAAACTGTATACTGCGCAGAAAGCCTTGGAAGAAGGGTATAAAGACGCGGCGCTTTCGGCCGTGAGAGAGGAGGCGAGGGCATGAAAACAAAACTTCGCAGGAGCGGGGCAAAGATCATGGCGAGCCTGATCGTCCTTTTGGGTTCCCTGTCCTATATCATGGTGCTTGCCGTCGTCAACGGCAGCGCCGGGTTCGTCGCGGCGATGGGCGTCACCGTTTTCGGGGCGGTGGGCGTTGCGAAGGCGCTCGGCGAGGCAGTCGCTCTTTCTTACGGCTGGATCATCGGCCTTGCCGTCGCGTGCGGCGTCGTGCGGGGCGGCTTGCGGTATCTGGAACAGTATTCCAATCACTATATCGCGTTCAAATTGCTGGCGGTCCTTCGGGACAAAATTTTTGCCGCGCTGCGCATCCTTTGCCCGGCAAAGCTCGAAACCAAGCAAAAGGGCAGCATCATCGCAATGATCACTTCCGACATCGAAACGCTCGAAGTGTTTTACGCGCACACCGTATCGCCCGTCTGTATCGCGGTGCTCGTGTCGGCGGCGGTATTCCTGTTTGTCGGTTTCGTCTCTTCCTGGTATCTCGCGCTTGTGGCATTGGCGGGTTTTTTGGTCATCGGCATCGCCGTGCCGCTCGCATCCTCGGCAAAACTTAAAGAGGCGGGGGTGACGTACAGGCGCGGATTTGCAAACTTCAATTCCTATTTTCTTGACAGCATCAAGGGTATCCGAGACATCGTGCTGAACAATGCGGAAGACGTGCGCGAAAAGGAAGTAGACAGGCGTTCGGATCAGCTTCTATACCAGACGAAGCGGATGAAAAACGGCATTACGAAGGCGGGGGCCGCTACGGAGCTGATCGTCACGCTCTTTGTGTCGGCTGCGCTCGCGGTCGGCATCGCGCTGGTGCTTGCGGATATGCTCTCTTTCGGCAGAATGATCATCGGTGTCGTCACCGTGTTCGGAAGTTTCGGCCCCGTGATCGCCGTTTCCGCGCTGCCCGGCAATCTCACGCAGACGTTTGCCAGCGGCGACAGGGTGCTGAACCTGTTGGAGGAAAAACCGGCCGTATCTCCCGTCGTGAACGGGAAGACGTTCGTTTACGAAGATCTCGACGTCAAAGACCTTTCGTTTTCATATGAAAAAGACGCTCCCGTGCTGAAAGACGTGTGCATGCACGCGAAAAGGGGAGAGATCGTCGGCATCGTCGGCAAGAGCGGCTGCGGCAAATCCACTTTTTTGAAACTTCTGCTGAGGTTTTGGGAGAAAGACAGGGGCAGGATCGCTTACAACGGGACGGACATCGACGGGATCGACTCGGATAATTTGCTGGACAACGTGACGCTCGTTTCGCAGAGCACTTACCTTTTTGACGAGAGTATAGAAGAAAATTTGCGCATCGCAAAGCCGGACGCCACGCAGGAAGAGCTGGAGCGCGCGTGCAAAATGGCGTCCGTACACGACTTTATCCTGTCTTTGCCTGACGGCTACAAAACCGAAGTCGGCGCGATGGGCGACAACCTGTCCGCGGGCGAAAAACAGCGCATAGGGCTTGCCAGAGCTTTCCTGAAAGGGAGCGAGCTTATCCTGCTGGACGAACCGACCAGCAACGTCGATTCGATCAACGAGGGAATGATCCTCCGTTCGCTCGCCGAGCAGAAGAGCAAAAAGAGCATCGTTTTGGTCTCTCACCGCGAATCGACGATGGCGATCGCGGATACGATCTACCGCGTCGAAAACGGCGCGATGTGTGAGGTAAAATAAAATGGAAGAGGATAAAAAGATCCCGCCTTCGTGCGGGGACGGACAGAATGCGGAAGCGGACGCGGCAAAGGCGCTGATCGCCAATACGGAAGAGATAGAGGCGGGCGTTTCCGCCGTGCCCGCCGCGGAAACGTCGGGCACCGAGACGAAAGCGGACGACGAGGGCAAACTGTTCCGCAAATACAAGATCAAAGACATTGTGTTTCTTGCGATCATGGCGGCATGCATGCTCGTGACGGGCGCGATCATGCCGCTCGTCGGGCAGATCCCGCTCTTCGGCATCGTGCAGCTTTGTCTCGGGCTGCAATTTTCCGTGTTTCCCGTCATCGGCATGATGAAGGTGAGAAAGGCGGGCGCATTGCTGTTCATGTCCGTCTGCTGCGGCGTGGTGCTCGTGTTCATGAGCACGATCATGTTTGTCTGCACCGTCATCTGTGCGCTCATCGCCGAGGGCCTGACGGCGCTCATCTTCCGCAATTATAAGCGCGACGGGGCGAGTTTGTTTGCGGGGATTCTCTTTTTCCCGTGTACGCTTCCCTTTTTGTATGTCTATTATAACTTTCTCTACACGGTGACGGACGAAACGGGAGAAGCCGTCAGCGCGTTCATCGGGACGGATCCGTGGATCGCTCTCGGCATGAGCGCCGCCGTTCTGGCGGTTTGCTTCGCGGGGTCGCTGATCGGCATGCTCGTTTCCCGTGAACTGAGAAAATCGGGCGTGATGAAAAAATGAGCTTTTTCCGTTACAAAAGCAAGCTGTTTCCGCTCGTCGCGATCGTCGCGGGGCTGTTTGTCGTCATCTTCGGGCTCGTTACGGCGGACAGCCTGCTCGCCTGTTCGATCTACCTCGCGGGCGTGTTCATGTGGCTCTCCCTGTTCGGCTGCGGCAGGGCGTGTCTGCGCACACTGCCGGCGTTTATTGTCGTGGGCGGCATTTTTTTCGCGGTTTTTTACGCGGCGACGGGGACGTTCGACGCGGGTTGGGCAATGGCGAACCGCTTCGGCGCGGTCTTTCTCGGCGTCGTTCCGGGTGTCTGCTGCGAGCCGGTGCGCATGACGCGCAGTCTTTCGCAGGTACATACGCCGCGCGCGGTCACGCTCGGCATGCTGATTGCCATGTCTTTTGTCCCCATGCTGCGAGGTGAGATCCGCCGCGTGCGCGAGGCGATGAAAACGCGCGGAGCGGGCAGCATACTCAATCCAAGGATGCTGTACCGCGCTTTTCTGGTGCCCCTCGTCATGCGGCTCGTGAATATATCCGATACGCTCGCGCTTTCGGTTGAAACGCGCGGTTTTGCGCTCGGAAAGGTGCCGTATACGATCTATAAAAAGGAATCTTTCGCACTGTCCGACGTGTTGTTTGCCGCGGGGCTCGTCGCGGGCGCGGTGCTTACGGTGATTTTATGAAGGCGATCGAACTGAAAAACGTCTCTTTCTCCTATGACGGCAAAACGCGCATTCTGCAAAACGTCGATTTTACGGCGGAATACGGCGAGGTGACGCTCCTGTCGGGGCATTCGGGCGAGGGGAAATCCACGCTCATGTATATCGTCAGCGGCATCATCCCCAATGTCAGCTATGGGGAACTGTCGGGCGAAGTTTTTGTCGGCGGAGAGATGATTCGGCACCAAAAACTCGGTTACGTATGCCGCAAAGTGGGCGTCGTCCTGCAAAATGCGGACGAACAGATCGTTCAGAAACTCGTTGAAGACGAGATCGCCTTCGGGTGCGAGAATCTCGCGTTTCCCCCCGAAAAGATACAAAAGCAGGTCGGGATCGTCTGCGACCTCATGAAACTTAATCCCGCGTGGAAGTGCAGGACGCTCTCGGGCGGTCAGAAGCAGCGGCTGATCACCGCGTCCACGCTGGCGATGGGACAGAGGATCGTCGTTTTGGACGAACCGCTCGCCAACCTCGACAAGGACGGCGCAAAACTTCTCATGGGCACGCTGCGCACGCTCGCGCGGGCGGGCTACTGCATCGTCGTCATCGAGCACCGTCTCGACATGGTTCTGCCGTTCGTCGACAGCGTGTGGCACATCGGGGACAAAACAGTCGGAAAAGTGAAAGACAGACAGCAATACCTCAGGCAGCAGACGGCAAAAATCGGGGATGTCTGTTTGCCTTTTGAGGGGGGCGAAACGCTTTTTGCGCTGGACAAAGTCGCGTTTTTGGTCAGAAAAGAGCGCGAGATCTTGAACGGCGTCACGCTCGATATACCAAAGGGCGGCAGAACGGTGCTACTCGGCGAAAACGGCTGCGGCAAGACGACGCTCATGCGCCTGATCGCGCGGCTGTATAAGCCCACGGGCGGCAAGATCGTGCAGAATCTCGGCAAAGAATTCGGGCAAAAGCCGAAGGGGAGCAAGGCATGGTTCAAAAAAGTCGGCGTCGTCTACCAGAACCCCGATTATCAGCTCTTTATGCCGACCGTGCGGCAGGAGATTTGTTTCGGCGCGAAGAGCGAGCGCTATGCCGCCGAGATCGCAGAAATCTTCGGCGTAAAGCACCTTTGGGAACGGCATCCGCAGTCTCTTTCGGAAGGGCAGAAACGCCGCGTTTCCATTGCGGCGGTCGCCGCATGCGATCCCGAAGTGCTCCTGTTGGACGAACCGACCGTGGGGCAGGATTACGAGGGGCTTTGCGTCATGGTGGACATTCTCAACAGGCTGCACGAGAAGACGGGCAACACGATGATCACGATCACGCACGACGTGCGCTGTGCGGAGGCACTGTGCGACAGGGCTTTCCTCATTGCTGGAGGCCGCGTCGCAAAGAGCGGCGGCAAAGAACTCGTCCGCGAATATTTTGCATAAAGATATATAAAGCGGGGCGCCCGATCTTCCGATCGGGCGCCCCGCTTTTTTTACGTGCCTGAGGCAGCGGAAAGGGTTTGTTTTTTCGCTTATTCCGGCGCCGCGGCAAGGCACGCCGTATCGCAGCTTTTATTCCGCGGTGCGGGCGCATCGTCAAATACGGCGCGCGGGTCGTTTTCTCCGTAAAAGCTGCGGGCGCGGAAGGCGCCGTTCATGCGCTTCCATAAAACGTCGTTGAACGCTTCGGGCAAAAAATTCAGGACGTGTTTGCCGGTTCCGTATCGGTTTTCCTGTTCGGCGGCAAGGCGGAACAGGTTTTTGGCAAAATAGGTCTTGTAATAGAGTTTTTCCTCTTTTTCGTCCTGAAAGTATGCGGATGCTTCTCCCGTTTTTATAAATTCGCACGGCAGATCGAGCGCAAATTTTTCCCGTATTTCCAAAACGGAGAGGGGCGTGCCGTTTTCGTCGGCGAAATATCCCTCGGCCGTCATGTCCAACATGACCCACTTTTTGCGGGAAAGATCGTAGACCTCGTTGACGACGTGGTTGTCAAAGTCGTAGGGGGAGCAGGGGTAGATCCATACCCTCCGCGCGAAGATCCCGAGGGCGAGGCAGCACTCCTGCAGGATTTTGGACTTATTCAGGCAGTTGATCCCGTGTTCCGCGTCGTCCAGGCTGTATTCGAGCAACGCCTCCGCGTTGCATGCGATATGGTTGTCATACATGCCGTCGTGCGTGAGGCGGGGCGCAAAGCGGGACATCAGGCGCACCGCCCGCTCGAATTCGCTCCCGTTTCCCGAGGCGGCTGCGAGGTCGTATTTTTCCGACAGCCTCCGATATTCGCGGCATTGAAAATCATAGGCGAACTTTGCCGTGTGATCTTTGACGAATGTGCGGCTGTTGAACAGAATGCCCTTGTATACGGCAAAAAGCTCCTCCATGTGCTCGGTCAGGTCGATTTCATCCATGGATTTTAACCTCCTTAAAACAGAAGCGCCGTCACAGCAGGCGGCTGAATTTTCCTTCCAGAAAGTGCTTGTACTCGGGCCGTTCGGCAGATTTTTCATATTCGGCGCGCACGGTCGTTTGCAGCCATTCTTTCCGCCGCGAGCTCAGGTCGCTGTACCGCAGGATCGAGATCAGTCCGTCCCGCTCCGCAGACAGGATCTCTTCGTACGCGTCGGGTATCTCTTCGCACCCCGAAACGGGGACGGGTTTTTCACAGAAGACGGCAAAGGGGACGGAAGAAGCGGATACGGGCGGCGGCAGCGTTTTCGCGCGGTAGATACAGCCCGAAACGCCCCTGTATGTCTCTTCGAGCGCGTGCGGCCAGTACTCTTCCAGGCGCAGCCGTCCGTCCCTTTCAAAACCGTACGGGCCCCATTTCGCCCATTGCCCGCGGTGGTTAAAATTCGTTTCCCGGCAGTATTTTTCTACGGCGTTGCTCAGGTATACGAGTACGTTTTCCCGTTTTTGCGAAAAGTACAGGGCTTGTTTGCCGCCGTCGGACGGGGAGGGGAGAAGCGTTTTGATCCCTTTGACGGGAGAAGCGTGATAAAACAAAATTTTGCTCCTTGAAAGCGGATTTGCGCACAAAAGGAAAAAAGCCCGGCGCCGCGATCGCATCCGAACGGCCCGGGCAGGGTGGTGCGGATGACAGGATTTGAACCTGCAAGGTTGCCCACCGGATTCTAAGTCCGGCGCGTCTGCCAGTTTCGCCACATCCGCACATATGTCGGTATTATACACCATTCTGTCCGGAAACGCAACCGTTCGCGCCGTCAGCAGCTGCGCTTTTCGAGAATAAAGGCGAGCGTCTCTTCGCATACCCGTCCGCGTGCCGCAGGGGAAAATCCGTGCCCTTCGCCCGGATATACCGAAAGCGCCGCGTTTTTATACGTGCGCGCGGCGCGTTCGGAATAGGAAAGGGGGACCACGTCGTCCGCGTCGCCGTGCATGATCAGTACGGGATTGCGGTATTTTCCGATCTCATCGAACGGGTCGAGACCGCGAATGCTCTGAAAATATTGCCTGCCGAGCGTAACGCCCCAAAACGAGTGGGATTCGGGAATGTCTGCCTGCGTCGGAAAAACTCTCCGCCAGTCGTCGGGAATGCAGAATGCGGGGTAGAGGAGGATAAGCCCGCGGACGGCTGCGGGCCGTTCGGCCGCGGCGAGCGCACTCACCAATCCGCCCTGGCTTTCGCCGAACAGGAAAAGTGCGTCCGCTTTTATTCGGGGATCCCGTGCGAGCGCGTCGATAACTGCAAACAAATCTTCTTTTTCGGTGAAGACGGTCATGTTTTCCGTATCGTTTCCGCTATCCGACCGGGGAGATCCGCCCCGGAAATCAAAGCATACGGCGGCAGCGCCTTTTTCAGCCAGTAAACGGCAGTCGGGATAAAAACTTTTCCTCGTGCCGCCGAAGCCGTGACTGAAAACGACGGCGGGCGCAGGCAGCTTTTCGGGCAGAAAAATATCCCCGACGATCGTAGCCGATCCGCGTTTTGCGGTAAATTTACACTGCATCATTTTCTCCTGAAAATCATTTGTATATAGTATAACAAATAAACATTCCGTTGTCAAAGGGCGATTTATTCGGAAAAGCGCTTGAAATAATTTATACAGGGCATAAAAATTCGTGATAATTCGAATTTGTTTCCCGCGTTTGACAAATCGGGGCGATGCGGCTATAATCGGGGCATAAATCGTTTCGGCAGCAAAGGCGCTGCGGGGCGCGTTCAAGGGAGAACGGGCTTCGCGGCGCTTTTTAATTTTTTTAAGGAGTTTTGTTTTATGAGAGTCCCTGAAATTTTCGGAGCAAACGTGTTCAACCTGCAGGTCATGCAGGAAAAGTTGCCCAAAGAGATCTACAAATCGCTCAAAAAGACCATCGACGGAGGGAGCGCCCTCGATTCGGGCGTAGCGAACGTGGTGGCAAACGCGATGAAAGACTGGGCGGTGGAAAAGGGCGCGACCCACTATACGCATTGGTTCCAGCCGATGACGGGCATCACCGCCGAAAAGCACGACAGCTTTATTTCCCCGACCAAGGACGGAAAAGTCATTATGGATTTTTCGGGCAAGGAACTGATCATGGGCGAACCCGACGCATCTTCCTTCCCCTCGGGCGGGGTGCGGGCCACGTTCGAGGCCCGCGGCTATACCGCATGGGATCCGACCTCTTTTGCGTTCGTGAAGGACGGTACGCTCTACATACCCTGTGCGTTTTTCTCGTACAGCGGCGAGGTGCTGGACAAAAAGGCACCCCTTTTGAAGAGCATGCGCGCACTGAACGATGAGGCGCTGCGCATTCTGCGCCTTTTCGGAAATACGACGGCAAAGAGGGTGTATTCCACCGTCGGCGCCGAGCAGGAATATTTCCTGATCGACGAGAGCGTATATCAGAAGCGCAAAGACCTCAAATATACGGGCCGGACGCTGTTCGGTGCGAAACCGCCGAAAGGGCAGGAACTCGAGGATCATTACTTCGGCGCGATCAAAACGCGCGTCGGGGAATACATGAAAGACCTCGACGCAGAGCTGTGGAAGCTCGGGATCCTCGCGAAGACAAAGCATAACGAAGTGGCGCCCGCCCAGCACGAGCTTGCGCCCATCTTCACGAATACCAACATTGCGACCGATCAGAATCAGCTGGTGATGGAGACGATGAAACGTGTGGCGCAGCGCCATCACATGCGCTGTCTCCTGCACGAAAAACCGTTTGACGGCATCAACGGTTCGGGCAAACACAATAACTGGTCGATGAGTACGGATACGGGGCTGAATTTGCTCGATCCGGGCACGACGCCCGCCGAAAACGGACAGTTTATGCTCTTTTTTGCCGCGGTCATCAAGGCGGTGGACGAATATCAGGATCTTCTCCGCCTGTCCGTCGCCAGCGCGGGCAACGATCACCGCCTCGGCGCGAACGAGGCGCCGCCCGCCATCGTGTCGGTATTTGTCGGCGAAGAGCTGGAAGGGGTGATCGAAGCGCTCGAAAAGGGCGTCAAATACAACGGCAAAGGCAAGTCTGTCATGAAACTCGGCGTGGATACCCTCCCCGAGATCCCCAAAGACACGACCGACCGCAACCGCACTTCGCCGTTCGCGTTCACGGGCAACAAGTTCGAATTCAGAATGGTCGGTTCCAGTTTTTCCCTGTCGGGGCCGAATATCGTCATCAACGCCGCCGTCGCGAGCGTGCTCAAAGAATTTGCGGATCGGCTGGAAAAGGCTTCCGATTTCAACGCGGCGCTGCACGAGCTGGTCGTAGACACTCTCAAAAAACACAGGCACATCATTTTCAACGGCAACAACTATTCTGACGAATGGAAGGAGGAGGCGGCAAAGCGCGGGCTGTCCGACCTCAAGGACACCGCCGAGGCGATGCCGCACTTTGCGGACGAAAAGAACATCGCAATGCTCGAAAGTATGAACGTGTTCAGCCGCAGAGAGGTCGTAACGCGCACCGAGATCATGCTGGAAAATTACAGCAAAACGATCGTCATCGAGGCGCTCGCCATGTCCGAAATGGCAAAGCGCGACATCTATCCCGCAGTCAATAAATATGTGCTCAGCCTCTGCGCCTCGCTCGAAGCGGAAAAAGCCGCGGGCGTAGGAGACGGTGCGGCGGAAAAAGAACTGATCGCCTCCCTCGCCGCCGACAACGCCAGTCTGTATTTTAAGACGAAGGAACTCGACGAACTGCTCGTCGCGGAAAAATCGTACACCGATGCCGCGGCGCAGGCGAAATTCATTGCCGATAAGATCATTCCCGTCATGCGGGAGATCAGGGCGTATGCGGACGAAATGGAGACGAAAGTTTCCTCCGAATACTGGCCTTTCCCGACTTACGGCGAGATCTTGTTCAGCGTATAAAGTGCCGTGTCCGCGCAAAGGCAGTCTCGCCGGTGCCCGGAATCGGGGCTGACTGTGCGAGATTTGCGGAAAAAGCGGTGCAAGAGAGAACAGAAAAAGTTTAACGGAGGTATATCAAATGGGTATTTTCGGATCGACGGGCGTATGGTTCCTGATAGGCGCCATTCTCGTCTGGTTCATGCAGGCAGGTTTTGCCATGGTGGAGACCGGTTTCACGCGGGCAAAGAACGCGGGAAACATCATCATGAAAAACCTTTTGGACTTCTGCCTCGGCACGATCGTTTTTGTGTTGCTTGGGGCGGGGCTGCTGATGGGGGAAGACGCCCTCTTCGGGCTCGTCGGCATCCCTAACCTCGGCGTTTTCTCCGATTTTGCGGAATATGACTGGTCGACGTTCTTCTTCAACCTCGTGTTCTGTGCGACGACGGCTACGATCGTTTCGGGCGCGATGGCCGAACGCACAAAGTTCCTTTCTTACTGCATTTATTCCCTCGTCATCAGCGCGGTCGTCTATCCGATCGAGGCGCACTGGGCGTGGGGCGGCGGCTGGCTGAGCACGACGGAACCGCTGTTCGGAACGACGGGATATTTTGCGAACGTCATGTATATCGATTTTGCGGGGTCTTCCCTCATCCACATGGTCGGCGGTATTTCTTCGTTTATCGGCGCACTCATCCTCGGGCCTCGCTGGGGAAAATATCTCGATAAAGACGGTAAACCTACCCTAGTCCGCAAGGAAGTCAAATACGTCCGCGCGATCCCGGGGCACAACCTGACGATCGGGGCACTCGGCGTGTTCATCCTTTGGTTCTGCTGGTACGGTTTCAACGGCGCGGCCACTTCGGATATGACGCAGCTTGCGCAGGTTCTCGTCACGACGACGGTCGCCGCGGCGACGGGCACCATCTCTACGATGATCTATACCTGGATCAAAAATAAAAAACCGGATGTTTCCATGACGCTCAACGGCTCTTTGGCGGGTCTTGTCGCCGTGACGGCGGGCTGCGCGGTCGTTGATGTGGTCGGCGCTTTCTTCATCGGCGCGGTCGCGGGCGTTCTCGTCGTCGTGGCGGTCGAGGTGATCGATAAAAAATTCCATGTCGACGATCCCGTCGGCGCGATCGCCGTACACGGCGCGAACGGCTTATGGGGCACCATCGCCTGTGGGCTGTTCTCCACGAGCACGGGCCTCTTCTACACGGGCAGTTTCGCTCAGCTGATCGTACAGCTGATCGGCATCCTTGCGATCGCCGCATGGACGATTGCCTGCATGATCGGATTGTTTCAGCTCCTCAAACATACGGTTGGGCTTCGCGCATCCAAGATCGAAGAGATCGAGGGCCTCGACAAGCATGAACACGGCCTGCCCAGCGCGTATGCGGACTTCACGCCCGTACCGCTGGCTGCCGAGATCATCGAGGCGGACGGCATTCCTGCGGCAGAACCTGCGGGCGTCACCGTGACAGACATGACTGCTCCCGCCATGCCTGCCGTTGCGGAAAGCGCGGAGGAAGGCGCAAAACTTTCCAAGGTCGTCATCCTGACCAAACAGTCCAAGTTTGAAGATCTCAAACAGGCGCTCAATCAGATCGGTGTTACCGGCATCACGGTCACGCAGGTGCTCGGGTGCGGCGTGCAGAAGGGTGCGAGCGAATATTACCGCGGCGTCAAACTGGATATGGATCTTCTCCCCAAGGTAAAAGTCGAGGTCGTCGTGAGCAAAGTGCCCGTGACCGAAGTGGTGGAGGCCGCCCGCAAGGCGTTGTACACCGGACACATCGGCGACGGCAAGATCTTTGTATACGATGTGGAAGACGTCATCCGCGTACGCACGGGCGAATCGGGCTATGACGCGCTGCAGGACGAAGACTGATTCCGATACGGCTCACACACAGCTTTCTCATAGACAAAGGACGGCCGTCCCGCTTGCGCGGGGCGGCCGTTCTTTATTCTTGCGGCAAAAAAGGTTAAACCGTGCTTATATCCGGTATCAATTCTTTAAGTGGCCGTTTCGTTGCGTTTTCTTCGCCGCGGCGGTATAATTTTTTTATATAAAACCGACCCGATATGCGGGTCTATGGGAGAGTTGTTATGTTACTGGAAGGACAGGAAAGGATCCCCTCGGGGTGCGCCGTGACGGGCGTGATCGACCGCAGCGGCAAGGGGATGACGGGAGAGGACATGATCCGTTCGATCGCCGTCATGCATGACCGTTCCAACGGCCTCGGCGGCGGCTTTGCGGGCTACGGCATCTATCCCGATTACAGCGATTTTTACGCGTTCCATCTCTTTTTTGACGATGGGGCGGCAAAGACCGCGACGGAGGAATTTCTCGGCAGGCATTTTGAGATCGCGTACGCTTCCGAGATCCAGACGCGCAAGATCCCCGAGATCACCGATGAGCCGCTCATCTGGCGCTATTTCGTTTCGCCCCTTTCGCGCAAGCTGGAAAGTTCGCATCTCGACGAGCGCGAATATACGGCGCGCTGCGTCAACAAGATCAATACCTACATAAAGGGTGCCTATGTCTTTTCTTCGGGGAAAAATATGGGTATTTTCAAAGCGGTCGGCTTTCCGGAAGACGTGGGCAGGTTTTATAAGCTGGAGGAATACTCGGGCTACAGCTGGACCTGCCACGGCCGCTATCCGACGAATACGCCCGGCTGGTGGGGCGGTGCCCATCCTTTCGGCTTTTTGGAATATTCTGTCGTACACAACGGCGAGATCTCTTCTTACGACGCGAACAGGCGTTACATCGAGATGTTCGGCTATAAGTGCAATCTGCAGACGGATACGGAAGTCATCGCGTATATCTTCGATTATCTTCTCCGCCGCAAAAAGCTGACGCTCACCGAGGCCGCGCATGTCGTGGCGCCCTCTTTCTGGTCCACCATAGCGCGGAAGAGCAAGGAGGATCAGGAGCAGGAGACGCTTCTCCGCAAGATGTTTTCGTCTCTCCTCATCACGGGGCCGTTTTCCATCATTGTCGGCTATCCGGGCGGGCTGATGGCGCTCGGCGACAGGCTCAAACTGCGCTCCACCGTCGTTGCCGAAAAGGGCGACAAGGCGTACATCGCAAGCGAGGAGAGTGCGATCCGCGTCATCGAACCCGATCTGGACAAGGTATGGGCGCCCGCGGGCGGCGAACCCGTCATCTTTGAATTGTACGGAGGCAGAAAATGAACGGCACGCTCTTTATTTATCCGGATTACGAAGTTGTCCGCGACTACGACAAGTGCATCGCCTGCCGCGTATGCGAAAGGCAGTGCGCCAACGAGGTGCATTCGTACGATCCGGATCTCAAAAAGATGTTCGCGGACAATACCAAGTGCGTCAATTGCCATCGCTGCGTCTGCCTGTGCCCGACGCACGCGCTGAAAATCGTAAAGTCGGACAATACATATAAGATCAACGCCAACTGGGACAATCAGACCATCAACGAAGTGTACCGCCAGGCGGGCACGGGCGGCGTTCTGCTCTCTTCTATGGGCAACCCCAAGCCGTATCCCGTCTATTGGGACAAAATGCTCGTCAACGCCTCGCAGGTGACGAATCCTTCCATCGATCCCCTTCGCGAGCCGATGGAGACGGCCGTTTATCTCGGCAAAAAGAACGCCGGGATCGAGCGGGACGAGAATGGCAGGCTGAAAGATACGCTGCCGCCCCAGCTCAAACTCAGCGTTCCCGTCATGTTTTCCGCCATGAGTTACGGTTCTATTTCGTACAACGCGCACGAATCGCTCGCGCGGGCGGCGGAGGAACTGGGCATTTATTACAACACGGGCGAGGGCGGGCTGCACAAAGATTTCTACAAATACGGAAAAAATACCATCGTTCAGGTCGCGTCGGGGCGCTTCGGCGTGTTCAAAGACTACCTCGAAACGGCGGCGGCGATCGAGATCAAGATGGGACAGGGCGCAAAGCCGGGTATCGGCGGGCACCTGCCGGGCAGCAAGATCACCGACGCGGTCTCCACGACGCGCATGATCCCCAAGGGGGTCGACGCGATCTCTCCCGCGCCGCATCACGACATCTATTCGATCGAAGATCTTCGCCAGCTCGTGTATTCTCTCAAAGAGGCGACGGACTATAAAAAGCCCGTCATCGTCAAGATCGCGGCGGTGCATAACTGTGCGGCGATCGCGAGCGGCATCGCGCGCAGCGGCGCGGACATCATCGCCGTCGACGGGTTCCGAGGCGGCACGGGCGCGGCGCCCACACGCATCCGAGACAACGTGGGCATCCCCATCGAACTGGCGCTCGCCAGCATCGATACCCGCCTTCGCGAAGAGGGCATCCGCGACAATGTTTCCATCGTTGCGGCAGGGTCGATCCGCTCTTCCACCGATCTTCTCAAAGCGATCGCGCTCGGCGCCGACGCGTGTTACATCGGCACGGCGGCATTGCTTTCGCTCGGCTGCCATCTCTGCCGCAGCTGTCATCAGGGTAAGTGCAACTGGGGCATCGCCACGCAGAGGCCGGAACTTGTCAAACGCCTCAACCCGGAAATCGGGTACAGGCGTCTCGTCAGGCTGGTCACGGCGTGGAAGCACGAATTGCAGGAGATGATGGGCGGCATGGGCATCAATTCGGTCGAAGCGCTGCGCGGCAACAGGCTGATGCTGCGCGGGATCGGGTTGACGGACAGGGAGCTTTCCGTGCTCGGCATCCGTCACGCGGGGGAATAAGGAGAAAGCTGTATGAAAAGGATCTATGTGAAAGAAAAATGGTGCCTCGGCTGTCACCTGTGCGAATATGAATGCGCTTACGCCAACTCCGGCATCGCCGATATGGTCAAGGCTCTCAAAGGGAAAAATATCTGTCCGCGCATTAAAGTCGAAGACGGAGACGGAGTGCATTTTGCGGTCAACTGCCGCCACTGTACCGACCCGATCTGCGTAAAGAGCTGCATTGCGGGCGCGTTGTCCCGCGAGGGGGACGGCATGGTATCGTTGGATCGCGACAAGTGCGTCGGCTGCTATACCTGCGTCATGGTCTGCCCTTACGGCGCGATCATGCCCGCGGAAGACGGCAAAGCCGCGCAAAAGTGCATGCTGTGTACCGATAATCAGATGAACGGCGAGCCCAATTGCGTCAAACACTGCCCCAACGGGGCGATCGTGTTCGAGGACCGCGGCTGAAAGGAGAAAGTAAAATGAAATACGTTATTATCGGAAATTCCACCGCCGCCACCTACGCGATCGAAGGGATCCGTTCGCGCGACGCGAAGGGAAAGATCACCGTAATCTCCGACGAACGGCACGCGGCGTACGGCAGACCGCTCATCTCGTATTATCTGTACGGGAGGACCGACCTTGCGCACATCGCGTACCGCAGTCCCGAATTTTACGAAAAAAACGGCGTCGAGGTCCTGCTCGGCGAGCGCGCCGAAAAGATCGACGCGGAAAATAAAAAGGTGCTTCTTGCAAGCGGCAAAAAAGTGCCGTACGACCGGCTGCTGGTCGCGACGGGTTCCCGCCCGTTCGTGCCGCCCGTAGAAGGGCTTGACAGCGTGAAAGAATTTTTTAATTTCATGACCCTTGACGACGCGCTCGCGCTCGAAAAGGCGCTTTCGCCCGAAAAGGACGTGCTGATCGTCGGCGCGGGGCTCATCGGACTCAAATGCATGGAAGGCATCGCCGACAGGGTGAAGTCGGTGACGGTCATCGATCTTGCGGACAGGATCCTGCCGAGCATTCTCGACGAGGGGGGCGCCGCGTTCGTGCAGCGCAAGCTCGAAGAGAGGGGTATACGCTTTATCCTCGGCGACAGCGCGGCAAAATTCGAGGAAAACGCCGCCTATACCAAAAGCGGGAAAAAGATCCCGTTCGATCTTCTCGTCATCGCCGTCGGCGTCCGCCCGAATACGGAGCTTGTCAAAGAGGCGGGCGGCGAAGTGGCGCGCGGCATCGTGACGGACGACGGGCAGAGGACCTCGCTCAAAGACGTGTACGCGGCGGGGGACAACTGCGAGAGCTTCGACATTGCCTCGGGTACCCGCCGCATTCTCGCGCTCCTGCCGAACGCCGCTCTGCAGGGAGAGTGCGCGGGCGTCAACATGGCGGGCGGCGATGCGCATTTTACCAATGCCGTTCCGATGAACGCGATCGGTTTTTTCGGTTCGCACATCGCTACGGCGGGCGTATACGAGGGCGAATGCTATGAAGAGGCCGCGCATGATCATTATAAGAAACTTTTCTTCCGCGACAACGTGCTGAAAGGGTACATCCTTATCGACTGCATCGAGCGCGCGGGCATTTATACGTCGCTCGTCAGGAACCGCACGCCCCTTTCCGACGTGGATGTCGGGCTTTTGGAAAAATCTCCCGCGCTGATGGCCTTTTCCGAGGCGGCGCGGCGGGATAAACTTGCAAGGAGACAATAATCATGCATATTCAGGCGAACGAAACGATGCATTTCCGCAATCTGAACGAATGCATCCGTACCTGCGGGGATAAAGAGATCCGCATCGACAACTGCATCGGGCAGAGATATATCGGCGCGGGGTCTTCGGGCAAGATCATCCGCATCCAGGGTACGCCCGGGAACGCGCTCGGCGCCTATCTCGACGGAACGGAGATCTACCTTGACGGGAACGCCCAGGACGCGATCGGCGACACGATGAACGCGGGTGCGATCATCGTCAACGGCAACGCGGGCGACGCGGCGGGGTACGCCATGCGCGGCGGCAAGATCTTCATCCGCGGCGACGTAGGTTACCGCTGCGGCATCCATATGAAGGCGTATAAAGAGTTCAAACCGGTCATCGTGATCGGCGGAAGGGCGGGAAGTTTTCTCGGCGAATATCAGGCGGGCGGGCTCATCGTTGTGCTCGGCCTGCATTCCGACGGAAAACCCGCCGTCGGCAATTTCTGCGGAACGGGCATGCACGGCGGAGAGATGTATATCCGCGGCGAGCTGCCGGCGGGTCTTCCCGCACAGGTAAAGGCGGAAAAGACGGAAGGGATCTCCGACGGATGGGTGCGCGGCGTGCTCAGAGAATATGCCGCGCGGTTCGGATTGAATGCGGAAGAACTTCTCAACGATATTTATTACAGGCTTACGCCCGATTCTGACAATCCTTACAGGCAGATGTATACCGATAACTGAGAGGTGTGCGATGACGGAACGTCTTGCCGCTTATGCGCCGACAGAGGAACTTCTCGGAAGGCTGAAAGAGTGGTTTGAAAAAAAAGGAATAACGGCGCATTATACGTTGCGCGCGGCGGAAGCCGCGCAATGTCCCGCCGCAGTGGTTCTGATGCCGCGTTTCGACCTTACGGAAGCGGAAAAAGTTTCCGCCATGCGCGAGGGCGGGTGCGGCGTGGTCATCGCTACGCGTGCGGAGCAATACGAAGAAACCCGTTCATATTTTTCGGGCACGGGTGTCATCGTTTTGAAATTTCCGATCGATGCGGAGGTGTTCAAGCAGTCCGTTGCTCTCGTTTTGGACGCGGGCGCAAGGTTCCGCGCCGTGAAAGACGAAAACGAAAGCCTGAAAGTAAAACTGGACGACATGAAACTCATCGACAGGGCTAAGTGCGCACTCATCGAGTACCTGCATATGACCGAAAAAGAGGCGCATCGTTTTATCGAAAAACAGGCGATGAACAAACGCGTTTCTCGCAGAGAGGTCGCGCTCGGCATTCTCAAAACGTACGAGAGCTGAAAATTTTTCCGGCTCTCTTTTTTATTGGCGCGGTCTTGTTTTTCCGTCCGTTTCGCGTGCGCGGTGTGCCCTGCGGGCGGCTTTCGGAGAAAGCCTTTTTCGAACAATGTAATAGTTTTGTAACATTTTTCAGGAAATTTGAAAAAACAGTTGCGTGAACGTTCCCCTGATGTTACAATAGGACAAAAAACGAAGAGGAGGGGGACATGGACCTTTCAGTATACGAAAAAAAAGCCGAGGCGCTCGTCGCCGAAATGACGGTTGAAGAGGCGGCGGGGCAGCTTACCTATCAGGCGGCGGAGATCGCGCGGCTCGGGGTGCCCGCTTATAACTGGTGGAACGAGGCGCTGCACGGCGTTGCGCGCGCGGGCACGGCGACCGTTTTCCCGCAGGCGATCGGGTTGGCGGCTGCGTTCGACCCGCCTTTGATCGGCAAAATCGCGGATGTGATCGCGACGGAAGGGCGGGCGAAATACAATCAGTTTGTTGCCGAAAACGATCGTACGATCTATAAAGGGCTGACATACTGGTCGCCCAACGTCAATATATTCCGCGATCCGCGCTGGGGCAGGGGGCAGGAGACGTACGGCGAAGATCCGTATCTCACGTCAGAACTGGGCACGGCGTTTGTGCACGGCATGCAGGGGGACGGAAAGTATTATAAGGCGGTCGCGTGCGCAAAGCATTTTGCCGTACACAGCGGCCCCGAAGCGATCCGCCACGAATTCGACGCCGAGGCGACGCCGAAAGATATGGAAGAGACGTACCTTTACGCCTTTGAAAAGCTTGTAAAAGCGGGCGTCGGCGGCGTCATGGGCGCCTATAACAGGCTGAACGGCGAGCCGTGCTGCGCGCACACTTTCTTGCAGAAAAAGCTGAAAGAATGGGGGTTCAGGGGATACTTTACTTCCGACTGCTTGGCGATCGCAGACTTCCATATGCATCATCACGTGACTTCCACCGCGCCCGAAAGTGCGGCGCTCGCCCTTAAAAACGGGTGCGATCTCAACTGCGGAAACGTATATCTGCAGCTTCTCATCGCGCTGAAAGATGGGCTGATCGAAGAGGAAGACATCCGCCGCAGTTGCAGGCATCTGATGACGATCCGCTTTGCGCTCGGCATGGGCGAAGAGACGGAGTTCGACGGGATCCCTTATTCCGAAGTCGAGAGCAAAAAACACCTGCGCCTGGCGCGCACGGCGGCAGAAAAATCGGTTGTCCTTCTCAAAAACAACGGCATTCTGCCTTTGGAAAAGAAAAAATACAAGGGCAAGACGATCGCCGTCATCGGCCCCGCCGCGGCGAGCGAGGCGGCCCTGTACGGCAATTACTGCGGTACGGGTTCGGCGTGCGTCACCCTTTTGGAAGGAATCCGCAAAGCATACGGCGATTCGCATATCCTTTACGCCAAGGGTTCGCACATGTATAAAGACATCGACGAGGATGCGGCCTTGCCCGACGACAAGATTTCCGAAGCGGTCATCTGCGCGAAACGGGCCGACGTCGTTATCCTGTGCGTGGGACTGGACGCCACGCTGGAAGGGGAAGAGGGCTGTGCGCCCAATTTCGGCGCGGCCGGCGATAAACTCGATCTGAATCTGCCTCCCTGTCAGATGCGCCTTGTACAGGCGGTGTTGGCTGCGGGGACACCTACGGTCATCGTACAGGCGTCGGGCAGCAGCATCGTGACGGGCGGCGAAGAGGCCGCAGACGCTATCTTGCAGGTCTGGTATCCCGGCGAGCTCGGCGGAGAGGCGGTCGCGCGCATTTTGCGCGGAAAAGTCAATCCGAGCGGCAAATTGCCGGTCACGTTCTATAAAAATTGCGACGATCTGCCCGCATTTACCGATTATTCCATGAAAAACAGAACGTATACGGGATACGAGGGCGAGCCTCTCTATCCGTTCGGGTACGGTTTGAGTTACACGTCTTTCAAGGTCGAAAAGGCTGTAAAACGAGGATCGGGCGTTTCCGTCACGGTGAAAAATACGGGGGACAGAGACGGGGAAACGGTCATGCAGGTCTATCGGAAGATCGATCATCCCAGTGCGGAGCGCAATCGCCGCCTCGTAGGCTTTTTGCGCATATTCCTGAAAAAGGGCGAAGAAAAACAGTTCCGCGTTCCGCTCTCGCGCGACTGTCTCAGATTGGTCGGTGAGGACGGCGTTCCGTTTGCTTACGTCGGCAAATACGAACTGATCGTCGAAGACGGCAGCGGCGCACAGCCGCTTTGCCTGCAATGCATCGCAAAATGATACGGAAAGGGCCGCCTTCGGGCGGCTCTGATTTTGCTCCTATTGTCACCTTATAAAATATAAAACAGTTGACAATTGTTTTGTGATGTGCTAGGATAAAGACATGGCACTGAAAGATCGGATTTTGGAAAAACTGCGCTCCGCACGGGGCGAATACCTGTCGGGCGAGCGGCTGGCGTCAGAATTCGGCGTGAGCCGCAACGCTGTATGGAAAAGCATCAAGAGCCTTGAAAAGCAAGGGTATAAGATCGATTCGTCGACGAACAGAGGGTATGCCCTCTCTCACGATTGCGACGTGCTGACGGCAGAAGAGATCGGCGCGTTCGCGCGGGAAAAATACTCTATCCGCACGTATCGGAGCGTCGGTTCGACGAACGACGTCGTTAAGGAACTTGCGGCGGAAGGCGCGCCCGAATGGACGGTCGTCCTTGCCGAAGAGCAGACCGAGGGGCGCGGGCGGTATCGGCGCCGGTTCGATTCGCCGTTCGGGCAGGGGATCTATCTCAGCGTTCTGCTGCGGCCCGATTTTTCTGCCGCAGAGACGCTGTATATCACCACCTGCGCCGCCGTCGCCGTCTGCGAGGCGGCAGAGAGCGTCGCGGGGGTCCGTGCGGAGATCAAATGGGTGAACGACGTATTTTCGGACGGTAAAAAGATCTGCGGCATTCTCACGGAGGCGTCTTTCGACGTGGAGAGCGGAAAACTGGCTTACGCCGTCCTCGGGGTCGGCATCAACGTGCGCGAACGGGCTTTCCCCGAAGAGCTGAAGGGCGTTGCGGGCAGTCTGTTTTCTCGGGAAGAGTGTCCGCCCGACGGCAGATCGCGCCTGGCGGCGACGTTTTTGGACCGTTTTCGCTTTTATTACGAGCGTATCGGAGACAGGGCTTTCTATCCGGAATATAAACGGCGTTTGTTCGTGCTCGGGCGGCGGGTGCATGTCGTCAGCGGAAATTTCGAAGGGGACGGCGTCGCGGTCGGGCTGGACGAAAATTGTTTTTTGCAGGTCAGGATGGACAGCGGAGAGACGCGCACGCTCGCGGCGGGTGAGGTTTCCATAAAAGTGGAGTAACGGGAGGCGGAAAGATCATGCAGGATATGAATAAGACGGAAAGGACGGCATATCGCAAGAGCGTAAAACTGGCGCAGTGCGCTCTCTTTGTCGTTTTGATGATCGTTTCCGCATTTATCAGGATCCCTATCCCGTATGTGCCCGTTACCTTTCAGACGGTCGTAGCTGTCCTTGCGGGGTTGATGCTGGGGCCGTGGTGGGGCGCGGCGTCGGTCGCGGTCTATGTGATTTTGGGGCTTTTGGGACTGCCTGTATTTGCGAACGGCGGGGGCGGATATGCTTATGTGGTGCAGCTCACGTTCGGGTATATTATCGGATTTATCGCTGCGGCGCTTGTGGCGGGCTTACTGCGCGGAAACGGCGCTTGGACTTTCCGCCGTGCGGCGGCAGCCGCGCTTGCGGGCATGCTTGCCAACTATGCGATCGGTGTTCCTTATTTTGCGCTGATCTGGCGCTATTATCTGAATTATGCGTCGGTTTGGGAAGCCGTTTTTGTCAATAATATGTTATATCTTCCCAAGGATGTCGTCTTGTGTGTTCTGGCAGCTCTTCTTGCGGAGCGGCTGTGGAAGGCCTTGAAACGGTGACGCGCTCGCAAATTCTGCAAAAATCCGCCGTAAAAGTAAAATTTACGATTGACAAAGAGAATCGCCTCTGTTATAATATAAAGGCTGTCGAGGTGTAGCGCAGTTTGGTAGCGCGCACGGTCAGGGCTCCCAAAAATCGAGCAGAGCGAGATTTTAGGGAGGAGGAGTTGCCGAGCATAAAGGAGAGCGCAGCGCAAAGCGCGGCGCGAGAGACAAGCGAGAGGAACGACGAGGGACCAAGAGGTCGTGGATCGGCCGGAGATCGGCAGAAAAGCAAATAACGAGGTGTAGCGCAGTTTGGTAGCGCGCTTGGTTCGGGACCAAGAGGTCGTGGGTTCAAGTCCCGTCACCTCGACCA
>CALVMD010000017.1 GCA_944342025.1 uncultured Clostridia bacterium | reverse complement strand
TTCGGCTTTTTCGGAGAGGTGGTGGAAACGGAAAGGCATACGCCCCTCTTCTGCGGGCACTGACCCATGATAGGCGTCTTGCTCTTCTCTACGCGTCTCTCTCTGCCGTGCTTGATGAGCTGGTTGATTGTAGGCATTTTTTACCTCCTTGTAGAATTGGAATATATTTTCGATAAATTGCCCTTACGCAATTTAAAGAAAGCGTATTGAGTCCCGCCGTGCGGCATGAGCTTTCCGGCGGCAAAAAACGTTTTTGGGCGCAAAAAAAGAACGCGCCTTCACGTCGCGATAGATATTCTACCATTTTGCGCGCTCTTTGTCAAATAAATAGAACAAAAATAATGTCTTCTTTCCAATTTTATGAAAGAATGCGGCGCGCTTTTCCGTAAAAGAGGAAAAGCGCGCCGTCGGAAAACGATTAAACCTCCCGCAAGGCCGCCGTCTGCTTTTCTTTTGCCCTCAGCTCCGCCTTTTTCAGCCGTCTGCTTTTGCAAAAACCGCCGATATGCCCGCATAACAATCGATATTGCAGACATAGACGATCTCTTCGGGGCTCAGCCATTCATAGAGGAACCAATGCTCTTGCGGGGAGTCCATGAGTCCGCCGTCCCGTCTTCCGACGCTTGCAAGAAGGTATGTATGCCCGTCGGCCGCATTGAATATGCTTTCCGTTCTGACCCAGAGCGTGTCGGTGAGCTTTTCCATCTCGCTCAGCATATCGCTGCGCGCGCACAGCCACGCCTGATCGAGCGCGATCTCCGTTATGCCATGGATATATTTGTAATCGCCGTTCTCGCTTTCCACGATCCCGCCGGGGACAATACTTGTATTCAATTTTTCGCGGCACACTTCCGCCCCGTAAACGGTGTCCGACCCGATCTCATATCCGAGCAGGTCGTCATCCTGCGCAAAATAAGCGATACCGCTATGGACATAGCGGAAATATCCCATCGTCGGCGGATCGAAGACGGCTATGGACGGCTGTCCTTCGATCGGACTCAGTTTTGCGAACGAATACTCCGTGCCGTAAGAAAAAACGGCACAGCTTTCCGAAACGGATACAGCCTGATTGCCCTCCGTTTCTTTGACGGCGGCCTCCGACCGCGACGTTAAATCGTAAACGACAGCCCTCGACTGCGTTGCAAAAAACAAATATCTGCCCGCCGCGTCTGCCACGGAAACCGCTTCCCCCGAACAGCGGAAAACGGGCTGAATGTCTCCCGCGGAAAGAGACATGGAAAATACGATGCCGTCTTTTGTTTCCGAACCGGAACTGCGGCCGTACCCGCCGAAATAGACCGTTCCGGCGCCGTCGTAAGCGGCATTTTCCGTATCCAAATAAATATCTTCGTAAACGGCGCCGTCTTCACCGAATTTTTCGTTCACCTTATCCGTCAGGCCGTCGGTCGGGCCGGATTCTTCGCCGGACGAATGAATACTTCTTTCGCTGAACAGGAAATATCCTTTTTTCTCTTCCGCCGACGCAAGCTCGAAAAATCGCTCTCTTTCCCGTTCCGTCGCCTCGATCGATCTTTCGCACGAACGGATGAATACAAGAGGAAACAAAACCGCCATCACGACGAGAATGACGATCAGCACGCCCGCAACGATCGCAAGTACAGACATAGATTTATTTTTCTGCATAGTTTTCCCTCCTTTTACGATCCGCTTTCCCCTGCGGCAAGTTCACTGCCGCCTTCCGCGGCGGCGCGCGCCGCAAATTTCTTTGCAGGAGGAAGAATGAGCGCACGGCACAATTTCCCGCCCGCGGCGCGGTCAATCGCAAACGCGGCGAGAAACAGGATGCCCCCTATAAAGCAGACGAGCATGTCTCCGAGCGTATCGTACAGGCCGATGTCGAGATACCCGTCGATGACGAGCGTCTGACCGTCGCCGTAATAAATGACTGTCTTTACGATCCCGTCGACGATGACGATCTCGTTATGACTGCCCGCCAGAAAATATGACCCGAAACCGTGAATGATCGAATCTTCCTGCATGTCGAGGCCCAAAAGCGCCGTGCTCATATATTCGAACAGCTCCCAGAGGACGGCGATCATCATACTGAACGCAAAACCGAACAGAATACAGGCGACATACCCTTTCAGCGAAGTCGGCTCGCCGATAAAGACCTGCATGAGCGCAAAACCGCAGCACGCAAAGACCACGCCCGAAAGTCCGTGCAAAATCACGTCGAACACAGGCAGCTTCGTGTAAAAATCGTAACACGTGCCTAAAATGCAGCCGACCGCAATGAGCAGCACCCCCGCAATAAAAACGGGGCGCGTGCGCACGCAAAACAGGACGGACGCAAGCTCTATCACGCCCGCGATCAGGATAAACAGCAAAGACATGACGCCGTTGCGCACCTGATGCACGGTGAAAAAATACACGGACGAACCGACACAAAAACAGGCATACACGCCGAGTATCACAAAATATGCGGCGCCCGCCGCTCCGACAGGCGGTTTTTTTGCCCGTATTTTCTGACTCATCGCAAACCTCCTCACGCGCCGTATGCGGCAGATAAATCCAATTACACCTATATTATGCCCTAAAACAATCTGAAAAGCAACCGAAAAATACAAATAATCGGTTTCCGTTCACGTCAATTTATAAAAACAACGGGCCGCATTTCAGATGCGGCCCGCACGGTTCAGGATTTTTTATGCAGCTTGTTCCTGAGTTTTTCAAAGAATCGTTTTCTGTCGAACAAAAAGAAATACAGCCCGCGCATGAGTTTCGAACGATTTCTGACCGCTTCCGGAAGATCTACGTCTTTATATACCACGATCGACGTTCCCGCATGGATGCGCTTGAAACAACGGTCCCAGAATTCAATGCCGCTCACGGTATGCCCTTCGCCGAAATCGTCTTCAAACTCGAGATCCTGCAGAACGTTCCGGTCGAACGAACGGGACGAATGCAGATAATATTCGAAGGGACGGGACAATTCGTAATCGCGGACGAAAAGGTCGACGGCACGGGTACCGAACAGAGAATGAATCTCCCGCACATACGAAAGTGCGCTGTCCTGAATCGCCTTCGTCAGGAAATAGGTCGAATAGACCATATCGAAGGTATCGAAAACGGGCACAAGCTCTCCGTTTTCATTCCTGTAACCGATCGTAGACGGCGCAAGTTCGGAGATCAAATGTTCGCGGATCACGCCCGTCACATACGGTTTATAAGGATAGAACGTGACATTTTCGATCCCGCCGAGCTCTTCCCTTTTGGCAAGCGCCTCGTTGTTGCTGTGCACATAATAAGAGCGGATCTTGAATCCCAGCAGCCTGTTCAGCGCAAGCTCGACGCGCCCGGAATATCCGATGTCGAAGAACACGTCATCCTCGCTTATGACCGATCCGAAATAGTCCCCCAACATCTTCTGGTACCCCGCAAAATCGGCGTCTTGCAGATAACTGCGATAAAACGCGACGAGAAAACGGGAAAACTGATCGAATTCCGAGAAAAACACCGACGACGCGCCGCCGCTCTCTTCCCTGTATTTTTCATATGCGGCAACCGCGCTGCCGCTCATCACGGGGCGGAACAATTCGAAGATACTGTCCGGCGTCTGACTGGCGAAGTTGAGTTTGCGGCCGATCGAATGCATATCCGCAAGACTGCGCACGTCGGCGATCGCGAACGATTTGCGGGAAACACGGATGTAATTGCTTTCGGGAACGCCGTCCAGTCCCTGCGCCAGAATGTCGTACGCCTGCTTGACGAGCCACCCGTCCCTGGCGGCAAAATGGATCTTTCGGATCCCCTTCCCGCGCGTGCTGTTGATGAGCCAGCGCGCGAGCGCAAAGATGTGCATGCCGACATACGCGCCGATAAAGCGCGGATCGTCGTTCAGGTCGCTGTCTTTGTTGAAATTGACGTAAGGAAAATCGAAGATACGATTGGCGACGACGGCAAACGCACTGCGAAGGCCCGAAAAATAATTAAACGAGACCTCCATATCCGTAAAGCGATCCGCCGAAAAGATGATCTTATCGAAAGATTTTCCGCTTTGGATCGCTTTGTTGGCGCCTTTTAAGAGATCCATTGCCGCAGGAAAATGCTGCGCTTGCCAGCCCGCCCCCTTTGCTTTGACGAGGTCGGAATCGTAATTGTCGCCGATGTGAAGCATCTGCGAAGGCGCCGCATACTTCGCGTAATCTTTTGCGATCGCGCGGTACATGCGCCCCGAATGCTTGGTCAGGTGCATTTCGTTAGAGAGATAAAATCTGTCATACCCCTCGATCCCGCACTTTTTGAGGATCGCCTCCATACAGGAGCGGGGCAGATACATATCGCTGGCAAGGATGACCTTTTTGCCCGTCGCTTTCGCGGTTTCGAACAGCTCGATGCCCGCCTTTCTCGGATAACAATATCTGAGTTCGCATTCGATCTCAAGCCGCTGCATCTCGCGCAGTTTTTCCCTGTCGAATCCGTAAAATTCGGAAAACACGTCATAAATGTCGTCCATCGTGGGCTCTTCGATCCCGGGCTTGTTCGCTTTTTGCAGCATGTGGCAGCGCTGTTCCGCATTGTGTCTGAGCGTTGTAAAATCCACGTACGTTTCGATGCCGAAAAGTTTGGCGAATGCGCCGCTCAGGTCGTTGAACATATCCATGGGCTTGGCAAACGGACGGACGACGAGCGTATCGAAAATATCGAAGCTGATCAGCTTGATCCTGTCGGAATGGATCATGTCAACCAAGGAACGGTAAATATCGTGCCCCGCGGACACATTGGTCATGTTACCCAAAAACAGGTCGGTCTTGATCTCCTTCTCGTTTTTGACCCGATCGAGCGCAAAATCCTGCGTAACGGAATCTTTTACCTTATCGGGCAGATTCATCGAGCGGGCGAGACGCAGATAGATCATGCCGTAACGCTGTTTGAAAAGGAGAAATCTTTCTCCGTATTTTTCCGTCAGCCCCCGCGTTTCGATCAGGGAATACAGATAATCGAACACCGCTTTCAGGTCGCCGATGTTTTTTGTCAGCTTTTTCAGGCTGCTCGTATCGACGCTCTGCCCCTCGTGCACGCAATAGATATAATGCTCGTTGTGGATATTGACGACTTTCTCTGCATGCAGGAAAAAGGTCGCGGAAAAGGCGATGTCCTCGCCCATGACGAGGTGCCCGTGCGACTCGTGCAGGCGCAAAAGCTCGGGAAGGCATTTTTCCCAAAGCGATTTGCGGATAAGTTTGTTCCAGACGTAATGATAGTGCGAGCATAACCCGTGCATGCTCATGAAAAGATCGAAGATCCCCATCCCGTCCGTATCAAAATCGCTCATCCGCACGGGGTCGAGGTTGTAATAGGCGTCCAGTTTCGGATTGATGCGCCTGTGCTGCACCTCTCCGTTTTTCATCATGTCGCCGAACACGAGATCGGCGGAGCAGCGCTCCGCTTTGCGCACGAGCGCACCGATCCAGTCGCGCGTTACGCGGTCGTCGCTGTCCATAAAGGCGATATATTCGCCCGTAGCCTGTTCGGCGCCCGCAATGCGGGCATGGAACAGCCCCCCGTTTTCTTCGAGCGTGACGATTTTCATATTGTCGCGGGTCGCCGCGAGATTTTCAAGGATCTGAGCCGAATCATCGGTACTGCCGTCGTTCACGCAGACGATCTCAATATTTTGATAATACTGATCGAAAAGGCTCTTCAAGCTCTTTTCCAAATATATACCCGAATTATAACACGGAACAATGACGGAAATTTTGACCCGGTCCATCTTACTCTCTCTCCTTTTATCAGCGAAAAAATCTGTCGGTCCGCGCGTCGCGTCCTGACAGACAAAAACGCATACGGATGCCCGGCTTTTGCCGGGCATCCCCTGCGTTATCGGTTCCAATAAATTATATCAATAAGTAAAGGTAAAGCCGATCGTGACTGCGTTCCCGTTCGAAGAAGTGTAAGAAATCTCCATGGAAACGAAGTCACCGTCGGAAATCTCCATTGCAACGGAAATGCTGCCGCTGTAATCGCCCGAATCAAGCCCCAGCTCTGCGGCATATGCCGCAGAGAGGGTCGCCGACACGGTCATATTGGTTGCGTCGCCGTTATAAACAGCGTCGGTCAGCACGTCTTCCGCCGGAAATTCGCCGAACGACACTTCGTCCGCAGCGACGTCCTGCGCAGGCGAAGTCGTTTCGGTATACATCCCGTCGCCCTCACCGATCTCGTTGAGAGAACGGGTCGCAACGACGAGGCTGTAACCCGTTTCGGTGCGGGTATACGTTTCCGTACGGCTGTTCAAAACGATGCTGCCGTCCGCGATTTCAATTTCTTTTACGGCGGTCGCCGCGTCGGAAACATCGCCGTATGCCGCATCCACGATCTCGTAATTTGTAAGCACGTCGTCGCCGCATGCAGCAAACAACGTGAGTGCGCACACGGAAAGGACGACGGCGAAAATCGCTAAAATCTTCTTTTTCATAAGGTTACCTCCTGAAGAAGACCATCCATGCCGCAGCCGCGAGCAATGCTGCCGCCGCCGCTACAGCCAAGAATTTTTCGGCAACGGTCATTGCCGTTTCCATATCCTCCGCCGCGCCGTCTGCCGTGGCGTTGTAATCTGCCAGCATCTGCTCATACAGCTCGAAGGACAGCCCCTCGTCTTCCGCGTCGGCAACTTCCGTTTCGCTGAAATCCGCCATAAGGGCGTACACAGCGCTGAGCGCTTCGTACCTGTCTTCCAGGCTGCCGTCCGCACCCACTTCCGCAAGAGCGACAAGCGCAGACTGCATCGCGGTATATTCAGCCGTGTAGTCGGTGTTGAACGTTGCGGCAAATGCGGCATTGCCCGTGATCGCGAGCGTCTCCGCATACTGCAAATCACCTGCAAACCAGCCCGCGAACGTATAGCTCTTGATGCTGTTTCCGGCAGGGACCGCGGGCGTTTCGGGCGCCGTCACCGTTTCGCCTTCGTAAACGACAACCGTAGAAAGCACGGTTTCGCCGTTTGCAAACGTCACGGTGTAAAGCTTGCCGAACATCTCTTCATACAGGCCGAAGTTCATGCCCTCCGCCACGGCGTCTGCAAGTTCGGTTTCCGTCAACGTTTCATAGACGGCGGTCGCAGCGTCGAGCGCCGCATGCTTTTCGGCGGGCGTCATATCCGCCCCTTCGAGCGCCGCGAGCGCCGCCGCCATATCATTATATTTTTCAGTATAAACGGTGTTGAACGTTGCGTCAAATGCGGTATTGCCCGCGATCGCGAGCGTCTCCGCATACTGCAAATCATCTGCGAACCAGCCCGCAAACGTATAGCTCTTGATGCTGTTTCCGGCAGGGACCGCGGGCGTTTCGGGCGCCGTCACCGTTTCGCCTTCGTAAACGACAACCGTAGAAAGCACGGTTTCGCCGTTTGCAAACGTTACGGTGTAGAGTTTGCCGAGCATCTCTTCATACAGATCGAAAGACATGCCCATCGACTCCGCGTCCGCGATCTCGGTTTCCGTCATCGTCTCGTAGATTTCGGTCGCGGCATCGAGCGCCTCGTGCTTTTCGGCGGGCGTCACCGCGACTTCAAGCGCCGCGAGCGCCGCTGCCATATCGTTGTATTTTTCGGTATAGACCGGCGTATAACGCGCGGTAAACGTCATCTCCTGCGTCACGGCAAGATCTTCCGTATACTGCACATCGCCCGCGAACCAGCCCGCAAACGTAAAGCTTGCAACGCTGTTACCGGTCTTTCCGGGAGCCGCAGGCGCCGCCACCGTCTCATTCTGGAACACTTCTGCCGTAGAAACGGTCGTACCCTCGGAGACGAACGTAACATCGTAATACCTGCCGAGAAGTTTGCAGTTATCCGTCTCGCGGGGATCGCCCCACAATTCGCCGAAACGGTACTTCACGCCGTCAATCACATAATCGCCGGAAACGAGCCGCGAATTCGGCAGCGCGTAATAGGTACCGTATCCTATCGCCTCGACCCAGCCGTTGTAGCAATACGCGATCCAGCTTGCCGTAGGATCGGAAGGTTCACGCACTCGGGTGTAGACCCAGTTGTTGCTGTCATTTGTCTGATTTTCAGAATCCCACGTTTCATGGAAATCGCCGTGGTAATACGAGCCGTCTTCGTTGAAGTGGATCGTATAAATCGTATTGTTGGCTCTGATCCGAGTTGCGCCGCGCGCGATCCGGCCTACGTTATCCGTATCTCCGGTTGCATTTGCCGAATACGGTTCCATGAAATAATAAATTGTTCCGTCGATCGTTTTGAAACCCTGGAATGCGAGACCGTCTACAAAGTAGCGCGTGTTATCCGCCGCCCAGCCCGTCTGACCGCCGATGACTTTGCCGTTGTCAAACTCGAACCAGAATAGGTCTCCGTAACCGTTGTCGACGTTCTCCACCTTGCCGTCGGCAGCAAATCCGTCCTCGCCGAAATAATACAAATTATCCCCGACATTGACCCACTGATTTTCCTGCGGCTGACCGTTTGTATAATATACATTGCGGCCGTCTTTATCCTGGATCAGTCCGCTGAACCCGATTTCGGAAGGCAGAACACTGTAACCGCATGTCCGGCAAACCAGATATCCGTCAACATACATATAGTCATGCCCCGTCGTAGCGCACGAGTTGCTGATCGTATAGGTATCGAACACTTCAAAACCGGTGCCGTCCGCTTTTAAGTTATAAACCGTGATCACCATCTGCGTATCCGTCGCCTTGACAGACGTATACAGCGCATTGAACTCTCCCGTCGCTTTTACAAAGTTGAACTCGGGATTATCGGAAACGCCGTATCTGCCGGCCTCAGCCGCGCCGACAATATAATACACGGCGCCGTTCTCTTCATCGACCTGACCGCCCGTCATCGGCTGCGTTCTCGCGAACGAATGATCGTGACCGGAGAAGACCACGTCGAATCCGACCTCGTCGACAAACGCAGGCACCATCTCGTGAGCCGTATCCGAACCGCCGGAAGGGTTCGTGAAGTACGGAGGTCTGTGCATGGTAAGCACTTTCCATATCGCGTCGCTTTCGGCAGCGTCCTGCTTGATCCATTCGAAAGCTTCCTGCAAGCCGGATTCGGAATATATATTGATGGCCGCGACATATACGTTGCCGTACGTCACCGAATAATAATCTTTGCCCGGAACAAAGTTCATTGCAGCGGGGTAGTAACCGTCGTTTCCTTCATATTCATGGTTTCCGAACACCTGCACAAAATCTGTACCGGAAAATTTTTCGGAGAACAGCGAAAGAATATTCGCCCACAGATCATAGCGGCTTCCGTTATCCACAAAGTCGCCCGTCTGGATCGCAAAATCGTAATCGATTCCGCTGTTTGCGATCGTGTCGCCGTATGCAAGGATTGCATCGGGATTATCTTCCTGCGTATCGCCGATGATAAAGAAATTCGTTTCGGCGCCCGACTTTGCAGTCGTAAAAGTTTTCAGTTCAGACCAGGTCTCGCCGTCGCCCGCCTGATATACGTACTGCGTATTTTCTTCCAGTCCTTCGAGCAAAACCTGATTCACAAATACTGCATAGGCACCCGTAAATTCAACAAATACGTTATTGCCGCTGACCGTGATGAACGCGGACTCACCGTTCGCATCATACGCGGCCCGCGTTGCGTACCGAACAGACGCAACTTCCTTCGCATAAAGCGGATTCGCCATCCACACGATCCTCTGCTGCGTATTGCCATTGCCGGTCGCAACCGAACGCACATACGCGGGAGAGGCATCTTCGGCTCCGCCCGGCAAAACGCCATAGACGCGCAAACCGTAAGAATATCCCGTCCCTTCTTTATAAGCGGCGACAACTTTGTTGCACGCCCCGCCGACAAAAGCGTCGGTCCAGACCTTGCCGTCTTTATCCGTCAGCGTCCCGAGCGGCACGCCGTCCAGAGTGACCGTAACGCCCTCCGCAGGATTCCCGTCGGCATCGGTAACATAAATGTAACCGCCCGAAGATCCGACAACCATCGTGTCAGCCTCAATTATATAGTAGGCTACAACTTCAAGTTCGCCTTCCGCATAGAAGCTGTTTACGACATCCGTCTGCGTCCCTTCGGTATAGGTAATTTCCGAAGACTGCACCGAATATGTCAAAACAGACCCTTCGGGGAGCGTCGCCTCGCAAGGGATCTTGAAGTTTGCGATCACATCGCTGCCCTCTGCGAGATCTCCCGCCGCCCGTTCGACCGTAACGGTATAAATATTGTTATTGACATGCGTCAGAGCGCACTGCGTAACGGTGAATCCTGCCACCTCATCGCCTTCTTCCAGCGAAAAACCGGATGCAAGACGAAGCTCAAATGTGACTTTCTGCACCTCGGCAGGAAGATCGGACGTAAGGCTGAGCAGATAATCGGATCCGAGATACGCGGCATCCCCTTCGCCTTCCAGATAAGCGGCACCGTAACCGCTTTCGTTGCCCACCGTGATCATATACGTTTTTGTGGCAACGTTCAGGAATTGGTCATATATTTCGACGGTGATCCTGTGCTTTCCGTTCGGCAATCGGATCTCCTCTGTCCAAAGCTCCGTCTCCGTCGCCTCGACAAGCCCTATCTCGTTGCCGTCGATATATACATGCACGTTATCAGGGTTAACGCCTGTCGCATAGAGCGGCGCATTTTCAAGGTCTTCGCGTAAGTTTTCATCTTCGATCCCTTCTAAAATATCGTCGTCCACGCCCATAAATTCATTATAGGACACGTAGAGCGAGAACGGATCGTTGGAAACAACGGTAGACCCGTCTTCTGCCACAGTCTCTCCGGCGGCATTATCAAAATTGACAGATTGGATCTCCGGAGCATACTTATCGTCCGTATTCGCACCGTATTCGAACTGGAAATTATCGAGATAAATATAGCCCGATGTCGCCGAACCAGACGTATTCGCCACCCACATGATCCTGAAAGCCATGGAACTGAATTCGTAATAAGCCGCGCCATAGCTGTTTGCCTCTGTAAAATCAGCATAAATGTAGTTCCAACCCTGATTCAGCTGAACGCCACCGCCTTCTTCTGTAAAATTACCGCCGAAACCACCGCTAAAAGAGTTACCGGTTATCTTGTTGCCTTCTGAATCATATCCTTGGAACCAAGTTCTGAGCCAGAAAGTAAAATCATCAACCGGCACATAGATCCACACGCCCCATGCAGTGGGCATGCCGAGACTCGGAATTTGCATCGGCTGCGTCGTGCCGAAATATACGCCTGCGGTCGGAGACGTCTGCGTAAAGTCATAATTGATCTGCAGAGCCTTCTGCCCCACGCGCACTTCGCCCGTCGTAGCGTCGACGATCTGACCGCTGGCGCCGATCCCCGTCTTAGACGTTGTAACGGCAAAGCGCGGATTATCCCCGCCGAAATAATATTCTTCGGCGGTCATCGTCACTTCTCCCGTTTCGGGATCGGTCTGATCTTCAAAATCCCAGACCACATACGGCAACACGCCGACAGAAACTTCTGCCGAAGCAAGAATACTTTCGTCATGTGCAAGCCTTGCCGTTACGTTTGCCGTGACATTGGTAGCCTTGTCATCTGCGACAAAGATATCCCCTTCCATCACGCCGAGAATGGGGAATTCTTCGTTTCCGGTGTCCCCGATTTCCCACGCAAGATCGCCTGCTTTCAAATTAACAACACGGGTCTCCCAGTAAGCAGTGAGCCCGAAATCCGTTCTTTCACCAAAGTTGAGCGAAAACCTGCTGTTAGACATCGTAAGAGTATCCGGCCACCGCAACTCGATCTTCGCACTGCCGATAACGGTTTCTCCGTCTACAAGCTCTATGGTAACGCTGCCGACCGCATCCTGCGCCGCGACAAAAGTCACCGCAGCCGTACCGTCTGCAAACGCGGCATCCTGCACCGTACCCATATCCGCACAGTCTTCCGCCACGCGCCACTCAGCCGTCTCGGGAATATCCATCGGGAACCCTGCCGTATCTGCGCCGATCGCGGTAAATTCTACCGTGGAACCGGGGGTATAAATCTGATTGACAGGCGAAACAGACGCCGAGCCGAATTCGCCCGTCGCTTCGGAATTGGAAACGACCATGAGCGTGGAAGAAACTTCACGCTCGCGCCCGTCGGACGGGCTGTTCGCGAGAGTCAGCTCATCCGTTCCCGCATATTGCGCAAGATAGGTGGTCGAACCGCCGCCGTCGAGGTTGATCGCGTCGACGCAACCAAGATCCAGCATCTTTTCTGCCAATTCCATATAATTGTAGCCGCTGGAATAAGGAGACTGGCGTCCGTCCGCAACGACGATTACGACGTCGCCGGCAGCCGTAATACCGACAGCCGTGCGCGGCTGCTTAGTCACATAATACGAATCATCTTCGCCCAGATTGATCGCGCCGTCCCGGATTAACACAAGGGCGCCGCCGATCGCCTCTACCGTATTTTCGGGAAGTTCGCCCGTACCGATATGCGCCTTATTGTCGGCATCGATCGCAAACCAAGTACGTGCCTGGGTGGTAGCATCGTCTTTTACACGAATACCGTTCATAACGAGCATACCCGTGGGCTCACCGGTACCCATATTGAAAAAGTCGCCATTGACTGCGGCCACTACATTGACAGAACGAGCACTCTCTGCAGCTGCAGCTTGTTCTCTGACGGTAGTCAACGACCAATCACCGCTGGCATCATACTTGCCATAACCTGCAATAACAGTATTTACCGATAAATCTACCGTAACCGCATAGACAACCGTCTGATCGTTGCTCGCCTCGTTGTTGGTATAATACTCCGTCTCCGTAACACCGGGGGAAATACTTTTTACCGTAGAAACGACGTCGTGACGGCTGTCTTCGGCCGACACGCGTTCTCCACCTTCGAATACGAACGCGAACACGAAAGCCGCCGCCGCAACCAGCGCGAACAACAGTGCAACAACTTTACGTTTTGCTGTTCCCATAAGCCTCCTGTATCCTCTTTTTTATTTGCCGAGTTTTTTGCGAAGGCACGTCCATAGACTGTTAACCCGCAAAAAATCAGCAGACCGCAGCCGTCTCCGCGAGCTGTTCCGTTTACCGTTCAAATCATGAAACAACATGCTAAGACAACTTTACAGTCTGCATTATACCATAAAACGACATGCATGGCAACTTTTTGCCCTTTGTTTTTCTATTTTACAAAAAATATACATTTTCACATGAAATAATGGTAATTTATGCAGAATAATGAAAATTTATTTAATTGCTTGCCTCGCGCGGATAAAAAATATGCGGCGCGGGCAATGCCCGCGCCGCAGCGCTCATAATACTCTGTTCAATTCTTGCGCGATTTCTTCGGGGACTTTGTTCCTGACAAATTCGAAACGGCCGAAGAACAAATTACGGAAAGCCGCATCGCGCACATAGCCCAGCTTTTTATCGCCGAGCAGCTTTTTCAATTCTTTGCCGGGGTCTTCCGACATAAGCGCATTCAAGAGCTGCAGCCAAACGTATTCGGGCTGCTTTTTGTCTATCAGTTTTTCGCCGCCGACAAAAAATTCGAAAACAGAAGATCTGCCGAACTTTACGGGATCGGCCATCGCGCAATGCAACAGAGCCGGCACATAAGCCGCCAACACGTCTTTTTTCCCGAAAATCCCGCCGAACTTCTTTTCAAGACTTTTCAACGCAAAATCAAAATTGCCGGACGACAGCAGCACGCTTACAAGAAAAACATCGCTCTTTTTCTTATGGACATCTTTGAAGCATTCCGACGTGACGAGCGCCTCGACTGCATCGAACGGATCACTCGTCTCAGTCAAGTACTTTGCCGCCGTCAGAACAAGATCTTCTCCGCCCGCCTGGTACAGGAAATCGAGCGCGTCCGATTTTTTCTTTTTGTAAGAGCGGATCGTAGGTTCCAAAACCTGATTGAAAAACCGTTTTTTCGCTTCGGGCGGGAAATTGTGCGCACCGATCGCCGTTGCAAGATAATTTCTCTTATCCATCGGCTGATAGATCTCTATAATATACTGCACGGCGACAAGAGCGCTTTCCACTCCCCTTCGATTGCCGGAATTCTGCGCTTTGGCGATAAACTCATCAACGTTTTTGAAACACTCGTCGATCAGCTCTTCGTTCTCCTGCACGGCGCGCTTTTCCAGATACATCCCGTTCATTTCGACGATCGTTTTGAAATTTTCAAGTTTCCACGAGAACGCCTGCACGGAATACGGCCGCATGGAATCCAAAAGGACCGTTTTTGTCTCGTCGTCGCAGGTCTGAGAAAATTCGTAGAACATTCCGACAAGCCCTTTGTTGAGCACAACGGCGCCGTTTTTCGAACCGATTACGGGCTCTTGCACATGTGCCGCATAGTATTTCATAAAAACGTGAAGGCCGGGACGGAGAACGTGCGCGTCGTTCAGCATATCCCACAGCGATCTGACCGTATCCGCGTTAAAGGACGCGATCCCCGTTTTCGGATTGTCTCCGGCGCGGTCGATTGCCTGCAAAACGATTTCGACCAGTTTTCCGAAATACGGAAGTTCGGGCGCGACGTCCTTGATCTCCTGCAAACGTTTAACCCCTTCCGAAGGGACGAAAAACAGAGAAAATTCACGGAAGAACATCACGACGACCCTCGCGAACGATTCATTCGCAGCGAGCGTTTTGATCTGCAGCCCGTGATAAATGCCGCTGTAATCGATCCGCAGGGCACCCTTTGCGCGATCGGGCGAAAGCGCCTTCATATGCTCGATAAGCGCCTCCAGCGTGCGGTTCAGGATGGGCTCGGGCATGATCAGTTCGTTACTGTTTTTTCCTTCTCCGCCGTTTTTGCTGAGAATGTCTTCCCAGACAAATTTGATCTCCTCTTCTCCGAGCGTTTTGAACGTTTCAAGCCCCGCGTCGCGGCGGAAAATGACGCTGTACGCGGCGGGCATGTCTTCGATCCTGCCCCTGAGCGCGCGCAGAACGCCCGCCGCGCCGCCGGTGGCAAACGCGGTCAGGTAAATCTTTTCGCTGACGCCGCTTACTTTATCGGGATAAGCTTTTTTGACGGACTCGGAAAAAAGCCCCGTGCCGAGGATCTCCTTTTCGAGCGCCTCGTTGCGTTCTCCCAGTACGGAAGACGCCTTTTTGACAACGTCGTCGATCAAAAAATTGCTGTGGAATTCGTCCAACGCCGCGCGCAAGTTCGGCAGAAGCCGGCGCACGTCGTCGGGTTTGTAATCGTACGCCAAAAACAGATGCAGATAAGTAAATCCGTTCAAAAACCGAGCGCACGCTGCGCCGTCGCCGAGCGCGGGTTTGCGGTCGGGCGCGTCCAAAGCCTTTTCGAACAGGGAGATGAGCGCGTCGATTTCGGCGGCGCCGCTCTTGGCAAGAAATCCGAGAACGTAAAGTCCGATCCCTTTGCCGTAATATTTATCGGGATGCGCCGCGTCGTTCAGGTCGATTACGATATACTTTTCATTCTCCGCATACGATGCGAGATTGACACTGCCCGGCACGACGCCGAGAATCTTGTCCCCGCACGATTCTACGCGCTCTGCAAAGGTATTGAAGGTCAGATCCTGCAAAAACTGTTTGGGCAGGCAGAGGGAAAGCATCTGTATGACGGACGGGATCGCCGTTGCCGTACCGGACAAAATGAGCTGTTTCCCGCCCGCGAGGCACTCGCATGCCGCCCCGATCAAAATATTGATGAGGGATACATAGCGGGCGTCTTTCATGGCGCGGACGAGAATCTCTCTGTCCGGCTTGCCCGCCGCAAGCGGCGCATAGTCGGGCAGCGGCTCGGGACGGGTGCTGCCGTCGATTTCGGCAGGCTGCGGTTTGGGGAAGAACATCCCCTTTTGCAGGAACACGTTGATGGGCACGACCCGCTCGGTCCCGCAGTCGATGAGCGCCTGGCTGAAATAATTGCCGCGGCGGTTGGTCGCATAGCACATGCCCGAGGGCTGCTGCATCAGAAACAGGCGGCCGCCCGCGATCGCCGCGTCTTTCGTATAGCGGAAGCGGACGGGCGAGTTGTCATTCAGATTGTCCGTATAATTTTTCAGGTAGTCTTCCGCGGCGGCGCGCTCTTCCGGCGTCGCAGACGCGCTGCAACGGAAGATCTTAAATCCGTTGCTGTTCATGAAAGCGTTCGGCCCGCAGTTCGTATACAGAATCTTTTTCATCTTTCACCCTCAGTTTTTGCTCTCTACCGTATCGACGTACCCCTTTCTGTTCAGAAACCAGAAGATGGGCGCCATGACGTTCCAGCTCTGTTCGGACTTGAAATCGAGAACATATTCGCCCTCTCCCGTATCCACGATCGGCTGATCGCCGACGGAGGAGACGGCAAAAAGGCCCAGCGTTTCGCCCTGCACGAACAGCCCGTCGCCGATGAGCCTTTTGACGACGCCCTTTTCCCTGCCGAACGCCTTATACACGTCGGCAATGTGCTTGTCGCATTCCTTTCTGAAAAAACCATGCGTGTTGTACATGGGGTTACGGATCTCGTCTTTGATCTCGCGGTACACGTCGCTGTCCAGTTCGTCGGCGGCAAGATAGCAGATCGCCGCGCTGAAATTTTTCTGATTCCGCTTTTTCAGCCCGCGCAGCTGCTCGTCCAGAAATTTGGAAAATTCCTGGCTCCTCTCGTTGCTCTCGCCGACGATCGTCTTGCAGTCGATAACGATGAGTACGAGGTCCGCATGATCGAGCTGCGCAAGTTTCACGTACCTGTCCTCAGCCCTTGTCAGATCGCCTTCCTGAAAAAACTCGCCGCTCAGATCGTAAAAGATCAACTCCACGTTCTCTTTGTCGCGCTGCTTGCGGCTGACGCCCTTCTTTTTCAGGTTATAAAAATCGTCGTCTCCCACACCCTTCTCGCAGTCGTAGATCATGTAATCGAAAGCGGAGTTTGCCGTCGCATTCGGGAGAAAATATTTATTTCCGTCACGTTCGAAAGTAAACGCGCCGTCTCCGCCGACGCGGCTGAAATACATGGGAAGCTGCGCCCGCCTGTTTGCCATGATCTCGTGCAGGACGGTCAGGTACACCGTCTTGCCGCAGGCGGTCGGCCCGATAATGACGATGCGGAACGGCTCCTTTTTCAGGCTGATGCGCTCATTGCAGACGGGACAATAAACGACGTTTTTGTCCATTTTATATTTCTTTTTGGTGATCTTGTCTTTGTATTTGAAATTGCCGCCCCATTTTTTGCGGAATTTTTTGGGCGCGGCGATCACGACATTGCTGCCCCCTTCGGGTTTATACAGCGCGTTGGCAGGCGTTATGATCGTGGGCCGCGTCATCTCCTTTTCGCCGACGGTACATTTCGGATTGGGACAATATTTGAACTGTTTTGCCATGATTCCTCTCTCCTTAAGCCATAAAAGATTTCAGCGGGATATACAGCCTGCCGCGGAGACGCGCCGTGACGAACTGCCCCTCTTCAACGGTAAACACTTCCCGTTCGTTCTCTCCTTTGCGGAGAGAATAACTGCTGATGATCTCGACGTTGCTCTCCCTTCGTTCGCTGGCGTACCCGCCGCGGCTGATCAGAATGTCTGCCATGCCGTCCGACAGCCTGCCGGGGATCAGCCTGACTTCGACCCTGTAAGGTGCGCGCTCGTTGAGAAGGCGTATATCGAAACTTCTCGAAAGTTTTTTAATGGTCTCGCGCGGGTCGACGCACTTTTTGGACGCCGAATCGAGATAGCGCAAAAATTCCTGAGGATCGATCATCTTTATACCCCCAAAAAGTTGAGCGCGACCGCAAACCCGACTTCCATGAACGCGAAGATGAATGCGGCAATCAAGCTGTAGACCATCGCGTAATAAGCGCCGTTCAGGTGCTTATACGTGCGCGCCGCCGCTTTGCCGACCGCCTTTTCATTCACATAAATATTTTGAAAATCCTCTTTGCTGAGCACGTCGTTCTTCCTGCGGCGGTAAGCGACGGAAACGAGAAGGTAATAGATCACCGTCAGCCCCGCCCCCGCGGCAACCGCATACAGGATATAGGGCTGATAATACAAATCGAGATATATGCTCGCACCGTATACCGCAGCGCCCAAAAGAGCGGCAAGCAACAGTATGATAATGAAATTTTTCAGGCGGTATCCGAAAGAATACAGTCCCACGCCGCCGACGGTATATTTTCTCGAAGAGACTTTATAGGAAGAATTCGCACTGTTCTTGCGGCGGGCGGGAGCCGCGGTTGCGGACGCAGCAGAAGCCGCAGGCGCCTGCGCGTCGGCACTGCTGTCGCCGAACCCTCCGAACATATTGTCAAAACTGCCGAAGCCGCCCTGATCGCCGCCGTCGGACGAAGCGGAAGAGTCATCTCCGCCGCCCGCCTCGCTCAGATCGACCGGGCCGCCGAACGAGGGCATATCGCCCAGATCGATCGGCGAAGAGCCGAGCGATTGGGCATTGTTATCTTCTTTGGCCGCCGAATCTTCCGCCGTTGCGGCAGACGATTTTTCGTCCGCACCGAAATCGAGAAACGCGTCGAGATCTTTTACTTTTTTTGCCATGATATTCCTCTCCTTTTTACTCCGTTACGGGCTCAGGAAACGCGCACCGTGATCGACTCGCACTGTACGCCGCCGCAGTACACATTGACGACGGAAACGCCCGAAGAAACCGCCTGCGCGATCGAACCGTTCAGACTGACGGAAGATCCCGTCGTCGTAAACGTGAGATCCGCAAGATCCGCAACTCCGCGGTAATAATCGGCTATGTTGTTCTGCACGCCCGTCGCAAGCAAGTTTATGCTCTCGCCTTGCGAAAGTTCGACTGTGTCGATTGCCGTCGTTCTGACCGTCTTCAACTGCGGAAGATTATATACATTTAAGACGCCTTCGTCCATCTCCGACACCGAATAACCGACGCCGATCTCCGTATCGGTCAGATCGATCTCCGTAAGATTGGCAAGCGCATAAATGTCCCTGATGTCACGAATATCGTCCCAGCCGCTCAGATCGAGAGACGTGATCTCTGCGATGGCGTCCTCTTCCATGCGATCCTGTCCGGCCATAATAAAGGTCTCTAAAGCTTCGTCGCGAAAGCTCACTTCATAGACGATCGTGATCTCTCTCCCGTCTCTGCCGACCTGCGCAAACATTTCTCCCGATCCGACGCCGACGGCCTTGACTTTATTCCCTTCCACGGATATGACCCCGTCGCTGTCGTTGCGGAACGCAGGGATATTATTTGCCGTGCTGCCTTCGGAAATATAATCGCTCAGGTCTACTTCCGTCTCTTCGCCCAAATAAAGGGATACTTCCAGCTCGTTTTTCAAAGAAGACGAATCCAGCATCCGCACCAGCGCACCGCCGCCCACCGAACAGCCGATCAGCACGATCGCAAAAAACACTATCCAGAATATTTTCTTACCCGTTACAACTTTCATGATCTACCTCCGATCGAATCGTCATCCGCGCCCTCGGTCACAAGGCCGTAGTCGATGCATTTTGAATATACGGCGTTCGCTTCGGGGAGCGTTTCGCGCAGGCTCTTGACGTAGTGCATCGCCCTGCCGAGGTCCGCCTCGCTCACGCCGACCGAATTTTCGTCCGCGGTGAACTCATCGTCTTCGTTTTTCCCCTCTTCGATGTATTTGCGGAGAGTGAATACCGAATAAAAATACCGTCCCACGTCGTCCGCCGTTTCACGCAAAAGCCGCATGGCGGCCTTTTTGTTTTCTTCGCACCCGTATCCGTTATACAGGCAGAACGCGCGGTAGGCTTTCGCCCTGTCGCTGCTTGCGGAAGAAAACCAGCGGAACGCCTCGGCATAGTGCCTGTCGCGCTCTTTTCTCTCGTACGTTTCGAGATAATTGTTGGCGCGGCGCATCTCCAAAAGGCCCAATTCCAAGGCGGCCTCTTCACTGCGGAAACGCGACCATATCCCCTTCGCGTACCCTTCGAAGATCTCTTCTTTCGTGTCCCTGTCCAGAAGGCTGTTGCGCATTTTGGTCAGCTCCTGCTCTTCGTCGAGGTATGTAAAACTCTTTTTGGGGTGATTGAGATAACCCGTCGCAGGATTGAAACGGTAGTCCATCGAACGGATCTCTTTCAGAAACGCTTTTTTATTGAGCTTGGCTTTGCCGCCGATAAACCTTTGGAAACAGCTCTCGAGATCCTTTTCATACCCCTGGCCCAACTCCTCTACGTCAAAGCCTTCCGTCACGATCATGAAATGCTTGGCAACGCCGTAATATTGGTTGTGCATAAACGCTTTGAACGTCGCCCATTCGTTGCGCACGTTCGGAGAGAGAAAATAGTCGCGCTTGGTCCCGATGACGATCATAAGTTCGCTGGTGATCAGCGCGTCGTAGATCCACTGCCGCCAGTTGGATTCGTATTCGTTGACGAGGATGCCTTCCTCTTCTTTCGTTCTCGGAGCAAAAAAGACCTTATATCCCTCGCTTTTCAGCAGCTTATACATCTGAAGCCCGATCTTGAAATCGCGCGTGTTTTCCGTGCCGTTCCCGCCCTCTGCGGGGTCGTCCGTTTTGTGGCAGATGAAGATATCGAAATCTTCCAGCCGCCTCGTTTTGATCTTGCTCCAGTGCGCCGTGTATTCTTTGGCGGAGCGCAGGATCGCCTCTCTTTCCGCCGCCGAAAGCGGGCCTTCGCCGCGGAATACGAAATCTTCGCTCGCCTCCATCTTCTTCGGGTCGAATTTTTCGATCGCGCAGGGCGTGAACACGTGCGTATTCAGCCCCTGCGGCGTCACGATCGGCCCCAGGATATTGAAATCGGCGCGAAATTTGAGATAGCGGAGAAAATCCTCGTACTCTTTGTACGCGGGGTCGTTCAGACGCTGCACCGCCCATTGCGAGACCGTTTCGAATTCCGCCGCCTGCAAAAGTTCATACTGCTCTTTGAATTCCCCGATAAACTGCTGCTGTTTCTGCACGTCGTCGTCCAGCTCGGAAAGATAATAATAGCCGTTGCATACGGGACAATAAATCATGTCGCCGTCGCTCTTCTGATATTCGTTCTCGGCATTGCAGATGGGACACCTCCACTTGGAACTGCCCTTGACCTTCAAAAGGCCGAGCAACGAATCGATCTCTACGCCGTTTTTCGCATTCGTTGGACTCATAATACGATCACTCCTCCGTGTCTTCGTCCGCGGCCGGCTGTCCGTGCTCTTCACGGTCCGCCGCATCGGCCGCGCCGCCGCGCGGCTCTTCCTCTTCGAATCCGCCGAAGATGTCCGCGGCCGAACCCGGCAGCTCTTCCGCCGGATCGTCCGAAAGCGCACCGTCTGCGGCATCGCCCGCATCGGCGGGTCCGCTCTCCGAGGCATCCGCGCCGCCGTCCGGATTTTCGTCCGCGGCCGGCGTTCCGTCGGCGCTCCCTTCGTCCGTCGCTCCTTCTTCGGGCGTCTCCTGCGTCGGGACGTCTCCGTCGGAAGACACGTCGGCACCGCCTTCGGTTTCGTTCCCGTCGGCAAATGCGGGTACGCCGTCCGCGATATCCGTCTCCCCGTCCGTTTCGGGCTGCGGCGCGGGCTCTGACGGCTCTTCGGGGACAGGCTGTGCGGGCTCCTCTTCGATATCCGCGGCGAAAAAGTCGCGGATATGCGCGGGCACGGGCAATCCGAGATAACGGTAAGCCGCGGGCATCGCCATGCGGCCCCTCGACGTCGTCATCAGCATGCCGATCTTGGTCAGGTACGCCTCGTACTGATCGGCGACGACGTTCTGGCTCTCGTTCATCGCTTTGGCGAGGCTGTCCAGACCGACCGGTCCGCCGTTATATTTTTCGACGATCAGCCTCAAAAGAATCCTGTCGCCGTCCGTTAGTCCCTTTTCGTCGATACCGTTCTGTTCAAAATAGTCCGCAAGAATGTCGGGCGTCACCTCGATGTGCAGCGCCTTGATCTTTTCCGGCGTGGAAAGCGCACCTTTTTCCGTCAGCCCGCGCTCTGCCGCCGCATGCACGATCGCCTTGTCCGCGATCCTGGATACAAAGCGGTTGACGATGCGGGGCGTGCTGCGCGCGCGCCGCGCGATGTCCGCCGCAAGGTCGTCGCCGATCGTCATGCCGAGCTTTTTGAACGAATTTTTCGCGATCATCGCGAGAATGGATTCGCTGTACGGGTTCAGATGGCACTCGATGCCGAACCTGTCTTTGAACGGTTTTAAAAGTTTGCCCGACTCCGTCGTCGCGCCGACGAGCGTGAAGGGCGGGAGGTAGATCTCCGCCGTTTCGAGAGATTTCCCCTTTTTGGTGACATACTTTACCGTGAAATCTTCCATCGCGGAATAAAGAACGCCCTCCGCCACGGAAGAAGGGATGTTATGGATCTCGTCAATGAAAACGATGTCCCCTTTTTTCACCTTTTTGAGAAGGTCGATCATGCCCTCCGCCGTAAGGCTGCCGGCATTGTTGATCTCGTAAAAACCCGTCTGCATCTCGTTGGCGAGGATCTTTGCGAGCGTCGTTTTGCCGAGACCGTGCGAACCGTACAAGAGCACGTGAGAAAGGGCCGAATCGCTCAGCCGCGCTTTGGCCGTCGCGTCCGTCAGAATCGCGACCGTCTGCGGCTGTCCGTAATAATCTTTCAATGTCTGCGGGCGCATCGCGTTGCCGATCGTATCGAAGGGCTGCGCCGGCTTTTCCTCTGCGCCGTGCGAAGCGGGCGCAGAACCCGTTCCCGAAACGGTCACGCGGGAAACGGCGCCCTGTCTGCCGTCGTCCTCGGGCATATCTTCCGCAGGTGCGCGGCCGCCGGGCATTCCCGCGCCGCCGTTTGCCGCATCGGACGAAGGAGCGGCTTTCTTTGCGGGAGGTTCCGCGAACGGATCGAAAAATTTTCCGCCGCCCGAAGGAGCCGCAGGGGCCGCGGGAGGAATGCTTTTCGCGAGAGCGGTGCCGCCCGATGTCTGCGAAGGGGCATATCCCGTCCCCGAGGGCGCGGCCGAAACAGAAGGCGCACGGCCGCCGGGCGCACCCGCACCGGACGATGTCACGCCCAAAAGCTGCCGCACGCGGGGAGAGATCCCCTCTTCGCGGATGAGCTTTGCGACCGAAAGCATCTTTCTCGCACGGTTTTCATACATTTCTCTGACCTGCAAGTTCCGCTCGGCGTCGCACAGATATTTGAGCGATTCCAGGCCGTCGAACAGGCATGCACGCGCGCCTTCTCTGTCGCCGCGTGCGGCCGCCTCGCCCGCTTTGCGGACCATGGCGTCGCAATGTTCCAATAACGGATTCTTTTTCATGTCCCCTTCCCCGTATTAACCGATATATTTTTTGTAATCCGTCGGCACGTCCGACGCGTCCATCGTAGTCAGATCTTCGTTGCTGAGTTCGTCCAGGCTTCTGCCCTTCTCGCTCAGGCGGATGCTCTGCGCGCAGATCATGTCTTCCAAGATGTTGCGCATCTGGCGCCCGTTCGCAAAATGATCGGTACGGTTGGCGTAAACCTCGTCCAAAAGGGACATCAGCGCCGCCCCCGCCTCCTGCGTGAGATTGTATCCGCTCTTCTTGCAGTTGATCATAAAAATCTTCAAAAGATCTTCTTCCGAATAGTCCTCGAAATCGATGATCGTGTTGAACCTGGAATGGAACCCGGGGTTCGCCTCCAAAAACTGCGACATTTCGTCGCTGTACCCCGCGAGGATGACGACAAATTCACTGCGCTTGTTCTCCATGAGGGGCAAAAGCGTATTGACCGCCTCCATGCCGAACGGGTCGTTCCCGCCCTTGCGCACCAGATCGTAAGCCTCATCGATGAAGAGGATACCGCCCATCGCCGATTCGATGACTTTGGCCGTTTTGACCGCCGTCTGTCCTTCGTATTCCGCCACGAGATCCCTGCGGAACACTTCGACGAGGTGCCCCTTTTTGACCACGCCCAGAGCGCGGTACATCTGCGCGATCAGCCTCGCGACCGTCGTCTTGCCCGTGCCCGGGTTGCCCGTAAAGACCATGTGGTAATTGATCGGCGGAACGGGCAGTCCGCGCTTTTCCCGCTCTTTATACAGCCTGAGCTGACTCATGACGGCGTTGACCCGCTCTTTGACGCCTTGCAGTCCGACCAGCTCATTGAGCTTTGCCATCGCCTCGTCCAAAGAGACCTCGGGAACTTCCGGCTGCGGCTCTTCCGCCTTTTCTTCGGGACGGCTCTCCGTTTTTGCCGCGTCGTTGCGAACCCTGACCTTGTTGCCCGACACGATGCCCGCCAGCGTTTTCAGCTCTCTGCGGTAAAATTCGAGCACGGACGATGCCACGCCGGGCGACGCGAGGATCTTTCTCGCGATCTCGGCGGCCTGCGAAGCAAGCTCGATCATCTCTTCTTTCTCTCCGCGGTTATAGGCGCCCTTCATCCTGTCTATGATCTCGTTGTAGCTTTTGCTGTATAAAGAAACGTTCATGCTCTGTCTCCGTAAATATGCGCAAAGACAATGAACGAAAATTCATTGCCTTTCCCGCACCCGATCAAAGGGTCGTATTCTTTTCCGCTTTCACTTCGTCCCACAGCTTGCTGTCCGCGCCGACAAAGCCGCCCGTCTTGCTGACGTGGCGCGCCTGGATGAGCGCCATTGCCTGTGCCTTCTGATCGGACGTGAGCGCCGCCCTGTTTGCGGGGTTGGTACTGCTCGTGATGCGCGCGATCTGCTGTCTTGCCTGTTTAGTGTCCATCGCGCTCTTGTTGAGCTGCTGCTGGATCTTGAGCATCTTTTTGGAGTTGGGAAGCTGGATGCTGCTTGCCGCCCTGCTCATCGTGGTCATCGTGTTGACCATGATCTCCGTGATGCGGTTGGTCATGAACTGCATTTTCGTGTTGACTTTCAGCGATTTGAGTTTGGTCAGCTCGCCGTCGACGTAGCAGATGTTCATGAGGAGAGCGTCGATCGTGTCCTGATCTCCCGATTCGAGCGCCTCGACGCCCAGATCGCTCAGCTCGTCCAGCTGCGCCTGCACCTCGCGGATCGCGTCGCTGATGATGTCGACGCAAGCTTCCTGTTCCATTTTGATTTCTATATCCGTCTTTTTAGCCATTTTTCTGTACCTCTCTTTTTAATTGGTCGTTCCCTTTTCTTCGGAGGAAGGAGTTTCTGCCGCTTCGCCGAACGACGCCGCAGCCGAGTTCATGGAAGCCTCTTTGCGCTCGCGATGCTTTTCGCGCCTTGCCGCAGCCCTGGGATCGAGAACGCGCTCGGTCTCTCTGCGCCCCGCGTTGCCGCGCGAAATATCCGTCCTGCCGACCTGCACCCGCTCGACGGGGACGTCTTTTTCCTGCAAAATCTTGATGACCGTTTCAAGCTGGCTCTGATCGTTGAGATCGTACCCCGTGATCTTAGAGGCGATCTGCTCCAACCGTTTCGGCGAGGCCTGGCCGATGATCCTGCGAAGGCCCAAAAGAAAACTGTTGTAGTTGCTGACTTTGTTCTTGCTCTGATTGAGAAGATTGCTCAATTCGTGGCGCTCGTCCTCGAGGTCGTTGAGATCCGCGTCGAGGTCGGCGAGGCGCTCCTCGTTGTCGCTGTCGAGGTATTCGTCGTACTCCGCGTCCTTGCGGCGATACTCCTCTTCGTTGCGCTTAATATCTGCCTCGATCCTGCCCTGTTCGCGGCGGCAGGAGGAGATCTCCTCTTCCACTTTATCCATCAGTGTCTTGATCTTGGCGTTCTTGCCGTACTGTTCGCCGCCCACGCCGACGCCCATGCCGCGCCTTGTGAGATCGATCCGGATGTCTTCCAGCGCTTTAAAAAGAGGCAGAACGTTGTTGCTGTCGATAAACCCGCGCCATACGTCCGTGAGTTTTTCCACATAATCGACGCCCTGTTTTTTGCCTTTGTTGAAGTCGTCTTCAGACTCGTAATAGAGCACGGAAAAAAGTTTATCCCAGCGTTCCCTGTCTTCGGGGGAAAGGTTCGCTTCTCCCGAGGTCATATAATTGTTCATGCGGTCGAGCATCCTGCTGAAGCCCTGAAAATTATTCTTTTCGACCGCGACTTTTGTATTTTCCAGCTTATTCTTCTTTTTGAAAAGCCCCATATCGTCTGTTCCTCCTTAATTCCCGTCTTTGATGTCCTGCACGTCTTTTGCGATCCTCGTCGCGCGGCGGGTGCTTTCGAGAATGTCCGCCTCGCTGTCGATCACGCGCGCAGTCCGCCTGTTCTTGTCGATCTCGCGCTGCGTTTCGGTCTCATCTTTTTTGTCCGCGCACGCCGCGTCGAATTCTTCGCCCTTGACCTCGAACCCGGTCACGTGCCAATCCACTTTCACGCTGTCGTAAAATTGCCCGCTCGCCTTGTTGGGTTTGTCGGTGAACGGATATTTCAGCGCACCGTCGCATCCCTTGAACACGGCCTCTTCGACCGCGGGACCGATCGCCTTCCAGAAAAATTCCTGACGGATCGTGCGCCTTGTGACGGGCGATTCGGGCGTCACTTCTTCGCGGAACTGTTTGACGACCTGTATCTGATTCTGCACGGACATGTCGAGCGTGCCGATAATAATGAGCTTCGCCTGAAAGCGCAGACCGTCCCAATCGAATACGCGCGGCCCCGTCACGACGCGGAACTCGTTCTCGTCGGCAAAAACTTTCGCAAAATCGTTCCTGAGTCCGAACAGCCTGTATTTTTTGTTCTTGTCGAGTTTCACATCGCGCGCACGGACCTCGGTGATGTTCCCGCGCGGATCGCATTCGCACAGAACGCCGCGGCGCGTGCCCGTTTCCTGAATTTTCAGCTTTTTTACGCCCGTAAGGTCGTATTCCCAAAGAATGCAGTCATCCGAAGGCGCCTGAATGATGATCTCCGTAACGTTGGCCATAATTACCTCCTTACAAAATCAATCCGATCCGCTTTGCCAGCCTGCGGACGGTATTGCTCGTGATCGCGAACGACATATTGTTCGCCACGACGTAATCGTTTGTCTGCGCGATGCGCACCTGTCCGTCCGACTCTTCGAGCTGCAATTTCTTTCCGTTATATTCGAGATGCCCGAACGTCACGACGCCGACGACTTCGCCGCGCATGTTGAAGACCGGCCCCCCGGAATTTCCGTGATTGGTCCCGCCCGAAAGCTGTAAAACTTCGTCGAATTTGGAATGCGCCTCGTTGAGCCCTGCCTTCTGAGAGATATACAGTTTTGTGAACGCGATGCCGAGGCCTTCACCGTTGCCGATCGTGAACACGTCCTCGCCGATTCTGGCAAGATCCGAGTCCGCAAGCCGCAGGCTGTGGCTCGCGAGATCGTTTTTTACTTCGCACTGCAAGATCGCGACGTCCTGCTGCACTTCGTACGCGACGACTTTGGCGCGGTATTTTTTGCCGCTCACTTCGGGATGGAAAGAGATGATCGCATCGGGCGCGATGCCTTTGATCCCCAAAGGATCGGTATACGTGACCACGTGCGCATTGGTGATGATGAAGCCCTGAGAAACGATAAAGCCCGTCCCCTGGCTGTTGCCCGCGGGATTGGTAATCCGAACGACGGAAGGCAGAAGCCTTTCGCAAAGTTCGGGCAGCGAAAGCCCCGTATAATTTGTACCTGCAGGGGCCGAAGGCGCCCGGGACAGATCTTTTGCGGCAGCCGCGGCAACTGCAGGCGCGGCAGCCGCGGGCGCAGCATCGGAAAACCGCTCGGCAATCACACGCGCACAGCGCTGATTCCCGCTCTTTTCGCCCTCTCTGTACCAGAACAGTGCGCTTGCACGGTCCTGCTTCGTGCCGCGGCCCGTTTCGTAATCGTAGCCGACTTTATACATGGCGTCAGCGTCGCCGCGCTCCGCCGCTACCTTGAAATATTCGAACGCTTTCACGAGATTGACCTGCTCGCCCTGTTCGTAAGCGTACGCTTTGGCAAGCAGCTCGTCTAAAGGCAACAGGTCGAGAGGCGTTTCTCTCTTTACATCCGGGCGCACAGCCGATTTTTTCGCCGAATTTCCCAAATATTTGTCCGCCAAAGACGAACCGATTTCAGACGCGGCCAGCGTATAATGCGCACCGCAAGCTTTGCAATAATATCCGTTTCCAGATCTTTCCTGATTTTCTGCTCCCGCATTGCATATCGGACATCTTGATCCTGCCATTGCCTTTCGGAGAATACTTTCTCCCCTCCCGTTGTTATTTTTTTGCCGGGCCGGCTTTCCGTCGAAAAAAATCGATTCGCCGCAAAAAACGGCCGCCCGTCAGACGGATACGGTGCATTTTCATCGCACTTTTACCCGATATTCATATTTTACTACATTTCGACAAAAAAAGCAATCTCACGACACCATTTTTAAAAAGTTTATGCGCGATGCATTTTAATATTTTTCCGCCGCGTGTAAAATGCACATATCGCCGCGCCCGCAAAGACCGGTAAAAACAGCCGCCTTAAAAGCCCGGCAACGCCACATTACCGCCTCTTTGATTTTTTGCATGAATAATCATCCACGTGCAAAGCACGTGGTTTTTTTTCGGGCATAGCCCTTGTTCACTGGCGTAACGCAAATGCGTTTTTTAGTTGGCCTGCCAGCCATGCATTGGTTA
>CALVMD010000016.1 GCA_944342025.1 uncultured Clostridia bacterium | reverse complement strand
TTGTCTTCCGCCACGATGATGTCGCCCTTTTTCACCTTTTTGACGAAATCTTTGTCGATGTCCTCCATGCAGTGGGAGGCGAGCTCCGCCTCGGAGGTGGTATTGAGATAGCGCGCGGGGATAATCACGTCCGTATCCACGTCGCTCTTGTATCTGAAAACAGTTCCTTTGACAGTCATAGCATTCTCCTTCGCGCGTTTTCTTTCAAAAGAGATGAAAGAAAACGCTTGATTTTCAGAGAAAACCCAATGCGCAATGTATGCGTCATTCGGTTTTCTCTCTGCGGCGATTTGTTACGGCTCTATTATTATAACAATCGCCGCATTCACTCTTTCCGCCAAAGCCAAAGCATTGGCAAATTGAGTGCGCTCGCAAAAAGTGCGATTTTTGCTCTCGCGAGCAATTATTTTAGTGCTTTGCCGCGGCAAAAGCAGAGATACGCTTGCCGGGCAACAGGTTACAGGCGGCAGCCCGCCGAGATTTGCGTGAATCAGATCTGGTCAGGCGTCGCGATCTTGCCGGCAACGGCGCTCGCCGCCGCAACGTAGGGGGAAGCGAGGTATACTTCGCTGTCCACGTGCCCCATGCGCCCGACAAAGTTGCGGTTGGTCGTGGCGACCGCTCTCTCGCCCGCGGCGAGGATGCCCATGTGTCCTCCGAGGCAGGGCCCGCAGGTCGGGGTGGAAACGACCGCGCCCGCGTCGATGAACACGTCGAACAATCCCTCGTGCATCGCCTGCTTCCAGATGGTGTTGGTCGCGGGGATGACGATGCAGCGCACGCCCTTGGCGACCTTTTTGCCGCGCAGGATTTCCGCCGCGATGCGCAAATCGGAAATGTGCCCGTTCGTGCAGGAGCCGATGACCACCTGGTCGATTTTCACGTCGCCCCATTCGGCGGGGGTGCGGGTGTTTTCGGGCAGGTGGGGGAAGGAGACGGTCGGCTCGAGCTTGGAAAGGTCGACTTCGATGGTGCGCTCGTATTCGGCGTCCGCATCCGCCTCGAACACGCGAATCTCGCGCTTGAAGCGGCCGTTCAGGTATTCGCGCGTCACGTCGTCGACGGGGAAGATGCCGTTTTTCGCGCCCGCCTCGATCGCCATGTTGCAGATGGTGAAGCGGTCGTCGATAGACAGATACTGTATGCCGTCGCCGACGAATTCCATCGACTTATACAGCGCACCGTCCACGCCGATGAGCCCGATGATGTGCAGGATGATGTCTTTTCCGCAGATGTACTTTGCGGGCTTGTTTTTCAGCACGAATCTGATGGCGGAGGGTACTTTGAACCAGCATTTGGTGCTCATCATGCCGGCGGCCATGTCCGTCGAGCCGACGCCCGTAGAAAAGGCGCCCAGCGCGCCGTAAGTGCAGGTGTGGCTGTCCGCGCCGATCACGAGATCTCCCGCGCCGACTAAACCCTGTTCGGGCAGAAGCGCGTGTTCGATGCCCATGCGCCCTACGTCGAAGAAGTTTTCCACGCCGTATTTATTGGCGAAAGTGCGCACCGTTTTCACCTGTTCGGCTGCCTTGATGTCTTTGTTCGGGGTAAAGTGGTCCATCACCATGCTCACCCGCTCGGGGCATTGGATGCAGGCAAAGCCCGCCTTTTCAAACTCCTTTACGGCGACGGGAGAGGTGATGTCGTTGCCCAGAACCATGTCGAGTTCCGCATTGATCAGCTGTCCCGCCTTAACGCTTTCGAGCCCCGCGTGCGCCGCGAGGATCTTTTGCGACATTGTCATTCCCATGTGTATGCCATCTCCTTTCTGAATTTTTTAAATTTGGAATTGACAGCATTATATCACATATGCTATAATTTGTAAACGATTTATAAAATAGATAATTTTAATCGCTTTCATCGGAAAAACGAATCATATTGCGCCGCCGCGCAGAGGAGACAGAGGATGAATACCGAATCGATCAAGACGTTTATCATGCTTTCAAAGATGAAAAATTTTACGCGGACGGCGGAACGGATGTACGTCGCGCAGTCCACCGTCACGAATCGTATCTGCGAACTGGAAAACGAAACGGGCAAAAAATTGTTCGTGCGAAGACAGGGCGGCGTAGAGCTGACCGAAGAGGGTGAGCTCTTCCTCGGCTACGCGCTGCGCATCGTCGAGCTGGAAGAGACGTTTATCCAGCAGGTCAACGCGGCGGCGCGTTACGGGAAAAAACTTCGCATCGGCACCATCAACGCCGTATACGAGAGCGATCTGTATCCGATCATCAGCGGGTTTTACAGAGACCATCCCGACGTGTCCGTCAAAGTCGTCCTCGGTCATTCGGCAGATCTTTTGCGGATGCTGCAGGACGAGGTCGTCGACGTCGCTTTTTCGTATATCCCTCTGAAAAAGACGGGGTTCGTCTCGAAAAAGTTCTCCGCCGACGAGCTGGTGCTCCTGACAAGTCCTTCGGCAAACGAATACAGGGGCGGCATCACCAAAGAGCAGCTCATCGCGTCGCGCTATCTGATGTGCAACTTTGCGTTCGGCGACGCGGGGGAATTCGTGCGTTCGCTCTTTCCGCCGCGCCACGCTTTCGGGTTCGAGATCGACAACAGCAGCAAGGTCGTGGACTATCTCAAAGACGGGCTGGGATACAGTTTTCTCCCCCGCAAAATGGCGGAAAAGGAGATCGGATGCGGTGCGCTCGAAACGGTGCGGCTGCTCGATTTTTCCGCGCCCGAGATCGTCAGTTACTGTTCCTATAAAAAAGGGAACGCCGCGGCGGAGCTTTTCCTGTCGCAGGCTTGACGGGCGTGCCGCCGACGAAAAATGTGTGTTTTGCGTTGATTTTGCGGCGATTTGCCGAAAACGCGCTTGCGGGCATATCCGAATTTCGGGAGAAACATTGCTTTTTCGGAGAGACTGTGCTACAATATTAAAATAAGAAATGTTTCCGTCTCGCATTTTTTTGCGCGGCGGCAGGGAGAGTGCATGAAAAACGCTGACCATACGCCCGAAGCGATCGAGGAAGAGCTGTTTTTCCGCTTCGGCGAACTGAATAGCTGCCGCGAAGATTTCGCCGCGCTCTACCGCGCCTGCGTGTGCGCCTATGAGAGGGGCGGAAAGCTGCTCGTGGCGGGCAACGGCGGCAGTGCGTCCGATTCCGAGCATATCGTTGCGGAACTTATGAAATCTTTCTGCGTGAAACGTCCGCCGGACGCGCGGCTCGCGTCGTCGCTTGCGGAAATGTTCGGAGAACGGGGCGCTGCGATCGCCGGAAAGCTCGAAGGGTGCCTTCCCGCCCTTCCGCTCACGTCAATGCCCGCGTTTACGAGCGCTTTTTCCAACGATTCGGACCCTTCCATGGCGTTTGCGCAGTTGCTTTCGGGTTATGCGCACGAAGGGGACGTGTTTCTGGCGATCACCACGAGCGGAAACTCGAAAAACATTCTCAACGCGCTCGCCGTCGCGCGGGCAATGGGCGTTTCGGCCGCCGTTCTGACAGGCCGTTCGGGCGGGGAAAGCGCAAAGCTGGCGCAGATCGCCGTCCGCGTTCCCGCTGACGATACGGGCCGGATCCAGGAATATCATCTTCCGCTCTATCACGCGCTCTGCGCCATGCTCGAGGCGAAGTTTTTCGGCGCCGCCGAGCGCCGCTGAAGGAGGCGCACCGGATGGGCACGATACGCGATTTCTGCAAAAATAAAGGGATCAATCTGAAGACCCCGCGCGGCTGGGCACAGCTTTGCCGCCGCACGGGGCAGTTTGTCAAAAAGAACAAAGGGCACGTGTTCCGTTCGGCGCTCTTGAAGATCGCGGGGGGAGACCCGGGCGAGGCGCCGCTCACTTATCGGAACATCCGCGCCGCATGCGTGCCGTCCATGCACGAGCTGGGCGAACTGAAAAGCGCGGCGGTCAATTTGCCGAAAGTCACTTTTTCCGTCGTCGCGGCGGTCACGGAGGGGGGAGAAGCCCTCACCGCCCTTTTATGCGATCTGCAAGATCAGATCCTGCCGCCTGAAGAGATCGTCCTGTGTCCCGCGCCCGGTGCGGCGGCGCCCGCCTTTCCCGACGGGTTTGCCCGCGCGGACAGCCTTGCGTCGGCATATGCCCGACTTTCTGGCGACTATACCGTCACCGTGCGCGAGGGGGACAGGCTGGAGCGGGAAACGCTGTTCGAGATCGCGCTCGAAATCGCAAGGGCGGGAGACATGCCCGCCGCCGTATACTGCGATCACGATCGGATCTTAAAAGGGGAATACGCCGATCCGTATTTCAAACCCGGCTGGTCGCCCGATCTCTTTGCCGCCTGCGATTACGTGTGCGGCGCGTTCGCCGCCCGCACGCAGCGGATAGAACCCGAAACGGCAGAGACGTATCCGCTGTTTTTGTACGCAATGCTGCTGAGACTGTCCGAAAAAGGGGAGATCCGTTCGGTACAGGCGCCCCTTTTCCACCTCGCTCCCGAGTCGGACGGGGAGCGGAAGGGCGAAGACGACGTCCGCGCCCGCGCGCTCGCGCGGCGGGGCGAAGGGGCCGTTCCGGGAAAAAATTCGTTCGGGAACCCCTGTGCGCGTTATCCCGTAAAGGGCGAACCGCTCGTGTCCGTGATCATTCCGACCTGCTATTCGAAAAAATATATAGAAAAATGCATCGCGTCCGTGCGGCGCCGCACCGATTATAAAAATTACGAGATCCTGGTCATAGACAATTCCCGCCGTCCGCCCGCTTACGGGCAGAAGCGGCTGAAAAATCTGGATTGCCGCATTCTGTACGTGCCCGAACCGTTCAACTGGGCAAGGCTCAACAACCTCGCCGCGAAAGAGGCGAAGGGGGAATATCTTCTGTTCCTCAACGACGATACCGAAGTGATCTCCCGCGGCTGGATGGGCGAACTTTTGTCCGAGGCGCAGAGGGAGGACGTCGGCGAGGCGGGCGCGCTCCTTCTTTATCCCGACGGAAAGGTGCAGCACGCGGGCGCGTTTCTCGCCGCCAACGGCGGCGGTGCCAAGCACTGGTATCAGTTCGGCAGCGCCGACAGCCGCGTCTATCACGATTTTCTGCACTACCGCAGGGAATGCACGTTCGTCACGGGTGCGTGCGTGATGGTCTCGCGCGAAAAGTTTGAAAAGGTCGGCGGCTTTGACGAAAAGTTTGCCGTCGTCTCCAACGACGCCGATTTCGGCATCCGCCTGCGCAGGGCGGGGTACCGGAACATATACCTGCCCGACGTGAAACTGCTGCACAAAGAGAAGGCGAGCCGCCGTTCGGACGGGGAGTCGGAAGGGGAGAAATTTGCATGGAAAGAGCTGGGCGCGGCGTTCAGCCTCGGCGACGAGTATTTCAACGTCAACCTCGATTCCTATGAAAATACGCCCTCTCCCGACGTATATCCTCCCCGCGCCATGCTGACGGGCAGCCCGACCGCGGCGGACAACCTGATCGGAAAGATTTTGCTCGTCAAACTCGACCACATCGGCGACAACGTGATCGCGCTGCCCGCGGTGCGCAAGATCCGCGCGCTCTTTCCTAAGGCGCGCATCGATATGCTGTGCGCACCCTGGTCGAAAAGCCTGTGGGAGGCGCAGCCGGAGATCGGCAAGGTTTACACGTACGAATATTTCACGCAGCGCTCGCAGGACGGCGTTTCGGCGGACGAGCGTGCGCTCAGAGAGCTTTTGCCCGTCCTGAAAGGGGAAAATTACGATCTTTCCGTGCATCTTCGCCGGCATGAAGAGACGCTTCCGATCGCGGCGGCCGCCGCAAAATACTGCCTTGCGTACAGCACGCAGGCGGACCGCGGCCCCGTGGCGTTGCCCGTGCCCGCGTGCGAAGATTCCCGTTTCCGCGACCCCAAATGGAGCATGCGCGATCAGCTTCTCGCCCTAGCCAAAAGGCTGGAGGGGGAAAACGGTCTCGACCGTCCGATCGCGGTCCCGCCCGAAACGGAAGAGAAAATGCGCCGTTTTGCGGCGGACGTACCGCAGTTTTCGGCGCCTTTGGTCATAGGCATCCACGCCGGGGCGGGGAGCGATTTCCGCCAATGGGGCGCGGTCAAGTTCGCGCGGCTGTGCAGGATCATCCTCGAAAAGACGGACGCAGGCATCGTCCTTTTCGGCGGCAAAGGGGAAAAGGAGATCAACGAAAAGATATTGGAAGGGGTCGGCGGTTCTTCCCGCATCGTTTCGGTGGCGGGGGAACAGTCTCTCCTTGAATTCTGCGCGCTCGTGAAGGGTGTGGACTATTTTATCGGCAACAACAGCGGGCCCAAGCACATCGCCTGCATGCAGGGGGTGCCCACCCTCTCGATAGACGGGATGTCGGACGAAAACGAGTGGTCCGCGCCCGGGCGGGTGCATCTGTCGGTGCGCAAGGTCATGAATTGCAGTCCCTGCCCGTATTTTCTCAAAGAGCAGTGCCCGAAAGGCGGGCTTTGCCTGGCGCGCCTGAGCGCGGGCGACGTATGGAGAGGGCTGGAAAGGCTGATGCTTCTCTATCCGAAAAAACAGTGAGGAAGGAAAATGGACAACGATATCTGGGAAAAACTTGAAGGGAAAACGGTGCTCGTGGCGGGAGATTTCATGCTGGACCGCTACATCGAGGGCGAAGTGCGGCGCATCTCGCCCGAGGCGCCCGTTCCCGTCATCGAGGTGTGTTCCGAACGCGAAGTGCCGGGCGGGGCGGGCAACGTCATCAACAACGTGCTCGCGCTGGGCGGCAGGGCGCGCGCGGCGGGGTACGTGGGCGAAGACGATGCGGGCAGAACGCTGTGCGGCATTTTGCGCGGGCGCGGGGCGGATACTTCGTTTCTTCTGCGCGAGGAGGGGCGCCCCACGACCGTAAAGACGCGCGTCGTTTCCGAAAATCAGCAGTTTCTGCGCTTCGACAAGGAAAAGGCGGGGCCGCCCTCGGCGGCATGCCTGAACGATTTTCGCGAGAGGGAAGAGGCTCTGTTTGCGGGCATAGACGTCGTCCTTTTATCCGATTACGGAAAGGGATTTTTCACGCGCGAATGCGCACAGTTTTTCGTGCAGGAAGCAAAAAAGCGCGGGATTTTGACGGTCGTAGACGCGAAGGGCACAGACTTCGGCCGCTATTGCGGCGCAGATATTTGTACGCCGAATATAAAGGAGCTTTCCGCCGCGAGCGGTATGCCCGTCTCGTGTGAAGAGGAGATCTTCGCGGCGGCGGAAAAAGTGAGGCAAGAGAGCGGCATTTCGCGCATCCTCGTCACCCGTTCGGAAAAGGGGATGTCTCTCATCCCCGGCGAAAGCGGGCAAAAAGAGGATTATCCCGCTCTCGCCAAAGAGGTCGTCGACGTGACGGGCGCGGGAGACACGGTGGCGTCCGTCGTCGCGCTCGGCATGGCGGCGGGGCTGCCCCTTTCCGATTGCTGTAAGATGGCAAACCGCGCGGCGTCGGTAGTCGTTTCGAAATTCGGCACGGCGACGGCGAGCCGGGCGGAGCTTGTCGGCACGTCGCTTGCGGGCAAAGTCACCGTTCCCGAAAAGGACGCGGCGCTGCTTGCCGACGGTTTGCGTTCTCAGGGCAAGCGGATCGTGTTCACCAACGGGTGTTTCGATATTCTGCATGCGGGGCATATCTCTTCTTTCCGCCGCGCGCGGGAACTCGGAGACGTTCTCGTCGTCGGATTGAACAGCGACGCGTCGGTGCGGCGCATCAAGGGGGATAAACGGCCCGTCATCGGCGAAAGCGACCGCGCGGCTCTCCTTTTGGGCCTCAAATCGGTGGATTATGTGATCATTTTCGGCGAGGATACGCCCGAAACGCTCGTCCGAGCCCTTCGCCCCGACGTTCTCGTCAAGGGCAGGGATTGGGAGGCCAAACAGCCCGTCGCCGGGCAGCGCTTTGTCGAGTCGTACGGCGGCAGGGTCGTCTTCATGGAGCTGGAAGAGGGGCTTTCTACCACTTCCATCATCAACAAGATCAAAGATTCGTATGAAAAGAGATAAAAAGGCGGTCTTTTTCGACCGCGACGGCACGCTGATCGAGGACAGGCATTATCTGAAGGACCCGGACGGCGTGACCCTTCTTGCGGGCGCCGCAGAGTGCGTACGCGCTTTGCGCGAGGCGGGGTTTCTCATCGTCGTCGTCAGCAATCAATCGGGCGTCGCGCGCGGCATGATGACAGAAGACGACGTGCGCCGCGTCAACGAACGCTTTTGCGCGCTCATGCGGGAGGCGGGCGCACCCGTAGACGGCATGTATTACTGTCCGCACTTCCCCGGGGGAAGCGTGCCCGCCTATGCTGCCGACTGCGCCTGCCGCAAGCCGAAAACGGTCATGGCGGAGGCGGCGGCGCGCGATCTGGGGATCGACCTTTGCGCGTCTTACGCCGTCGGCGACAAGGCGGCGGACATGCTCTTCGGCGCGAACGCGGGGATGAAGGCCGGGTTTCTCGTCCTCACGGGGTACGGGACGGACGAACGGGGAAAGATCGCGGGCTTGCCGTTCGCCGAAGAGGCCGCGTCGCTCGCGGAAGTCGCGGAAAAAATCGCGGAGCGCGAGGCGCGAAGGGGATAATTACCCACAATTTTCGAAAAGTTTGTGGATAAACTTGTACAAAAATCGTATAAAAATTGTAAAAAGACGGAAATATCCGTCTTTTTTTGTGGAAATATGTCGAAAATGTTAATTTTGCGGCCGATGCGTCCGCGCCGCATCTTTTTTCGGGCGTGCGGCGGCTTTACATTGACAGCACGGCACGATTATGATAAAATGGCGCAGAAAATACGGACGGGAGAGAAGGAAGATGGATGTTATAAAAGGCGGAGAAAGGACGGAAAAACTGGATAACGGCGCGTCGATGATCTCGTTTTGCGCGCCCGCGCTGAATACGGCGGCGTTTTCCGTCGTGCTGCCTTTTGTCCCCGAAAGGCGCGCGGGCGCGTACCACTGCGTCGAACATCTCTTTTTCGAACGCGCGGGCGAAAGGCGGGCGGCGGACATCAACGCCGAAATGACTTCGCGCGGGTCCGAGATCATGGGGTATACGACCAAAAATTACATGTGCTTCAATTTTGTCTGCCGCAAAGAAGTTCTTTCGGACCAGCTGGGGCTGCTCTTTTCCATGCTCACGCAGAAAGAATACGGGGAGGAAGAGGAGGAGTCGGTGCTCGGGGTGATCGAAAATGAGATCTTCGAATACGCGTTTTACGACAACCGCACGGCGGACATCCTGCGGGAGGCATGGTACGACAAGCGTTTCACAAAATCCGTGCTGGGCGAGCCGGAAGATCTCGACGCTTTTACGAAAGAAGAGATCTCCGAAGCCAGGGAGAGCCTGTTCACGGACGGCATGACACTCTTCCTCGCAGGCGCCTTTTCGGAAAAAGACGTGCAAATAATTCGTTCAACGTTCGGCAGGATCCCGCTCTCGCGCTTTTTCTGCGAATATAAAACGGAAAAGGACGAACGCGGCAAACATGTGGTCCGCCGCGGCAGGGGCAGAGAATTGCAGGCGCTCGTCACCTATCATATCGAGGGCGCCGACGACGAAATGAAAGCCGCGGCGTATTGGCTGAAAAGCGGGCTGTTCGACGGCATGGACGCCGCGTTTTTGCGCTTTTTCGACAAGAACGGCTTTCATTTTTATTCGGTCGACGGCTCTTATTCCGTGCTCGGAGACGAGATCGTGTTTTCATTTATGACCTACATCAAAAAGAAAGAGAGAAAGCGCTTTCTGTCGCTTGTCGGCACTTTCGAGGAAGAGGCGGCGTGGACGCCCTTTCTGCGCCTCGTCAAGCCCTTTCTCTATGACAACGCCGTGTTTTTATACGATAACCCCGAAAGGCTGTGCGCACATTACGTCGACACGTGGGCAGATTTTTCCCGTCCCGTCACGCTTGCGGAGGAAAAGGAGCGCGCTTCGCGCTTTACCGACGTGCGCCTGTCCGAACTTTGGAGAAAGATCGTCTCTTCCGAGAGGAAAGTTTATTTTCTCGGATAAAGCGCAAAGATCATTTAAAAACACAGAGAGCCGCTCATGTGGGCGGCTCTCTGTGTTTTTGAGGGATATAATTTTTCAAAAGTAAAGAAAAAGGGCGCGTATAACACGCGCTCTCGTTATGCGTTTTCTTTTTCCCATGCGGCAACTTTCGCCTTGGAAAGGGACGTCAGTTTTTCAGCGGTATAGGGAGAAGCCTCGCCGCCGTTCGTATACAGAAAATGATTCCCGTTTTCCGCAACGTACAGCGTCTCTTCATATCCTGCGGGATCGCCGTATTCGCCGTGAGAGACCTTTTTTACGACCTTCATTTCTTCCGTATCGTAAACCACGCCTTTGACCGTCTTTTTCATGACCGTAGACCTCCTGTTTTTAATGCAAAGCAAAGGGCATTTCCTTTGCTTTCAATTTGATTATATCATAAATATGACCGAATTGCAACAGAAAGCCCGATAATGTTCAATTAGTCGAAAAGTTTATCATAGTTATCAATATTTGTGAAAGTCACACTGTTTTGTTTCGAAAATCGCGGGAAAATTGCGATTTTACGTGCCGAGCAGCGCCGCGTCTCCCTGGGCAAGCCTTTTTTTGAGGATCTTGGGGAAAACGATCAGGAAAACCGCCGTGCTGACGATCGCCGAAAGGACGTCAGAGGCCGGTTCCGCAAAGAAGATGGACCGTGCGCCGAAAAATACGGGCAAAAGCAGGGTGCAGCCGAGAAAGACGACCAGCTTCCGGAACAGGGAGAGGACGACCGAATACTGCGGCTGGCCGAGCGCGGTCAGGCTGTCGACGAGCGCATATTGGAATGCGAGCGGGATGACGCCGATCATGAACACGCGGATGCCCCAAACGCTGTGCCGCGCGATCTCGGGGTCTTTCGTGAACAGGGAGACGAAGGGGGCCGCGACGGCAAAGGACAGCGCGAACATGACGACGGTAAACACGATGCACATACTTAAAATGATCTTGACCGCCTTCTTGATGAGCGCTTCGTTTTTGGCGCCGTAGTTGAAACTGAGCACGGGCTGAGACCCTGTCGAAATGCCGAGCATGGGCATTGTGATCAGCGAGAAAAACGCCTGCACGACGGTGGAAACGGTGATCCACATGTCCCCGTCCGCGCCGCCGTATTTTTGCAGCATCGCGTTGGAAACGATGATGATCAGGCTGTCCGTCGCCATGATCAGAAAGGGAGAAAGCCCGAGTTTGAGCGTCTTTGCGATGATCCTGCCCGAAAAGCCGCGCAGACTCAGCCGCACTTTCGTCTGTTTCAGCCGCAAAAAAAGGAGCACGAACGCAAACGATAAAAATTGTGAAAACACGGTCGCGATCGCCGCGCCCATCGCGTCGAGGTGAAAGACGAAGATGAACAGGGGGTCCAGCGCGATGTTGGCGACGGCGCCGATGGCGATGGTCGCCATGCCGATGCCCGAATAGCCCTGCGCGATGATGAATTGGTTGAGCCCCGTCGCGACGATGGGGAATATCGCGCCCGCCGCGCACACGATGAAATAGCGTTTCGCATAGACGTACGTCGCTTCGCTCGCGCCGAACGTCATCAGGATGGGGCGGGTGAGCGAGAGCATGACGGCGGAAACAATGACGGAAATGCCGATCAGGGCAAAAAATGCGTTTGCCAGGATCTTTTTGGCATTATCCTGCCGTCCTTCGCCGAGCGACATGGCAAAGAGGGGCGCACCGCCCATGCCGACCAGGTAAGAGAACGAGGTGATAAGCGTCGAAATGGGGGCGCATACGCCCACGCCCGCGAGGGCCAGGTCGCCGACTTCGGGGATGTTGCCCACGTACATCCTGTCCACGATCGAATACAGCACGTTGATGAACTGCGCCAGCATGGCGGGCAGGGTCAGTTTGAGTACGGTGGAAAAAACTCTGTTGCTTCCGAGCTCTAATGCTTTCATATTCTATCAGTCCTTCGTAAGAGCATAAAAAGATCGCCCGCAGGGCGACGGCTAATATCATAACAATTCAGAGTCGAGTTGTCAATGCGTTTCGGCAGGAAAAATATTTTGGGAAAAATTTTTCTGAATCTTTTGCCGCTTCGTATCGGTTGCCTTAATTTTTTTTGCGTGCTATAATCGTTTTCGGAAAAACGGAGAAAATAAGATATGATCAAAACGAATGCGATGCGCCTTTTGGACGCAAAAAAGATCCCGTACGAGAGCTTTTCGTATCCGCCCGAAGTGACGGACGGCGAGCTCGTCGCGCGAGAACTGGATGAGGACGCGGCGGCTGTGTTCAAGACGCTCGTCACCGTGTCGGACAAGGGCGAACATCTCGTCTTCTGCGTGCCCGTCTGCGCTTCTCTGGACTTGAAAAGGGCGGCAAAGGCGGCGGGCGCAAAGTCCGTCGCCATGATCCGCCAGCGCGAACTGGAGCCGCTTACGGGTTACGTGCACGGCGGCTGTTCTCCCGTCGGCATGAAAAAGCGTTTCCGCACGTTCATCGACGAGAGTGCGCAGGCCTTTTCCGATATTTACGTGAGCGCGGGCAGGCGCGGGTGTCAGATGAAGCTGTCCCCGAACGGTCTTGCGGATTACTGCGGGGCGCGGTTCGCTTCATTGTGCGCACCGAAAGAGAGCGCCGAGGAGGCATAACGATTTGAAGAGTGTACTTTTCAAACAAAATCTCGCGTTTGTCGCGCTTTCCCTGTTCGTGGGATTGGGGGCGGGCGCGGTGTGCGGCGTTTTCGGTGCGGTTTTGGATAAGATCGTGCCGTATGCGCGCGCCAATTTTTCCGTGAACGTATGGTTCATGCCCCTTGCGGGACTTTTTACTGCGGCGATTTTCCGCCTTTTCGGAGACGGCAGACAGGGGATGGGTGCGGTATTTGCCGCGGCGAACGGGAAAGGCCGCGGCGTCGGACTGCGTACGGTCGCTTTTCAGTTTGCGGGCACATGGAGCGCACATTTGTTGTGCGCAAGCGTCGGCAGAGAAGGCGCCGCCGTACAGATCGGCGCGGCGATCGGCGGAAGCGTGGGTAAAAGCGTCCCCGTCGCGGGGGCGGACAGGGTGCTGCTCGTTGCGGGCATGGCGGCGGGCTTTTCCGCGCTGTTCATGACTCCGCTCGCCGCTTTTTTCTTCGCGCTGGAAGTCACTTTTTGCGGAAAACTGCGCCCGCAGCTGTGGCTGCCTTCGCTGTTGGCGTCTTTTTCGGCATGTTTTGCCGCCCGGCTGATCGGCGCCGCGCCGCATGCGGGCAGAGCGGAAATGCTCGTTTTCGAATGGACGCTCTTGCCGAAAACGATCGCGCTCGGCGCGCTTTGCGGGTTGGCGGGGCTGTGTTTTTCGCTCTGCCGCAAATTGTTCGGCCGCTTTTTTGCCGATTCGGTCAGAAATCCGTTCGTGCGCGTCGCGGCGGCGGGGGTTCTCCTCGCCTGTCTTCTGTATCTCGCGCACGGCGGGAGATATTCGGGGCTGGGCACAGAACTCATCTCCGACGCCGAGGGTGGCGGGCAGCTGTACGCCTATGACTGGATCCTGAAGATCCTCTTTACCGCGGCGACGTTGGGCGCGGGGTTCATCGGCGGCGAAGTGACGACGATGTTTGCCGCAGGCGCAACGCTCGGCGCGGCGCTCTCGTCCGCGCTCGGCATTCCGCCCGAATTCGCCGCCGCGCTCGGGTATGCCGCCGTGTTCGGCGCGTCCACGCGCACGCTGATCGCGCCCGTCTTCCTCGGCGCGGAGATCTTCGGCTTTTCCATGTTTCCCTGGATGGCGCTCGCCTGCCTGTTTGCGCGGGTTTTCGGGTTCGGTCAGTCCGTATACGGGTTGCGGCGGCCGAAATTTCTGCCGCTCGCCCTGCGCGCGCAAAGGCGCGCCTTTTTGCCCGTAGCGCAAAAATTATACTGAAATTGCACATATTTTGTCGAAAGGCAGGTGCGCCGCCGTGCGCCTGCCTTTTCTGTTTTATAAAATCAGATAAATCGGTATTTCGCGCATATTTTTGCGGAAAAACCGACCGATTTCGACATTTTTTTTATAAAATGCGCGAAAATAAAAAAATTCTTCGCGGCGGTTTACGGCAGATTAAAAATGTGATATAATAATAAAAAACGAACGGATACGAAAGAAGAGCGCAAATTGATTCCTGCGGCAAGGAGGAAAAATTGATCAAAGTTTCCGTTCTGATCCCCGTGTTCAATACGGCAAAAACGCTCGGCGCCTGCCTTCGTTCGGTCCTTTCGCAGACGCGCAAGGACATTGAGATCGTCTGCGTGGACGACGGTTCCGATCGAGAGACGAAGGAAGAGCTTGCAAAGTGGCTCAAAAGGGACGGGCGCATCCGTGCGGTGACCTTCGAAAAAAACAGGGGCACGCTCGTAGCGCGCAAGCGGCTGATCGAAGAGGCGCAAGGGCAGTACCTCATGTTTTTGGACAGCGACGACACGCTGGAAAAAAACGCCTGCGAAGAGGCTGCCCGCGCGATCGAAAAAACGGGCGCGGACATCGTGCAGTTCGGCACATCTTTCCATTATCGGGGCGACGTGGCGGAATGGCGGCGAAGAAACGTCGAACGGATCGCGTCCGAACACAGGGGGTATCTGACGGGCAAAGAGGTATTCTGTGCCTGTTTTTCGCCCGGGGAGGGCCGATGCGGCTGGAATTTGTGGAACAAAATTTTCCGTGCGGAGCTCTTAAAACGGGCGGCGGCGCATATCCCCGAGGTCTGGTGCGTCATGCAGGAAGATTTCGCCATTTATTTCATGGCGGCTTATTATGCGCGGCGGTATTTCGGCATGAGCGAACGGCTCGTCCATTACCATTTCGGAGAGGGCGTTTCGGGGGTGGACAGGTGGGAGTCTGTCGAAAATTACCGCATAAACCTCGGATACAAGACGGTCACGGATATGCTGCGCGCGTTTCTGGACGGCGAAAGACCGAAAGACGGCGTTTACCGCAAGGCGCTGCGGTATTGGGAGGGCGAGCTGTTCGGCTCTCTTTTGTGGAAATTCGTCAACGAGTGCCGAGAAGAGATCGGTCCCGCCGTGTTCGATCTCCTTTCAGAGGCGTATACGCCCCGGCGGGTGGCGTTGGGCATCGCGGCTCGGTTCGGCTCGGAAAAGAGTTACCGCGTGGCGCGCCTCGCGCAGGGGGCGGCGTGCCTGCGCGCGGCGGCCCGTCCCGTGCGCACGGTCGGTTTTTTCTATCACAGGCTGTATAACGGCGGCGTGGAGCGGGTGCTCTCCGCGCTCATCCCGCTCTTTCTCGCGCGCGGCTATAAAACGGTGCTCTTGCTCGAACAGGCGACGGAGCACGATTATCCCGTCCCGCCCGAGTGCGAAAAGGTCGTTCTGCCCTCGTCTTATTTCATTCAAAAGGAAAAATATCCCGTGCACGGGCGCGCTCTCCTGTCGGCGCTGAAAAAGCACGGCGTGGACGCGCTCCTTTATCAGTCTACCTGTTCGCCCTGGTTTCTCTACGATATGCTGATCGCCAAATCTGCGGGCGTCAGGGTATATGCGTCTTTACACGAGCTCTTGGCTCTGCCCCTTCTGCGGGAAGAGGAGCGCCGTTCGTTTGCGGAAAAACCGTATATCCTGCGGCTTGCCGACGGCGTGCAGACCATCGTGAAGAGCGACGCGGCTTTCCTGCGCCCCTTCGGGGTGAACGCGCGCTATATCCCCAATCCCTTTACATATCCCGTTTCGGAGAGAAAGGTCGGCGTGCCGCCGCACGACGTGCTGTGGGTGGGGAGGCTGGAGTCCCGCCAGAAGCGCCCGGAGCATGCCATCCTGATCATGCGCGAGGTCGTCCGCCGCGTACCGGACGCGCGGCTGTTTCTTCTCGGCACGGCGGAAAGCAAAGAGGAGAATGCCCGCATCGCCGCGTTTGCGGCGGAGAGCGGTTTGGGCGATCATATTCGCTTGTGCGGGTTCGTGAAAGATCCCCGGAAATATTACGAGCACGGCGGCGTTTTGCTCATGACGTCGCTGTTCGAAGTGTGGGGGATGGTGCTCTGCGAGGCGATGAGTTTCGGCATGCCCGCCGTCGCCTATGAAATGCCTTATCTCGAAACGATGAAGGGGAACGAGGGGTGCGTCGCGGTGGGACAGGAAGACGTCGCCGCGGCGGCTGCGGCGATCGTCAGGCTCTTGACCGATCCCGCCGCATACGCCCGCGCTTCGCGCGGGGCGACGGAAACGGCCAAGAAGCTCGCGTCCGAGGACGTGTGCGCGGCATGGACGGCTTTCTTTTCGCAAACGGAGGGGGCGGCTGCCGAAGAGCCGCCGTCGGGCGATCTTCGCGCCTGTCTGGAAAACATTTTTGACTTTTATGAGCGAGCATACCGCTTTGCGCCCCCGCCTCCGCCCCGCGCGGGGCTCTTGCGCCGCGCCGCCCTGTTCTGGGGGCGGAACGGAACGCGCGCCACGGTCAAAAGGAGCGTGCGATACCTTCGGGAAAAATTCGGGAAAAAAGAATGACCATCTCCCGCAATGCGAGAAAACAGCCCGTCCCGCGGCGGCGCAAACTGCGCCGCCGCGGGACTTTTTTGCGCTTTGGCGGAAATAAACCGCCGTGGTCAACCGATGGTTTTGTTGATTGCATTCCCGCGCGTTTTGGGGTATAATGGAGATATGATCGAGATCTCTTTCGCGCCGTACGCGCACAAACGGGTCGCAGTCGCCCTGTCGGGCGGGTGCGATTCCGTGGCGCTGTTCACGCTCTTTTGCGAACAGGCGGAAAAACTGGATATTGCCCTTTCCGCCGTGCATGTAGAGCACGGCATCCGCGGGGAAAGCAGCCGCGCAGACGCGGCGTTCGTTCGGGATTTGTGCGCCCGCGCGGGCGTTCCGCTTCGCCTGTACGAGGCGGATGTCCCCGCGATCGCCGCGCGCGAAAAAACAGGGGTGGAAGAGGCGGCGCGCGCATACCGCTACGGGGTGTTCCGCAGATTGATCGAAGACGGCATCGTCGACCTCGTCGCCACGGCGCACCACGCGGGCGACAATGCCGAGAGCGTCCTTTTCAATCTGTTCCGCGGCGCGTCGCTCACGGGCGCGGGCGGTATCCGCGCTTTTGTGCCCGTGCAAGGCGAAAGGGGCATCGTCCGCCCCCTTCTGTCCTGTCCGAAAGGGGAACTTGCGGCGTATCTTTCGGCGCGGGGCATTCCCTGGCGGGAGGACGAGAGCAATGCGGATACCTCGTACGTGCGCAATTTTCTGCGCCGCCGCGTGCTGGCTCCCGCCAAAGAGGCGTTCCCGTTCTGCGAGAAAAACGTGTACGCTTTTTCCCGCGCCGCGCGCGAGGACGACGATTTTCTGTATTCCCTGACGGACGGGTACGTGGAGGAAGGAGAGGAATTTTTCATCCGCGCGGACGCGCCCGCGCCCGTTTTCAGGCGCTGCTGCGTGCGGGCGATGCGGTATTTCGGCGTGGAGAAGGACTATACGGCAGAACACGTTTTTGCGCTGTGCGCGCTCGCGCGGGGTGAGAGCGGCGCGGAAGCGGACCTTCCCGGAGGCCTCAGGGCGTTCAACGATTACGGCCGCGTCGCGGTATGCAGGCCTTTGCCCCCGCCCGAATACGAATATCCCTTTTCGGAAGGGGAATTTGTGTGCGGAGAGTGCCTTCTGACCGTCCGCCGCGGCGTGCATGCCGAAAGCATGGGGAAGGCGTTGTATCTGGACGGGGCGAAACTCCCCGACGGGGCCGTCATCCGCCCGAGGCGGGAGGGTGACGTGTTCAAAAAATTCGGCGGCGGGACGAAAAAACTCAAAGAGTTTTTTATAGACAGAAAGATCCCCGCGCGGCACAGGAGCTCTTATCCGCTTATTGCGGCAGGGAAGGAGGTTTTCGCCGTGTGCGGGGAGGAGATCTCCGATAAAGTGCGCGGAGAGAAAACGGAGAGCGGATTTTCCGACCCCGAAAGGATGTTCACGCTGACCGTATACAAGAGAGGAGAGGACGCGCAATGCACAAAGACGTAGAAAAGATCTTGTTTTCCGAAGAGCGGATCGCCCGCCGAGTGGCGGAGCTGGGCGGGGAAATCGCGCGCGATTATGAAGGGGAGGCGCCCCTCATGGTCTGCATTCTGAAGGGCGCGTGCGTCTTTTTTGCCGACCTCATCCGCGCGGCGGGCATCCCCCTTTCCATCGATTTCATGGCCGTTTCCTCTTACGGCGCGGGGTCGGTGTCATCGGGACGGGTGAAGATCGAAAAGGAGGTCGGGCAGGACGTTTCGGGGCGGCACGTCGTCCTCGTGGAGGACATTATCGATACGGGCAATTCTCTGTGCGCGCTGAAAGAATTGTTTTCTTCGCGCGGGGCGGCTTCCGTAAAGATCTGCGCTTTTCTCGATAAAAAGGCGCGCCGCACGGCGCCCGTAGAGGCGGATTACGTCGGCTACGAGATCGAAGACGCGTTCGTCGTCGGGTACGGGCTGGACTATGCGGAAAGATACCGCCAACTGCCTTATATAGGCGTACTCAGGAAAGAGGTATACGAAAAATGAGGACCGCGCGGCGGCATGCCGCGCGGCGATCAATAAAAAGGCGGCGGGCGCATGCGTTGCGCCCGCCGCCTTCGCGTATCGCGGGAAAATTTATTCGTTTTTCAATGCTTCCGAAACGTCGGCGGCGATCTTTTCGAGCTGTTCCGCGGAGGGCTTGTACGCGATTTTGACCGCGGGCATCAGCGCCTCGCATTTGGGGCTTTTGAGCGCCTCGTACACCTGATCGGGGGATTGTCCGCCCCAGCCGTACGAGCCGAACGCGATGTATTTTTTCTTGTTGCCGTTCAGCCCTTTGAAATTGGTGAGGAAGGACGCGACGGAGGGCATCATGTTGTTGTTGAGGGTGGGCGACCCGACCGCGATGTATTTTGCGGTCATCGCGTCCGCAATGATATCCGAATTGTGGCAGTAATGCAGGTTATAGAGGCGGGGCTTGTAACCTGCCGCAAGAAAAGCGTTTTCGATCGCGTGCGCCATCGCCTCGGTGGAGTGCCACATCGTGTCGTAAACGATCGCCACGGTGTCGTCGTATTCGTTCGCTACCCAGGACTGATAGAGCGCGAGGATGTCGGGAATGTGCTGCGTCCAGATCACGCCGTGGCTGGGGCAGATGGTGTCAATTTTAAGCCCCGACAGAGCGGCGAGCGCTTTGCCCGTCTGCATCCCGTAGGGCTGCACGATGTTCGCATAATATTTGCGCGCCTGAATGTATGCTTCGGGCAGGTCGCATTCGGTGTCGAAACGCTCGTCGGAGGCGTAGTGCTGGCCGAACGCGTCGTTGGAAAAGAGGATGTTGTCGGGCGTCATCAGCGACACCATGTTGTCCGGCCAATGTACCATGGGGGTGGGCACAAAAGTGAGGGTGCGCTTTCCGAGGGAGAGCGTTTCACCCGCTTTCACGCCGACATAGCCGAGGTCGCCGAAGTATGCCGTAAGATCTTTGACGCCCGCGCCCGCCGCGGCGTAGATCGTCGCGTTTTGGGCGATGCTTTTGATATAGGGCAGGGCGCCGCTGTGATCGGGCTCTGCGTGGTTGGATACGATCACGTCGATCTTTGCGGGATCGATGACGGAGGAAATGCGCGCGAGCATTTCCTCTTTGAACGGCTCTTTCACCGTGTCGATGAGGGTGATTTTTTCGTCGATGATCAGATAGGCGTTGTAGGTGGAGCCTTTTTCCGTTTCGTATCCGTGAAAATTGCGGAGGTTCCAGTCGATGGCTCCTACCCAGTAAACGCCTTCGGCGATGCGCATGGCTTTCATAAAGTCACATTCTCCTTTATAACAATAATATATAATACGAATTTTCTGTAAGTGAGGGCTTCTGCCGCATCGATGATATTATACAACGAAATTCGCTTTTAAGGCAAGGATTTTTCCGCATCCTCGGGCGAAAAAAGCGAAAACGGCGGGGATTTGCGTGCGGAAAGGACGGAAAATTTTGCATGAAACAAATAAATTCGGCAAACGCGGTAAAAAATAATTGACAAGGGAAAAACTTTATGGTAGACTCTAAGAACACACCGCTGGGAGGTGTGATTTTTTTGCACGGAGTTTTTAGGAAAAATGGCTGCTATCAACAGAACCAAGATCACATTCGAATGCACCGAATGCAAACACAGAAATTACGACAATATGAAGAATAAGAAAAACGATCCCGAGAGGTTGCAGCTGAAAAAGTATTGTCCTTTCTGCAAAAAGCATACCGTACACAAGGAGTCCAAGTAAGGTACGCCTTAGGGTATGCCTTTTTCTGAGGAGATAAAATGAAATCGAAGTCAGCTGTCAAAAAGCCCAATATATTCGTCAGGATGGGCAGAAAGCTCAAAGAAGTCTTTTCCGAACTGAAAAAGGTCACATGGCCTTCTTTCGGCAAAGTCGTAAAATCTACGGGCATCGTCATCACGGTCGTGGTGATCTTCCTCGTGGTGTTCACCGCCGTCAATTTCGGCCTGAGCGAGCTTTTGAGTCTCATAACAAATATCGGCTAAGGGGAGCGTATGGAGAATTCTCTCGAAAGCCAGGCAAAATGGTACGTCCTTCATACCTATTCGGGTTATGAGGCGATGGTCAAGGACAGCCTGGAAAAGCTCATCGAAAACAACAATCTCAAAGACAATATATTCGACCTCAAGATCCCGATGGAACAGACCATCGAGGAGAAGAACGGCAAGAAAAAGGTCGTCGAGAGAAAACTTCTTCCTTGCTATGTTTTCATCAAAATGATCTATTCTAACCAGGTCTGGTATCTCGTCACAAACACCCGCGGCGTTACGGGTTTCGTCGGGCCGCAGGGCAGGCCTTTGCCTTTGAAAGACGAAGAGGTCAGGAAGATGCAGCTCGAATCGGTCGTCGTGGACGCGGATTTCGAGGTGGGCGACGACGTGAGCATCGACGCGGGCCCGCTTGCCGGATTTGTCGGAAAGATCAAAGAGCTCAACGATACGGCGCAGAAAGCAAAGGTCAACGTCGTCATGTTCGGCAGGAACACCGACGTCGAGGTGGAGTACGTCCAGATCAGGAAACTCAACCTTACCGAACCGCCGAAAGAAAAAGAGCAGGAATAAATTCGCGGAAACAGGGGCAACCCTTTTCTAATACAGTGGGAGAAGCGCAAATATTTCCCGCGCTTTGCTAAAACCACCATCTGGAGGAGAACTTATGGCTAAGAAAATCACTGCGGTCGTCAAGTTGCAGCTTCCCGCAGGTAAAGCCACGCCCGGTCCCCCCGTCGGTTCGACGCTCGGCCCGCACGGCATCAACATTCCCGGCTTTACCAAGGAATTCAATGCAAAGACTGCCGACCAGGCGGGGCTCATCATCCCCGTGGTCATCACCATTTATCAGGACAGGTCTTTCACGTTTATTCTCAAGACCCCGCCCGCTCCCGTCCTCATCAAAAAGGCGTGCAAGATCGAGAGCGGCAGCGCCCGCCCCAACCGCGACAAGGTCGCAAAGCTGACTGCGGCGCAGGTCGAGGAGATCGCCAAGCTGAAGATGCCCGACCTCAACGCGGCTTCGCTCGAGGCTGCCAAGAGCATGATCCGCGGCACCGCGCGCAGCATGGGCGTCACCGTCGAAGAATAAATCGAAAGGAGAATGTGGGAGAGGTTATCTCGCATGTACCACAAGGAGGTAATATAGAATGAAATACGGGAAGAAATATGCCGACAGCCTGAAGGCATACGATCGTTCCAAAGCATACGATGTCGACGAGGCCATGGGGCTCGTCGTCGAGACCGCCAAAGCCAAATTCGACGAGACGATCGAATTGCACGTGCGCCTCGGCGTAGATCCTCGTCAGGCGGATCAGCAGGTCCGCGGCGTGCTCGTCCTCCCCAACGGCACGGGCAAGACCAAGAGGGTGCTCGTCATCGCCAAGGGCGAAAAGGCTGACATCGCGCAGCAGGCCGGTGCCGATTATGTCGGCGCGGAAGAAATGGTCGCCAAGATCCAGAACGAAAACTGGTTCGATTTCGATGTCGTCATCACGACCCCCGACATGATGGGCGTCGTCGGCCGCATCGGTAAAGTGCTCGGCCCGAAGGGCCTCATGCCGAACCCGAAATCCGGTACCGTCACCCCTGACGTCGCGAAGGCGATCGCCGAGGTCAAGGCAGGTAAAGTGGAGTACCGTCTCGATAAGACGGCGATCATTCACTGCCCGATCGGCAAAAAGAGCTTCGGCAAAGAGAAACTTGCGGAAAACTTCAACGCGCTGATGGATGCCGTCGTCAAGGCGAAACCCGCCGCTGCGAAAGGTCAATACATCAGAAGCGTCGCCGTTTCCAGCACGATGGGCCCCGGCATCAAGGTCAACTTTACGAGGGTCTGATCGTATTTGCGGGATTTTTTCGCAAAAGACTTGATTTTTGTTTGACTTATCGCCCCGCGGGCGGTATAATGTACAGGCATCTGAAAATTGCGCAAGCATCCATACCGTACCGCAGAAAGCAGGCACCGCAAGGTTTAATGGAAACGCCCGCCGAGGTATAAGCCAGACTTTATGATTTGTCATGCAAGTCCTTATATCCTCGCGGTATAAGGACTTTTGTTTTGCGCAAAGAGGAAAAAACCGACGGAAACGACAGTGAGGTCGGGGTTTTCCTGAGGGTCACGGAAAATCGCAGGCGACAGCTCGCCGAGATTTTCGTGAGAAAAAAATAGTTAACCGCGCGAGCAAAAATCGCATTTTTTGCGAGCGCCCCCTGTTTGCCAATGCTTTGGCTTGCGGGGGAAAGGTGAATTTGCGCGATTGAATAACGGTGTGCCCTTAAAAATCGCGCAAAGAGGAAAAAACCGACGGAAACGACAGTGAGGTCGGGGTTTTCCTGAGGATCACGGAAAATCGCAGGCGACAGCTCGCCGAGATTTTCGTGAGAAAAAAATAGTTAACCGCGCGAGCAAAAATCGCATTTTTTGCGAGCGCCCCCTGTTTGCCAATGCTTTGGCTTGCGGGGGAAAGGTGAATTTGCGCGATTGAATAACGGTGTGCCCTTAAAAATCGCGCAAAGAGGAAAAAACCGACGGAAACGACAGTGAGGTCGGGGTTTTCCTGAGGATCACGGAAAATCGCAGGCGACAGCTCGCCGAGATTTTCGTGAGAAAATATATATAGGAGGTAACCAATGTCAGCGAATCTGGAAGCTAAAAAACAAGTTGTCGAAGAGATCAAAGAGAAGATCCAGAACAGCAAGTCCGTCGTATTCGTAGATTACAAAGGGCTTACCGTTGCGGAAGTCTCCGATCTTCGCAATAAATTCAGGGCTGCGGGCGTGGAATACAAAGTGTATAAAAACACTCTTCTGCGCAAGGCGTTCAACGAACTCGGCGTAGACGCGTTCGACAACGACTTCAACGGCCCGACGGCGACCGCGTTCAGCCCCGACGAGACGGCGGCCGCAAAGATCTTTGCGGAAGCTGTGAAGGCTATGCCCGAAAAGATCGTTCCGAAGAGCGCGTACGTCGACAATGCTTATATCGACGCGAAGGGCATCAAGGCTTTGGCCGATATGCCTTCGAGGGAAGAGCTCATCGCAAAGATGCTCGGCTCTATGCAGGCGCCCATCGCGAACTTTGCGGGTGTTCTTTCCGCAATGCTCCGCGGCGTGGTCGTCGCGCTCAATGCGATCGCGGAGAAGAAAGCGTAAGTTTTCTTTCCCGAATGCGGCAGTGCCGCCGCCGTCCCGCAGCGGCGTAAAGCTTTGCGGAACAAATTTCTATTAAAAAATAATTCGGAGGAATCTAAAAATGGCTGATATCGCTAAGTTCATCGAAGAGATCAAAGGTATGACGGTTGTCGAGCTCAACGAGCTCGTGAAGGCTTTGGAAGAGGAGTTCGGCGTCAGCGCCGCTGCTCCCGTCGCTGTTGCGGCTGCTCCCGCTGCGGGCGCTGCTGCGGAAGCTGTCGAAGAGAAGACGGAGTTCAACGTCAAACTCAAAGACATCGGCGCCAAGAAGATCGAGGTCATCAAGGCTGTCCGCGAGTTCACCTCTCTCGGCCTTGCTGAGGCGAAGGCTCTCGTTGAAGGCCTCGGCATGATCAAAGAGGGCGTCAACAAAGAAGAAGCCGAAAAGATCGCTGCCCGCATGAAAGAAGCCGGCGCAGAAGTCACCATCGACTAATTGCATCAGTTCAGAAAAACCAGGCACCCGGATCCGGGTGCCTGGTTTTTTCGGTGCGGCAAGCTTGGCGGCGGCGCCGGAATCCGGGGCTGCCGGCGGGGGGCGCTGTGTTTCCGTCAAAAAAACAGAAAAAAGCAAAAATAATACCGAATTTTTGTTGACTTATCTTGACGGGTATGGTATTATATTTAAGCTGTGTAATAGGGTTGAGGCATAAAGTTACTTCAATCGCTTTGGGTTGCGAGGATAAATAACAGCACAATCGCGCCCTTGGCGAAGATAATTTATGCCGACAAATGTGGGGGCCTGACCCCTGCGACTAACCGGAGTACAGCCATTCAATAGCATATATCGAATGGCGTTTATTTTTCTGCGACACTCCGACACACACGGCTACGTTGACAGAAAGTTAGTATAAAAAACGGAGGAATTCAACAACAATGGCAGGACAGAAGATCAGAATCAAACTTGCGGCATACGATCACGAGCTCGTAGACCTTGCAGCGCAGCGCATCGTGGACGCGATGACGAAATCGGGCGCAAAGATCAGCGGTCCCATCCCGCTGCCCACAGAGAAAGAGGTCGTCACCATTCTCCGCTCGCCCCATAAAGATAAGGACAGCCGCGAGCAGTTCGAGATCCGCACCCACAAGAGGATCATCGACATCTACAGCCCCAACGCAAAACTTTTGGACAGCGTTCATCTTCCCGCGGGCGTAGACATCAAGATCAAGCTGTAAACATGAAACTTTTTTCGAAAACTTATTTGCTGAGAAATACTTTGTGAAGTCAAGGTATTCGAAAATAAATTTTAAGGAGTGAACTTTATCAATGAATAAAGCAATCATCGGACGCAAAGTCGGAATGACGCAGATCTTTACTCCGGAAGGGAAAGTGATCCCCGTAACGGTGGTAGAGGCGGGCCCCTGCCCGGTAGTGCAGATCAAAACGGTGGAGAAAGACGGTTATTCCGCGCTCAAACTCGGTTTTGACGAAACGAGCGAAAAGAGGCTCAACAAGCCCGAGCTCGGCCAGTTCAAAAAGGCGGGCGTAAAACCCCAGAAGGTGCTTAAAGAATTCCGCCTTGCCGATCTCTCCTCTTACGAGGTGGGTAAAGAAGTCACGGTCGACATCTTCAAAGACGGCGACAAGGTCGACGTCGTCGGCACGTCGAAGGGTCACGGCTATTCGGGCGTCATCAAGAGATGGAACCAGCGCCGCCTGAAAGAGACGCACGGCGTGGGTCCCGTACACAGGGAAGTCGGTTCCATGGGCGCAAACTCCACTCCGAGCAGGGTCTTCAAACAGAAACACATGCCCGGACAGTACGGCAACGAGCGCGTTACCGTGCAGAACCTCGAGATCGTGAAAGTGGACGCCGCGAGGAACGCGCTGCTCATCAAGGGCGCCATCCCCGGAGCGAAGGGGAGCGTCGTTGCGGTGAGCGACAGCGTGAAAGCGAAATAAGGAGAGAACAAGATATGCCTATCGTAAAAGTATATAAAATGGACGGCTCGGTCGCAGGCGAAATGCAGCTTTCCGACAAGATCTTCAACGCGGAATACAACGAGCCTTTGATTCATCAGGCAGTCGTGACCCGCCTTGCGAACGAAAGGCAGGGCACGAAGAGCACCCTCACCCGTACGGAAGTCAGGGGCGGCGGCGCGAAGCCGTGGCGCCAGAAAGGTACCGGCCGCGCGAGGCAGGGCTCCATCCGCGCACCCCAGTGGACGAAGGGCGGCGTAGTGTTCGCACCCAAGAGCCGCGATTTCTCCAAAAAGATGAACGTGGAAGCGAGAAGGAACGCGCTGTTCTCCGCTCTTTCCAAAAAGGTCGCCGACGGCGAACTCATCGTCGTGGACAAACTCGAAGTGAGTGCGCCCAAGACCAAAGAGATGGCTAAATTCCTTGCGGCCCTGAACCTTGACAAGAGGACGGTCGTCGTCATGGATAACGACGACGCGAACGTGATCCTCGCCAGCCGCAACATTCCCACCCTGAGCACCCTCCCCGTGGCGCAGATCAGCACCTACGAAGTGGTCGCGAACGCGAAAGTCGTTCTGACCAAGGGCGCCGTAGAAAAAATGCAGGAGGTTTACGGAGCATAATGAGAGCGGAAGACATCATCGTTAAGCCCATCCTCACAGAGAAAGGTTACGACGGCATCGCCGACAAGAAATACACCTTCAAAGTGGCGAAGAGCGCCAACAAGACGGAGATCAAGATGGCCGTCGAAAAGCTCTTCGGGGTCAAAGTTGACAGTGTGAACACGTGCAACGTGCGCGGAAAGCTGAAGAGAATGGGCAGGAACGAAGGGCTCACCCCCTCCTACAAAAAGGCCGTCGTTCAGCTGACCAAAGACAGCAAACCCATCGAATATTTCAATTCGCTGTCTTAACCTAAGTCCAACCGGAGGAACCAAGTAAAATGGCTATCAAGAGATATAAACCGACCTCTGCCGCGCGTCGTTTCATGACGGTGCACACCTATGAGGAGATCACCGAGACGAAGCCCGAGAGAAGCCTCGTCGAGGATATGCGCAAGAGCGGCGGCAGGAACAATCAGGGCAAGATCACCGTCCGTCACATCGGCGGCGGCAACAGAAGGAAATACCGCATCATCGACTTCAAGAGGAACAAAGACGATATCCCCGCGAAGGTCAAGAGCATCCAGTACGATCCCAACCGCAGCGCGAACATCGCGCTCCTGCAGTATGCGGACGGCGAAAAGAGGTACATCCTCGCGCCCGTCGGCCTGAATGTGGGGGACACGGTGATGAGCGGCGCGGGCGCCGACATCAAGGCGGGCAACTGCCTCCCCTTCGAAAACATCCCCGTCGGCACGATGGTCCACAACATCGAACTCCAGCCGGGCAAAGGCGGCCAGGTTGCCAGGGCTGCGGGCATTTCCGCGCAGCTGATGGCAAAAGAGGGCGCTTACGCGACGCTGAAAATGCCCAGCGGCGAAATGAGGCTCGTTTCCGTCAGGTGCCGCGCGACCATCGGTCAGGTCGGCAACGTCGAACACGAGATCGTCGCCATCGGCAAGGCCGGCAAGACCCGCCACATGGGCATCAAACCCACGGTGCGCGGCTCGGTCATGAACCCGAACGATCACCCGCACGGCGGCGGCGAGGGCAAGAGCCCTGTCGGCCATGCAGGCCCTATGACCCCTTGGGGCAAACCTGCTTTGGGTTATAAGACGAGAAAGAAGAAGAACGTCACCGACAAATTCATTCTCAAGAGGATCAATTAAGGGAGGATCACTTAAATGAGCAGAAGCGTAAAGAAAGGGCCTTACGTTGAAGAACGCCTTCTCAAGAGGGTGGAGGAACTCAACGCGGCAAACGATAAAAAAGTTTTGAAGACGTGGTCGAGAGCGTCTACGATCTTCCCTCAGATGGTAGGACACACGATCGCCGTGCATGACGGCAGAAAGCACGTTCCCGTTTATATCACGGAAGACATGGTCGGGTGCAAGCTGGGCGAATTCGCGCCGACGCGCACGTTCAAAGGGCATGCGGGCGGCAAGACGACCGGCAAGAAGTAAAGGAGGCGCAGTCAAATGGCTACAAATACTCGTGAAAAAACGAAAAAGATCGCGGAGAACAGGGACAGGCGCCCTTACGCCACCGCGAGACATATCAGAATGTCCCCTTACAAAGTGAGAAGGGCGCTCACCCTCATCCGGGGCAAGAGCGTGAACGAAGCCGCGGCGATCCTCGAATATGCGAACATCATCTCGGCGGAGCCCGTCAGGAAAGTTCTCCTTTCCGCAGCGGCGAACGCGGAGCACAATTTCGGCATGGACAGGGGCGACCTGATCGTTGCCGAAGCTTTCGCGGACCAGGGCCCCACGCTCAAAAGGATGCAGCCGGTATCCAAGGGCAGAGGCCACTCCATCCTGAAGAGAACCAGCCACATCACGGTAATACTTGATGTAAAGAGCAATTAAGGAGAATTCGCAATGGGACAGAAAGTTAATCCACACGGTTTGAGAGTCGGCGTCATCAAGGGCTGGGACACCCAGTGGTATGCCGATAAAAAGGATTTCGGCAAATTCCTCAAAGAGGATTACGATATCCGCAAATTCATCAAAGACAAGTATTACAGTGCGTCCATCAGCAAGATCGCGATCGAGCGTGCGGCGAACAGGATCGTCGTCACCATTTATACTGGTAAGCCGGGCGTTCTGATCGGCAAGGCGGGTTCCGAGATCGAAGTCATCAAAAAAGACCTCGCCAAGCTCACCAAGGGCAAGAGCGTCGTCATCAACGTGACGGAAGTCCGCAAGCCCGATTCCGACGCGCAGCTCGTCGCCGAGGGCGTAGCCCAGCAGCTGGAAAAGCGTATGTCTTTCCGCCGCGCGATGAAGCAGGCGATCGGCCGTGCGATGCGTTCGGGCGTCAAGGGCGTCAAGATGATGGTTTCCGGCCGTCTCGACGGTGCGGAGATCGCGCGCTGCGAGCAGTATCACGAGGG
>CALVMD010000015.1 GCA_944342025.1 uncultured Clostridia bacterium | reverse complement strand
AATTAAATAACAAAGTCAAGGCGTTCACGCACAAAAGCGTGAGCGCTTTTTTTATGCCCTGCGAAAAAAGTCGCATTCTGCAATGCCGCAGTCCACCCCGTAACGTGTAACACATTTTCACTCTTTGCGGGGGTATTATGGACGATAAGATCAAGATAGATACTCTGTGTATGCGTACCCTTTTTTATCGGGTTCGAAAGGGGAAAAACGGGTGCGCGGGAGCTGGTCGTCATCGCGGTGATGACGGCGCTCTCGGTTTTGGGGCGGCTTATCTTTGCACCCATACCAGGGTTTAAGCCGGTCACGGCGATCGTGATGATCACAGGCATCGCCTACGGTATGCAGGCGGGGTTTCTGACGGGCGCATTGTCAGCGATCGTGTCGAACGTTTTTTACGGGCAGGGGCCGTGGACTCCCTTTCAAATGTTCGTGTGGGGCTTTTTAGGGCTTTTGGCTGGATTGATATTTCCGCGAGGGAAAAAGCCCAATGCCGTCGCTTTAATCGTCATCGGCGCCGTCGGCGGCGTCCTTTTTTCGGTGATGATGGATATTTGGTCGGTGCTGAATCTCGACGGCGCATGGAATTGGACGCGCTATTTGGCGCTGCTGGTATCCGGTCTGCCGTTTATGGCGATCTATGCTGTTTCAAACGTGGTATTTTTACTTTTGTTAACAAAACCGTTTCTGCAAAAGCTCAACCGCGTCAAGAATAAGTACGGTTTGTTTGCGAGGCGAGAAAACGGCGTTAAACGTTGAAAAATAAATCGCCGCGCTGAAAAAGCGCGGCGGTCGGCGAAGCGCTGCCGCCTGATAAATCGGTTTTTGATATAGGTGCGGCCTGCCGTCGGGCATTTGTTTGAAATCTTTCATAATATAACAATGAAAGGCAAAAACTATCCGTGTTCAGAATTTTGCTCCGCGAAAAATTGTGTGACGGCAAAGAAAGTCTGTTTCGATACAGACGTTTTTTTGTTTGTTTGCCCGGTTTCGGCGCGGAATCCGAAAAAAATGCCGCGATTCGAAAAGCAAATAGAAATCATTCGAAAAAATTAGTGTTATTATAAGTATTTTTTGTGCAGGAATTTCGGGCATTCGACAAAAAAATTTGACACAATGTGATTAAGGTGGTATAATCTTGTAGTATCCGGCAGGTGGTTTTGTGAAAAGGCCCGGCCGTGAGCGATACAGCCCTTCGGGCCGTTCTTTTTGTCAAAGAACGGGAGCAGGCAGCGTTGCTGCCTGCTCCCCTGCAAAACTTAACGGAAAAAAGAGCGGCGCGGTTTTCGGACAAGCTGTCGGGAAGGGCGCAAAAAACTGTAATCGACCGGGCGCCCGACGGGTCGGAACACGGGCCCCGCAAGATGAATTATTTATTTTTTTGGAGGACAAAAAAGCAATGGCAAAAAGCTTAAAGAAGTGGGCCGCTATGTTGGCCGCCTTCGTGCTTTCTTTTGCGCTTGTGCTTGGGATCTCCGGTTGCGGCGACAACGGGGATGAGCCCGGACCCGGACCCGGACCCGGACCTAAGCCTCAGGCGCCTATCTCGCTGGACTTCACCAAGACGTCTCTGCCTATCGGCGATACGCTGGTGATTACGGCGACGACGGATGACGGTTCCGCTGTTACGTGGACTTCGAGCGATCCTACGGTCGCGACCGTTTCCAACGGGACCGTAACGGGTGTTGCCGAAGGTACGACGACGATCACCGCGAAGACTGCGGACGGCGATACCGATACCTGCGAAGTAGTGGTCGGCGAATCTTTCACTTATAGGGCGGCTTTCTCTGCGTCTCCGACGACGTGGAACCCGCATACCTGGGAGAACAACACCGACTCGATCATCCTCGGCTATATCACGATGGGCTTCTATGATATTCAGCTCACCTATGATGAAAACGGTAAAGCCGTCGGCTATGAATGGGTCAGCGAAATGGCTGCGGACGATCCTACCGACGTGACGAGCGAATACGCGGGCAAATACGGCGTTGCGGAAGGCGACACGGCGAAAGCTTGGCGTATCCCTCTGAACCAGGCGGCTACCTGGCAGAACGGCGATAAGATCACTGCGGACGACTACATCTACTCGATGCAGCAGCAGCTCGATCCCGTGATGCTCAACCGCCGTTCGGACAGCTACACGGGCAGCACCTTCTCGATCTACGGTGCGCGCAACTATCTGTATTCCGAAACGGAAGCGACGTATGAAACGGTCGGCTCGCAGGGTTATGCGACCAATGCGGAAGCGATCGCAGACGGTCAGACGCTCTACATCGATATGTGGAACTTTTGGGGTCTTTCCGGCATGACTGATGCCAGCGGCAACGAGTGCCCTCAGTGGGTCGCGATTACCGATACGACTAAATACCGTGACCTTGCCGTTGCGGAAGGGGAAGACGGTGACTGGATCTCCGCTGCGGATATCTGGGAGGGCAACGGTGCCATGCTCGAAGTCGGCAGCGATTATGAGTCTTATGTCGCGCTGTACGTTAAAAACGATCACGTTGATTACAAGTGGGATTGGGACGGCACCGCAAATGCGGGCGTCGGCCTCGTCAAGGTGAACGACTACACCATCGACCTCATCCTCAACAGCTCGATCAGCGATTTCTATCTGCACTACAAACTGACGAGCAACTGGCTCGTACACGAAGAGACGTACGAGAGGACCAAGCAGACGGTCGGCGACCTCGTCAACAGCCAGTACAACACCGGCTCGGTTGCGAATACGATGTCTTATGGTCCGTATATTCTTCAATCGTTTAACAGAGATCAGAACTTCACGCTCGTTCGCAACGAAAACTGGTACGGCTATTCGGACGGCAACCACAACGGCCAGTATTCCACGACCAGGCTCGAATATACTTTCATCACCGGCGAAACGGCGAAAGAGCAGCAGCGCGAACTGTTCATGCAGGGCAACCTTTCCGACTATGCTCTCGACGGCACCGAATATCCTACCTACAGCACCAGCCAGTATCTGATGTCCGAGCCGGAGAGCTACACCTACCAGTTCTTCCTCTGCACCAACCAGCAGTTCCTCGATTCTGAGACCACGGGTACGGAAAATCACAGCGTGTTGGGCCTGACCTCGTTCAGAAAGGCTCTGTCCTTCTCGATCAACCGTCAGGATTATATCTCCCGTTTCGAGCCGACTTCCGATATCGGTCTCGGCATTCTCAACTATCTGTATATCTACGACCCCGACACGGGCGCTGTCTACCGCGAGAGCGAGTCTGCGATGAGGACCCTTCTCCTTGCGCAGGACTTCTATGAAGAGGACGGCGTGTGGTACGACGTGCACGGCGAAGAGTACGGCAGCATGGAAGACGCGTACGACGCTCTGACGGGCTTCGATCTCGCATATGCGGCGGATCTCATGGAAGCAGCGTATGCAGAAGCCGTCAAAGAGGATATGTATGAAGACGGACAGACCGTTACCATCACGTATACCTCTGTCGGTTCCGGTATTTCCGATAACCTGCAGGCGCTCATCAACATGATGAACGGCTGGATGGACGACGTGATTGCGGCTTGCGATGAAGCTACTTTCACCGATATTCAATTTGAAGTGTATCTCTATCCCGACGAAGCGTCTTATTGGGAAGCTTTGAAGGCGGGCGCAATGGATCTCTCCTTCTCCGCATGGGGCGGTTCGGCAATGGATCCTTGGGGCACGATCTTCAGCTGCTACATCGATCCCGCCAACACCAATAACTACGGGTTCGACGGCGTTGCAAAAGGCATCGACATCACGATCAACTATAACGGTACGGATGTGACCGCCAGCATGTACGATTGGGCGGCTTGGCTGTACAACGCACAGGCTGACAGCGCATACGATACGACCAACCTCTACGAAGTGTTGGGCGTGGCGGTCGGCGATGCGGACAGCGACTTCAAGCTCGAAGTGCTTGTGCAGTGCGAACTGGCACAGCTGCAGACCTACTGCAACCTGCCGATCTTCTACAGCTATGTCACGTCGCTCAGGAGCGCGCAGTACAATAACGGATCCGACACATATATTAACAATATGATCGGCTACGGCGGTCTGCGCCACGTGTACTATAATTACAGCGACGCGCAGTGGACGGCGTTCGTGCAGTCGCAGGGCGGCAATTTGGAAGATTATTACGCTGCGTCGTAATTTACGGCCAATCATTTTTATGGGTGCGTAAAGAGTTTGCGGGCTCCACAGCCCGCAAACTTTTCGCATACCGAGGTTTATTATGGTAAAATACGTTATAAAGAGACTGCTCCTTGCGGCGCTCACACTTTTCATCATCATGTCCATGTGCTTCATCCTCATCAAGCTTCTGCCTCTTCCCGCCATCGTCGGCAACGAGGCGACCAGGGAGATCATCGAGAGGCGGCGCGAGGCAATGGGCTATTACCGTCCGATCATGGAGCAGTTTTTCCTGTTCTGGCAACGCATTTTTACGACTTTCGACTGGGGCATCGGCGAGAGCATGTATCAGACTCAGTCGGTCATGGAGATCATCGGGCAGAAGCTGCCCGCCACCATCGGCGTCAATATTTACTCGCTCATCGTCAGTATTCCGATCGGCTTGGGCTTGGGTATCTTTGCCGCCGTCAAGAAAAACAAATGGCAGGACCACACCATCTCGACGCTCGTCATGGTGTTTATTTCGGTGCCTTCTTTCGTTCTGGCATTCATCATCCAGTATGTTTTCTGTTACAAACTCGGGTGGTTCGAATTGCATGCCAACAACATAGAAACGACGCAGAATATCTGGGCGCAGGTCTTTTCGCCCGCCATGTTCGTCTCTATGATCCCCGCCATCGCATCTCTCGCGTTCGGAACGATCGCAAGTTTTACAAGGTATACGAGGGCGGAGCTTTCCGAGGTCCTGACGAGCGATTATATGCTTCTCGCGCGTACGAAGGGACTGACCCGCCGTCAGGCGACGGTGCGCCATGCGCTGCGCAACGCGATGGTCGTCATCTTCCCCATGATCCTGGGTAATTTCATCAGCGTCCTTGCAGGCTCGCTCATTATCGAGCAGATCTTCGGCATTCCCGGCATCGGGGCGCTGTACGTCACCTCGATCTCGGTGCGCGACTATAATTTCTTTATGGCGATCTCGGCGTTTTACACCGCCATCGGCTTGGTGGCCAGCATCGTCATAGATTTGAGCTACGGCTTTATCGATCCGAGAATCAGAATAGGGGCGAAATAACATGACAAAAGATACATTGAATCAGGACATCATGAATATTCCCGCCGAAAAGTTTACGTTCGCCCAGGCGGACAAAAAACTCGGCGATAAAAAGCTGCAAACCAAACCCGTAAGCTACATGCGCGACGCATGGCGCCGTTTTGCCAAAAACAAGGCGTCCATCGTCGGCATGGTCATCATAGCCGTTTTGATCCTGTTTTCGATCATTGCGCCGTTTGTGTCGCAGTATTCGATCGAATATTCCGACGGCGCGTACCGCAACGTCCTTCCGAAAATCTCCGCCGACGCGAGCGGCGGATTCTGGGACGGCACCGAGCGTTACGAAGGGAGCCTTGCCGTCTACGAGCGTGAATACGCGATGGGGGTCGAGAGCGGCCGCATCGTCGTGCAAAAAGTGTACGGCAGACGCACTATCATGGTTGAAGGACAGGCGAGAACGCTGTATTCTTACCGCCGCGATACGTACAATGCCGTCGGTTATATGTTTCAGACGATCACGCGCGATCAGTTTCAGGCACTCCAGGATTATCAGGACGAGACGGGCATCCAGGTCATCTATCCCATGCTGGATAAAGACGAGATGTACGCTTCGACCAATGCCAATTATTGGTATCAGACTTACGCAGAGGGGTCGTCGCACGCGGGCGAAGCTGTCTTCGACGAAGACGGAAATTATATCCCGCTTTACCGCACAGGCAGGGCGAGTTCTTATTCGCTGTACGACAGTCTGCGCATTGCGGGCGACCCGGGGATCGAAGATCCCGATTCTTCCGACGCATACGTCTATTACCGCGTCGTGCAGGGCGGCGTGGAAGTGCGCGTTCTGTACTACGAATACTATGTTTACATGAACGGATTTGAGCCGTATTTTATCTTCGGTGCAACGGGCACGGGGGGCGACCTCTTCGTGCAAGTCGCGTCGGGCACGCGCTTTTCGCTGATGCTCGCCATCGGCGTTGCGGTCGTCAACCTTATCATCGGCGCGATCTACGGCGCGATCGAAGGCTTTTACGGCGGCAAGACCGACCTTATCATGGAACGGATCCTCGACATTTTGAACGGCGTGCCGTTCATGATCGTGGCGGTCCTGTTCAACATGCATTTGGCCGATTCGCTTGGCGTCGTGGGGGCATTGATCTTCGCATTCGTCTTAACGGGCTGGATCGGCACGGCGGCGACGGTGCGCATGCAGTTCTACCGATTTAAAAAGCAGGAATACGTTCTCGCGGCGAGAACGCTGGGCGCAAGGGACAGGCGGCTCATCATGAAGCACATTTTCCCCAACGCGCTCGGCACCATCATTACGAGCGCCGCGCTGTATATCCCCAGCGTCATTTTCTCGGAAACGTCGCTGGCATACCTCGGCATCATCAACCTTAATAATCCTTCGGAGGGGCTGATCAGTCTGGGTTCGCTCTTGACGTCGGGCCAGGCGGCGATCGCGACGTTCCCGCACATCATGCTGTTCCCCGCCATCATCATCGCGCTTCTCATGATTTCGTTCAACCTGTTTGGCAACGGGCTGCGCGATGCGTTTAACCCTTCACTCAGGGGGTCTGACGGCTGATTATGGAAAATAAAGAAATCAAACTCGCGGTGCGAGATTTAGTCATTTCCTTCAAGACCGCTGCGGGCAACGTACAGGCGGTGCGCGACATCAGTTTCGACCTGTATAAAGGCGAAACGCTCGCCATCGTCGGGGAATCCGGTTCGGGCAAATCGGTCACGACCCGCGCGATCCTCGGCATCCTCGCCGCCAACGCCATCAAAGAGGGCGGCGAGATCATCTACGACGGTCAGGATCTCATGAAGATCGAAGAGGAGGGGTTCCACAAGATCCGCGGCGATAAAATCGCGATGATCTTCCAGGACCCGCTCTCCAGCCTCAATCCCATCATGCGCGTCGGCAAACAGATGACCGAGGCAATGATCATCAAGGGCAGGCTCAGCCGCAAAGAATCGAGAAACGACTTTAACGCCATGCTCGGCCGCGTCAACCGCTATATGGATCTCGCGGCGGGCGAAGACTCTGCAGCCGAGGCTCTCAACAAAGAAAAGTGCAAAAACTTCGATAAGTTCGAATACAAGCACCTGGAACTTGAAAACGCGTACAACAAGGCGAAAGAGGCGGCGGAAGACGCGCTGTCGGACGCAAAGGATCTGTTGTTCGAGATTGAAAAGCATGCCGTCTCCGATCTGCACGGAGAAGTTGCCGAGATCGTGCGCCTTGCCGAGCGCAGCATCGAGCGGTATGTCGTCCATGCGCGCGCAGAAGAACTGAGATCACTCCTTTTGCAGCTGAAAACGCTCACAAAGCGCTCCGCAAAGGAGATCGGCGCCGAATTATTGCGCAAGTATGTCACCAAAAAAGCGGCGGAACGCTCTTTTGACGACTATCCCGAAATCAAAGCCGCGCTCGAAAAGGTCAGAGAGATCCTCGAAGAGGCGCTCGCCTATCCCATGCCCAACTTTTTTGCGATGGGGTATTACTGCACCTTTGCAAGCGAGCCGCTGCCCGAAATGGGCGTCAACGAGCTGAACGTGTTCATGCGCAAGTATCTCGACGAGCATTTTATGCTCGACTTTATCGCTACGGCGCGCGGTGCGCTTGAATTTTCGCATAAAGAGTCGATCGAAAACAAAAAAGAGGCGATCAAAGTCATCGGCGAATGCATGCCCGTCTTCGAAAAAGAGCTCTTGGACAGGGCGGAAGCGGCGCAGGCGGCGAAGAAGGTCGTCGCCGCCGTCGAAAAGGCGATCGACAGACTGGAAATCGTAAAGGACAATGCCGCGTATACCTTTGCTTCGAGCATGAAAGCGGCGATCGCGCTGTATTTCGGCGGGATCAAGGGGAATGCGAAGGAAGAGCGGCGCTATGCCCGCCAGAAAGCGGGGTACGACAAGCGCGTTGCGCACGGCAAAACGCCCGACTGGCAGGTCGCCGACAAAAACCTTGTCGACCTCGAAGCCGCCGCGGCGGATATTCGTACGTTGATGGAAAGGGTGCGCGACCGTTACGCAAAGGCGATCGAAGAGAAAGACGCCGCGGACTTCGGAGAAAAAACAGTCGCCCTTATCGATTATCTCAAAGAAAAAGCGTCCAACGTCGCGTACAAAATGACGCGCAGGATCGCCAAGTCTCGTGCCCTCAAACTTTTGGAAGAGGTGGGCATTCCCGAGCCGAAAAAGCGTTACAGGCAGTATCCGTTCGAGTTTTCGGGCGGCATGCGGCAGAGGATCGTCATTGCGATCGCGCTTTCGGCAAATCCCGACATCCTCATCTGCGACGAGCCGACGACCGCTCTCGACGTGACCATCCAGGCGCAGATTCTGGAACTCATCAACAAAGTCAAACAGGAGCGCAAGCTCTCCGTCATCTTCATCACGCACGATCTGGGCGTGGTCGCGAACATGGCGGACAGGGTCGCCGTCATGTATGCGGGCAAGATCGTGGAGATCGGCACGGCGGACGACGTGTTCTATGCGCCCGCGCATCCGTATACATGGGCGCTGCTCTCTTCCATGCCCGATCTGGACACGAAAGAGAAATTGGAGGCGATCCCCGGCACGCCGCCCAACATGATCTATCCGCCCAAGGGCGACGCCTTTGCGGACAGGAACAAGTACGCGATGCAGATCGACTTCGAACAGCAGCCGCCCATGTTCAAAATTTCGGACACGCACTTTGCCGCGACGTGGCTGCTGCACCCCAATGCGCCTAAGGTCGAGCCGCCCAAGGCGGTCACCGACAGGATCGCGCGCATGAAAAACAAAACGGGAGGTGCCGAGCATGCCGAATAACGAAGACGAAGTTTTGCTCAGGGTCGAACATCTCTGCCAATATTTCAAAATGGGTCCCGGACGTGAGCTGAAAGCGGTCGACGACGTGAGTTTCGACATCAAAAAGGGCGAAGTGTTCGGGCTTGTCGGCGAGAGCGGCTGCGGCAAAACGACGACGGGCCGTTCGATCATCAAACTGTACGACATCACGTCGGGCGACGTCTACTTCAAGGGCCAGCGCATTTGTGCGGGAATCCGCTCGTATAAAGACGCGATCAAAAAGGCCGAGCAGCAGTTTTCCGACGAGCGTACGCAGATGCTGTCGAAGCTGAAAGAGGATCTTGCCGCCTCGCCCGATAAGGCAGAGGAGCTGCATGCGGCTTATAAAGCGGCGCTCGCCGAAAAGAAGGCCGCGCTCAAAGCGGCCGTTGCCGAGCAGAAAGCGCTCATGAAGGCGGCCAAAAACGATCATAAAAACTGCGAGAAGATTTATTTTGAAAAACTGAAAACAGAATACGCCGAAAAACTGGAAGAGGCGGGCGGTGACAAAGAGAAACTTTCCGAAGAGGATAAGGAGAAATACCGCTCCGTCATCAATCAGCCGAAGATCCCGAAAAAGGCGTGGCTGGCGACTATTTTTTCTCTGTTGGCGGCGGCGGTCATTTTACTTGCGGTCTGTATTTCGCAGTATGTGATCTTTAACAATCGTTACGGCGATTACGACTCCGTTTCCGCCCGCGTGATCAGTGCGGACGCCGACGCGGGTACGACGACGATTACGTTTACCGTAAACAATGAAGAGGACGAGGCTGTCGATTACGAAGTCGTTCTCGACTACTACGATCCCGATCAGGGTGTTTCCACGGACGAACAGACGGTGCGCATGCGCGTCTATTTCAATACGAACAATCCTGCCGAGAACGTTCTCGTCGAAGAACCGCAGGCAACGGCGGCGCATATTCTGCTCGTCTGCTTCTTTGTCGCGGCAATCGCAGCGATCGTTATCGTGTTTTACGTGAACGAGCGCTACAATCCGTCCCGTCTCATCACACAGATTCAGATGATCTTCCAGGATCCGATCGCCTCGCTCAATCCGCGCATGACCGTTAAAGACATCATCGCGGAAGGGCTTGTCATCGAGGGCGTAAAGGATAAGAAATATATCGAAAAGCAGGTCTACGACGTACTGGAACTTGTCGGTCTTGTTCCCGAGCATGCGGGCAGGTATCCGCACGAGTTTTCGGGCGGTCAGCGCCAGCGTATCGGCGTCGCGCGCTCGGTCATCATGAAACCTGAGCTCATCATCGCGGATGAACCGATCTCGGCGCTCGACGTGTCCATTCAGGCGCAGGTCATCAACCTTCTGAACGATCTGAGGAGCAAGCTGGGGCTTACCATTCTGTTTATCGCGCACGACCTTTCCGTCGTAAAATATTTCTCGGACAGGATCGGCGTCATGTATTTCGGAAAAATGGTAGAGCTTGCAACGTCTGACGAACTGTTTGCGCACCCGCTGCACCCGTATACGAAATCGCTTTTGTCGGCGATCCCGCTGCCCGATCCCGAATACGAAAAGAACCGAAAGAGGTTTGTTTATAATCCGCTCGCCGAGCACGACTATTCACAGGAACAGCCGACGCTCCGCGAAGTTACGAAAGGGCATTTTGTGCTCTGCAATACGGCGGAATATGAAAGATACGCCGCGGAGCTTTCCGGATCCGAGGAGAAATGAAAAAACTCGTCATAAGGTATTCGGTCACGGCGGGCGTCGGGCTGGCGATCGCGGTATTGGTCTCTTTTGCCCGTTCGCTGTACTGGCAGGAAGATACCGTTTCCGTTCTGGAAGTGCTGTGCGATTGTTTTGCCGTTCCTGGCCTCTTGCTGATTCTGTTCGGACTCTTGGTCTTTTGTACGAACGGAGGAACGTTCGATATATTCGGATTCGGTGCCAAAAAGTTTTTCGGACTGTTTAAGCGGGAAAGGACGGAAAAGGACAGAGAGTCTTTTTACGAGTATCGAAAGCGTAAGCAGGAAAACAAGCGTTCTTTTTTATATCTCATCATCGTGGGTGCTGTTTTCCTTGCGGTCGGGTTTATTTTCTTTCTTTTATACCATTTCTAATTTAAGAGCGAACGGTCGATTCAGGGCCGCCTGCCGTCCCCGTAGGGGCGCGGGCGGCTCGGTATATATGAGTAGCGGTGCGTTTTTTGCACGCAAAGGAGGACTATGTTTGAGTTTCAGGATGGCTTTTATGCAGATGTCAGGATCGAAGACCGGTATAGCGCCCGCATCCGCTATCGCGGCGGCGCGATGGAGGAGAGCACGCAATCTTCGGTGAAAAAGGCGTTTATCCGCGTGTATGACGGAAAAATGTGGTATTATTCTTCCGTCTGCGACACCGGTCATATTCAGGCGGAACTGGATAAATTGTACGCCATGGCGACGCCCGACGCAGAAATTTTGTCTTCGCCCGTCGTGTCCCGTTTGCAGGCAAACAGAGAGACGGTCATGAAATTTTCCGATTGCTGCGTCAAAGACGTGCCGATCGAGCAAAAGCGCAAACTTCTGACCGACGCGATGGCGGCGTGTGTGCCCTGCGAATACTGCAAGATGTATTCGGCCGCTTATCAGGACAGGTACAGCGTCTACGAATTTTACAATTCCAAAGGGGCGGCACTGCGCTACGATTTTCAGGTGTGCGGTGCAAGGCTTTCCGCAGCTTTTGCGGCGGGAGAAAAGACGCTGTCCGATTCCGACGCATACTATCTGCGCGGGGCAGACCGTCTGGACCGGCTGAATTTTACGCGCAAAGGAGCGGATGAGTTTATTGCAGAGGCCGTCAATTATCTTTTGCATGCAAAGCCCGTCGAGGCGGGCGTATATCCCGTCGTCTTGTCTCCGATGACGGCGGGCGTCTTCGCGCACGAGTCTTTCGGCCATAAATCGGAGGCCGATTTCATGATCGGCGACGAAACGATGAAGAGGGAATGGGCGCTCGGCAAAAAAGTGGGCGCAGACATCCTATCGATCTATGACAGCGGGCTGGAGGACGGTTCGGGCTATGCGCCGTTCGACGACGAGGGCACGCGCACGGAGAAAACGTATCTCATCAAAGACGGCGTGCTGACGGGCAGGCTGCATTCGGCCGTCACGGCGGCGGATCTTAACGAATCCGTGACGGGCAACGCGCGCGCGGTCAGCTGCGATTTCGAGCCGATCGTCCGCATGACGAGTACCGTCATCGGGGCGGGCACTCTTACCAAAGAGGAGCTCTTTTCCCGCATCAGGCACGGGTATTATATCGAGACCTATAAGCATGGTTCGGGCATGAGCACCTTTACGATCGCGCCCGCCTTCGCCTACGAGATCGTAGACGGTAAGATCGGCGATCCCGTCAAGATCGCCGTCGTTTCGGGCAATGTGTTCGAGACGCTGGGCCTTATCGACGGACTGTCCGATCGGGTGGAGATTTCTTCGAACGCTTTCGGCGGCTGCGGCAAAATGGAACAGTGGCCGCTCAGCGTCTCTTTCGGCGGGCCGCATGTCAGCGTTTCCAAAATGAACGTGCAGTGAGGTGGACGGAATGGATAAACAGAAAATTGTCACGGGCGAGCGTTCGTGTGCGGCGACGCTTGCGGGCGGCACCGTAGAATCGGTTCGGTTTCAAGAAGAAGAAAGGACGTCTGTCCGCGTATATGAAGGCGGCAAGATCGGCGTTGCGGGCAGGATCGGCGGAGGCGACGACGCGGCTTTGGAGCAAAGCGCGCGCGAGGCGCTCGCTTACGGGATCCCGTATCCTTCCGCCCTGTGCGGCGGCGAAGTCCGCTCCGCCGACACGAGGACGGAAATCCTTTCCGAAATAGATTTTCTCCCTGCGGTCAAAAAACTCGCCGCGCGCCTGAAAGAGCGTTTTCCGTCCTTTATTTTTTCCAATAAAATTTCGATGGAAGAGGGAAAAGTCCGCTATACAGACAGTGCGGGGACAGATCTCTTTTATGCCGGCAACGCATTTATCGTCAGCCTCACCGTAAAAGAGGCGGCGTCGGCAAACATTATGGACCTCGCATACGGCGCAGTGCGCGGGTACTACGACGAAGACGCGATCGTATCCGATCTGAGTAAATTGCTGGATGTTTACGGTAACGTTCTTGCCCTTCCCGAAGAGGAGCTGCCCGTCATCATCGACGCGAACATCGTGCAGTATCTGCTCGGCCATTTCATGGCGGAGACGTACCAAAGCGGCGCGGGCCTTTTAAGCGGCAAGATGGGGCAGAAGATCTTCGGAGACGAGACAGACATCCTTCTGGACAGAACGCCGGGGAAAGAACCGCTCGCCCGCTTTTTCGACGACGAGGGCGTGACTTTGCCCGGGGATAAGTTTTATTTCGTAAAGGAGGGCAGGCTGTGCGGGCTGGCGGCATACAGGCGCACGGCGGCGGAGTTTAGTCTGCCCCTGTCCGGCTGCGGCTGCGCTCCGTTCGACGGTGCGCCCATGTGCGGGAATTTTAGCGGACTCGAAGTGGACGCGCACGGAAAAAAACTGTCCGAAGCGGTCAAAGGGAGAGCGGTCTATATCAGCGTCGTTTCGGGCGGGGATATGACGCCCGACGGAAAGTTCGCAACGCCCGTCATGTGCGCGTACCTTTACGAGGACGGAAAGCTTGCAGGGCGGCTGCCCGAGTTCGGCATTTCGGGGAATATCTTTGACCTTTTCGGCAAGAATATGCTCGCGATTGCGGAAAACGATCTGTACGGCTATACCAAAGAGACGGTGCTCGTGTCCCGTTTCAGTATCGACAAAAAGTAAAAATATCGGTCATCGGTGCGTTGCAGTCCGCCGTGTCGGCGGGCTGCATTTTGCGCACATCTTTTAATCGGCAGGAGTCTATGAAAAAAGCAAATACCGGACAAAAATTTACGGGCGCGGGCATGCTCGGGTATTTTTTGCGGGGCAGCCGCGCGCTGTTTCTCATCAGTATCCTTTCGGGGCTGGTCGTCACCTTCCTCAACGTCGTCATCCCGCAGATCATCAGCTTTACCGTTGACAGCGTGATCGGCGACGAGCCGTCGGGCGGCATATTCGCCTTTTTCGCCGATCTGTTCGGCGGGACGGAGCACTTGAAAAGCGCTGTCTGGATGATCGCCCTTGTGATCGTCGGCATCGCCGTCGTCATGGCGGTCTTTCAGTACTGCGTTACCTATTTCAATACCCGCGCCAATCAGACGCTCATGCGCGGCATGCGCAATAAACTTTTCGCGCACATACAGCGGCTGCCGCTCGGCTGGCACGTTACGCATCAGACGGGCGACATCATTCAGCGCTGCACGACGGACGCGGACGTCATTTCCAACTTTATCGCCAATCAGCTGGTGCCGCTGTTCCGCCTCATCATTATGGTGGTGCTTTCGCTGACGCTGATGTTCGTCATGAATGTGTGGCTCGCTCTGATCGCCGCCGCGTTTATTCCCGTCCTCATCGGCTATTCGCTCGTATTTTATACGAAGGCGCGGAAATCGTTTAAAAAATGCGACGAGGAGGAGGGCGTCCTCTCTACATACGCGCAGGAAAATCTGACGGGCGTGCGCGTCGTGCGCGCGTTCGGCAGAGAAAGGTACGAGCGGGATAAATTTGAAAAGCAGAACGTGTATTACACGGGGCTGTGGGTGCGCATCGAAAAGTTTTTGGCGCTCTATTGGACGAGTAACGATTTTGTGGCGGCGCTTCAATGCATGCTGCTCATCGTCGTCGGCACCGTGTTCTGCCTGCAAGGGTCGATCAGCCCGGGCGATCTCGTCGCGTTCATCTCCTACAACACCATGCTCATGGGGCCGGTGCGCCAGCTCGGAAGGATCATTTCGAACATGAGCCGCGCGGGCGTTTCGATCGCCAGGATCGGCGAGATCATGAACGCGGACGAGGAAGAATACGGCGTTGCCGGCACGCTTTCGGGCGACATCGAATTCAAAAACGTGAGCTTTTGGTACGAGGAGGATAAGCCCGTCCTTCGCGGCGTGAGTTTTAAGATCCCCGAAGGGTCTACTTTGGGCGTCATCGGCGGCACGGGCAGCGGAAAGTCTTCGCTCATGTATCTTTTGGACAGGCTGTATCCCGTTTCGGGCGGCGAGATCACGATCGGCGGGGTCAACATCAACGACATCCCGCCCGCGACCCTGCGCGCCAATATCGGGTTTGTCTTGCAGGAAGGGTATCTCTACTCGGGCACGATCGCGGAAAATATCGCGATGGCGGGCGAAAATACGGACGACGGCGCGATCGTGCACGCGGCGGAGGCGGCGTGCGTGGACGAGAATATCCGCTCTTTTGCCTCCGGCTATCAGACGGTCGTCGGCGAGCGGGGCGTGACCCTCTCGGGCGGGCAGAAACAGCGCGTTTCCATTGCGAGGACGCTCGTCAGGAAGACGCCCGTCCTGATCTTCGACGACTCTTTGTCGGCGGTAGACAGCGATACGGACGCGGCGATCCGCGCCCGCCTCGCGCGCGAATTCGGAAATGCGACGGTCATACTCATATCTCATCGCATTACAACCGTCATGCATGCGGACAATATCGTCGTCATGGAAAACGGAGAAGTCGCCGAACAGGGGACAAGTGCGGAACTCATCGAAAAGGGCGGCATTTACCGCCGCATCTACGACATGCAGATGAGCCTTCCTGACGATCTGAAAGAGGAGGTCGGCTATGGCGGATAAAATAAAAGCGAAGGCGGGAAAAAAGGCAAATAAAGCGCGTTTTTTCGGCCTTTCCAAACTGTGGCCCTTCCTTACGGTCTATAAAAAGATGTTTCTCTCCATGATCGTCTGCGTCATCCTTGTGGGGATCTTTAATACGATCATGCCGCTCTTTCAAAGATATGCGTTCGATCATTTTATTGCAGAAGAAACGCTCGGCGGCATCGTGCCTTTCGTTCTTCTGTATGTGCTGTGCCTGCTGCTGACGATGGTCTTGGATTTTATCGCCTCGTACAATTGCTGCAAGCTGGAAATGTACGTCCTGCGCGATATGCGTCGCGCGGCGTTCAATCATCTGCAGACGCTCTCCGTTTCCTATTTCAATACGAACAGCGTCGGCAAGATCCACGCGCGTGTCATGAGCGATACTTCCAATATCTCTTCCATCATCTCGTGGGATGTGTATCAGGGCGGCTGGAATCTGACCTATATTCTGAGCGCGGTCGTCATCATGCTCGTACTCAATCCGCTTCTGGCGCTCTGCGTCATCGTCATCATCCCGCTCGTCGCCGTCGTTTCCTGCTATTTTCAGAGGAAACTCACCGTATTGAACCGCCGCGTGCGCGAGATCAATTCGGAGATCACGGGCGGATTCAACGAGGGCATTACGGGCGTGGAGACGGCGAAGACGCTCGCCGTAGAAGACAAGCTCGACCGCAGCTTTTTCGACAGTACCGACCGCATGCGGCGTCAGGCGACCCGCCTCGGGCATCACCGCTCTCTCTTTTATACGATTATCGCGTTTGCCTCGTCCGTCGCGCTCGCGCTCGTCTTGTGGTACGGCGGCGTCCTCACGATGGATGCGGTGATCGAACTCGGGACGCTCACCGTGTTCATGACGTATGCGCAGGGCATCATGTCGCCCGTACAGTGGTCTGTGGACGCGATCGCGGACATGATCACGGTCAAAGTCAACGCGGAGCGGCTTTCCACCCTTCTGGAAACGAAGAGCGACGTGTCCGATACGCCCGAGGTCGTCGAAAAATACGGCGATACGTTCCATCCCAAGCGCGAAAACTGGGAGCCGCTGTACGGCGACGTCGAATTCCGCGACGTGACGTTTAAATATCCGGACGGGGAAGAATACGTTCTCGAACATTTCAACTTAAAGGTCCCGCAGGGCACCAACGTCGCGATCGTGGGGGAGACGGGCGCGGGGAAATCCACTCTCGTCAACCTTGTCTGCCGCTTTTTCGAGCCGACGGAAGGGCGGGTGCTGATCGACGGCAGAGACGCGCGCGAGCGTTCCGTCCAGTGGCTGCACAGCCATATCGGCTACGTTTTGCAGACGCCGCATCTCTTTTCGGGAACGGTGCGCGAAAATCTGCTGTACGGCAAAGAGGACGCCACGCAGGAAGAGCTGGACGCGGCGGTAAAGAGCGTGAATGCGGACAGGATCATCGCGCGGTTGGAAAACGGATACGACAGCCGCGTCGGCGAGGGCGGCAATACCCTCTCTACGGGAGAAAAACAGCTGTTGTCCTTCGCGCGGGCGATCCTGGCGGATCCCGCGATCTTCGTTCTGGACGAGGCGACTTCTTCCATCGATACGCTGACGGAAAGGCTCATTCAGGACGCGATCGAAAAGCTGATGAAGGGCAGAACGAGCTTTATCATCGCGCACCGCCTTTCCACCATCCGTTCGGCGGACATCATCCTCGTCGTCGAAAACGGCAAGATCGTCGAGCGCGGAAAGCACGACGAGTTGCTGCACGCGCGCGGCCGCTATTACAACTTATATATCAAACAGTTTCGGGAGGAGAAGGTCAAATCAATTTGAATTTCGGGAACAAAAGAGAGCGGCGGGCAGGTTATGCCCGCCGCTTTGGGCGCGTTTTGCGGGAAACGTCGGCGGCAAATTCGGCACAATGCGGCATAAATCCTGCAAATGTGTCAATATTCGCGCGGCGTGCGGGTGTATAATCTTCTTCGTAAGTAAACGGCGCGGTCGCGGCGGGGAGGGATTGGCGCGTGGCAAGGAAGATCGTTTTCACATCGGGAAAAGGCGGCGTCGGAAAAACGACGGTTGCGGCGGATCTCGGCGTCTGCCTGGCGCAGGCGGGGGAGCGCGTCGTGCTCGCAGATACAGATTTCGGGCTGAACAACATCGACGTCGTCTGCGGCGTGGAAGATCGCATCCATTACGACATCGTAGACGCGATCGAAGGGCGATGCCGCGCCCGTCAGGCGCTTGTCAGGCATCCGCAGTTTCCCAACCTTTACATACTTGCTTCCAACCGTACCGATCCGGACAAATACATCTCTCCGCAGGCGGTGCGGCTGATTCTGGACAGCCTCGCGTCGACGTTCGATTATATTCTTATCGATTGCCCCGCGGGGATCGAGTCGGGGTTTCACCGCGCCGTCGCCTCTGCCGAAGAGGCGGTCGTGGTCACGACGCCGCATGTTTCGTCCCTTAGGGATGCGGATAAAACGATCGCCGTTCTTCGCAGTTATCGGCTGAAGAGTGTCGACCTCGTCGTCAATATGGTGCGCGGCGATATGATGGCGGACGGGGAGATCCTTTCCCCGCGCGAAATTTCCGATATATTGAAAACGCCGCTCATCGGCGTGATCCCGCAGGACGACGGTATCTTTCTGGGTGAGGCGGGCAGCGCGAAGCGCGCCTTCCGCATGCTCGCAAACAATGTCATGCGAGGTACGCGCAAGATCTACAACGCCGCGGGCAAGTATGGCGGATTTTTTGGCAGCATACGCCGCAGTCTCAAAAAAAATTTATAGGAGAGAGACGATATGAGAAGGCTTACGGACAGCGCACGACGCGCGCGCGACGTTTTGGAAAGAGAAAATTCCGTGCTCTCTGCCGAGTGCGAGAAGATTGCGATGCGAGACGTGCAGCGCACCCTTTCCGAATTTTTCAAGCTGTCGGGCGATATTTCTTTCAAGGTGGAGCGCAAGGGCAAGATCGTGATCACGATCGCGGCGGAAGCGGACGAGGTCAAGCCGTTCGGCGTTTTGTAGCATGCGCCGAAAATTTGCCCTGAATACAGATTGATCCACATTTTGTTTAAATTTGTGAAAAATATACAAGATATTGTGTGTGTTCGATAACTGTTGCAAAAGCGACAGTTTTTTTTTATAAAACTGATATAATAATATGGAATCTAAAAACGAGAGGTTTTTTACCATGCAGGTCATTAAAAGGGACGGTTCCGTCGTCGATTATGACAGGAGCAAGATCGCGGTCGCTATCGGGAAGGCGAACGCCGAAATGGAAGAGGGGGAAAGGGCTTCCGAAGGCGAGGTCAAGGAGATACTCACTTATATTGAGGGAAAGAAAAGGAAACGGATGCTCGTCGAGGACATCCAGGACATCATCGAGCAGAAATTGATGGAGCAGGGGCATTACGAGCTCGCCAAAACGTACATCATTTATCGCTATAACCGTGCGCTCGTCAGAAAGGCGAATACGACGGACGAGGCGATCCTCAGCCTGATCAGCAATTCCAATAAAGACGTCATGGAAGAAAACTCCAATAAGAACGCGCTTGCGGCGGCGACGCAGCGCGACCTCATTGCGGGCGAGGTGTCGAAAGATCTCACCCGCCGCATCCTGTTGCCGGAAAAGATCTCCAAGGCACACGACGAGGGCGTTTTGCACTTCCACGACGCGGACTATTTCGTCCAGCCCATCTTCAATTGCTGCCTGATCAACATCGAGGACATGCTCGACAACGGTACCGTGATGAACGGAAAAATGATCGAAAGCCCCAAGAGCTTTCAGGTCGCGTGCACTGTCGTCACGCAGATCATCGCGGCGGTTGCCTGTTCGCAGTACGGCGGGCAGTCGGTAGACATGCGGCACCTCGGAAAATATCTCCGCAAGAGCCGCGTCAAGTTTGAAAATCATTTCCGCCGGACCTGCCCCGAGCTTTCCGACGAAGAAGTGAATAAGCTCGTGGAGGACCGCATTCAGGAAGAACTGCGCAGCGGCGTGCAGACCATCCAGTATCAGATCAACACGCTCATGACGACAAACGGTCAGTCCCCGTTCGTCACGCTGTTTTTGTATCTGGACAAGGACGATGAATATCTCGAAGAGAACGCGCAGATCGTCACCGAGATCCTGCGCCAGCGCTATGAGGGGATCAAGAACGAAAAGGGCGTATACATTACGCCGGCTTTCCCCAAGCTCGTGTACGTGCTCGACGAGATCAACTGCCTGAAAGGAGGCAAATACGATTACGTGACCGAACTTGCGGTCAAGTGTTCGTCCAAACGGCTGTATCCCGACTATATTTCCGCGAAAAAGATGCGCGAAATTTACGAAGGCAACGTGTTCAGTCCCATGGGCTGCCGCTCCTTCCTGTCGCCCTGGAAGGACGAAAACGGCAACTACAAGTTCGAGGGCCGTTTCAATCAGGGCGTCGTTTCGATCAACCTTCCGCAGATCGGCATCATCGCTGCGGGCGACGAGGATAAATTCTGGAAACTGTTCGACGAGAGGCTGGAACTTTGCCGCGAGGCGCTCATGTGCCGCCATCGCGCACTGCTCGGCACCAAGTCGGACGTATCGCCCATCCATTGGCAGTACGGTGCGATCGCCCGTCTCGAAAAGGGTGAGACGATCGACAAACTTCTGTTCGGCGGATATTCCACACTTTCTCTCGGCTATATCGGGCTGTACGAAGTGACCAAACTCATGAAGGGGGTCTCTCAGACCGATCCCGTCGGCGAAGAGTTCGCATTGCGCGTCATGCAGCACATGCGCGACAAGACCGATCAGTGGAAGATGGAAACGGGGCTCGGGTTCGCCCTGTACGGCACGCCGGCAGAGTCGCTGTGTTATCGGTTCGCGCGGATCGACAAAGAGCGCTTCGGCACCATTGAAGACGTCACGGACAAGGGGTATTATACCAACTCTTATCACGTGGACGTGCGCGAACATATCGATGCGTTCTCCAAGTTCTCTTTCGAGGCGCAGTTCCAGCGCATTTCTTCGGGCGGCTGCATTTCTTACGTCGAGATCCCGAACATGCAGAACAACCTCGAGGCGATGCAGGAAGTCGTGCGGTTCATCTACGACAACATCCAGTACGCGGAATTCAACACCAAGAGCGATTACTGCCATGTCTGCGGCTGGGACGGCGAAATCGTCATCAACGACGACAACGAATGGGAGTGCCCGAACTGCCACAATAAAGATCATCGTAAAATGAACGTCACCCGCCGCACCTGCGGTTATCTCGGCGAAAATTTCTGGAATCTGGGCAAGACGAAAGAGATCAAGGCGAGGGTGTTGCACTTGTAAGGTTCTTGCATCGAACGGTGCGAAAACGGACTGAATCGTTTTTTTGCAGCCGCGCGCTTGGGCGCGCGGCACTGAATTTTTAAGAAAAATTTTTCGGCAGGGGTTGCGCACTCGCGCGATCTGTGTTAAAATAATATAGGAACAAGTATTTCCGATGAATTATGCGACCATAAAAAAGTATGACGTTGCCAACGGCGTGGGCGTGCGCGTTTCGCTGTTTGTCAGCGGATGCACGCATCGCTGTAAGGGCTGTTTCAATGCCGAGGCGTGGGATTTTTCGTACGGATCTCCGTATACGGAAGAGACGGAGGAGGAAGTGCTCGAAGCGATCGGCAAGAGCTTTATTGCGGGGCTTTCGCTTTTGGGCGGCGAACCGTTCGAGCCGTGCAATCAGCGCGCGTTGCTGCCGCTTTTGCGGAAATTCAAAGAGCGCTATCCGGATAAGACGGCGTGGTGTTATTCCGGCTACACATACGATAAAGATCTGCAAGAGGGCGGAAGGGCGCATTGCGAGGCGACGGACGAAATGCTTTCTCTTCTCGACGTTCTGGTGGACGGGGAATTCATAGAAGCGCAGAAAGATCTGAAACTCCGTTTTCGCGGATCAGCCAATCAGAGGATCATCGATGTCCCGCGGTCTTTGGCGCAGGGGAAAGTCGTCTTGTGGAAGGACGGCGATTATTGAGTTCAAGGGCAGGTGTTCGGCACCTGCGTAAAAAGGGGTATAAGGATGGAAAAAATTCAGTTGAAAGTCAAAAAATTGCTACCCGAGGCAAAAATGCCGTCATATGCAAGTGCAAGCGCCGCAGGAGCGGATCTGTATGCGCTCAGCGATCACGAGATCCGCATCGACGCGCACGGAACTGCCGTCGTGCATACGGGCATTGCGGCGGAGATCCCGGAGGGTTATGTCGGGCTGATCTTTGCAAGAAGCGGCCTTGCGAGCAAAAAGGGGCTGGCGCCCGCCAATAAAGTCGGCGTGATCGACAGCGATTACCGCGGCGAAATCCGCGTTGCGCTGCATAACCATTCCAAATACACGCAGAGCATCGAACCGTACGAGCGCGTGGCGCAACTGGTCATTATGCCTTATGTATGCGCTGAGTTTATCGAAACGGAAGAGCTCTCTCAAACGGAGCGGGGCGAAGGCGGATTCGGCTCGACGGGAAAGTAAATGAGTAAAAAATACCGCAGACATGCGGCTTGCTCGGCCGCTTTTGCGGTATAATAATAACAAGAAATCAAAAAAGGAGAACGGCAATGGCTAAATATGTTTGCTCTGTCTGCGGATACGAGTACGACGAGACAGTCGGCGATCCCGATAACGGCATCGCTCCCGGCACGAAGTGGGAAGATATTCCCGAAGATTTTACTTGCCCGCTTTGCGGTGTAGGGAAAGATCAATTTGAACAGGCTTAAAACGGAACCCTGCGGGCGCAACGATTTGCGCCCGCAGGGTTTTAAATAGTACCGCGAAATGTGCAAGATCGTTATGTAATCGGCAATGGATGTTCGGATCGTCGTCTATATACGTTTCCAGCGTTTCGAGCAGGGTGTTTATAATTGGGGCGGGAAGATCTGCCAGAAACGATATTGGACGCTCGTCGTCATTGTATTGTTTTTCGTTACATATAGAAATCTTTATCTGTATCGGCGAAAGTCCTCCTTATATTTGGCTCGAGGCTTAAAGATTTGCATCCGTTCGTATCGTTAAAATTTTATAATGAGAAGACAGCATGTGTCAATATTTCGGTAAAAAAACGTAAAAAATGATTTTTTGGAAATTAATAGGAAGAGCATTATTGCAAAAACAGACAGGCTAAATGCCTGTCTGTTTTGCTGTAAAGAGGAGGAGAGAGAAACCGGCTCGCCTCCAATGGTTAAAATCCTGATCGCATTATTGCTCCCTTGTCCAAACGATGGGCGTTATTCCGTCTGTATCGTAATGCCAATAATTTCCGTCGGCGGTCGGCGCAATCTCGGAATAGCAGTAGACGGTCGCCGAATTCAATTCGTCATTGTGATTGGCGATATTGATTTTATCCCAATCAGAAAGACTTCTGCCCCCGAAATAGATCGCCGACAGATCGCCGCACCTTTCAAATGCAGAATCGCCAATGTCCGTTATGCCTGACGGGATGACGATGGCTTTCAGGCTGGCGCAATTATAAAATGCGGATCTCTCTATTTTTGTAACATTTTCAGAGAAGGTGATGTCTGACAATGCGGTACAATTAGAAAAAGTGCTCCACGGAATTTCTGTGATCCCTTTTCCGATTACGACCTTTGTCAGGGAGCTGCAATAAGCAAATGCTTCCATTCTGCCCAACGAGGTGATCGTGTCGGGGATCTCCGCTTGTAAAAGTCCCGAGTAAGCAAAAGCGCTTTCGCCAATGGCTTTTACGCCGGGGCCGAAGGAGATCTCTTCGAGCATGCTGCAATTATAAAAAGCATAATTCGGTATATCGTAGCTCGTGATCGTGACTTGTCTGAGAGAATTGGGCAGATAATATCTGTAATACCTCATCGATCCGTCCGGTCCGCTCACGGTATATTGTGTGATCCGGGTACTGTTGTCATATTGAACTGTTCCGAACACATATCCGAATAACTGCTGAGGGATGCCTGCAGCGGTGCTCGTTGTGCCGACAAACGGCAAAGTAATTTTTTCAAGCGAAGAGCATCCCGTAAAGGCTCCGGCTCCGATCGAAGTTACACTGTCAGGGATTACGATGCTCTTAACGGCATTGCAGCCGGAAAAAGCAGAGGCGGATACGGAGGTTACTTTTGCGCCCGAATAGGTATCGGGAATCACGACTTCCGTTTCCGTGCCTTCATACTTTTCGACTGTAAACTCATCGCCGTTCAAACGATATACGATTCCGTTATCGTTTTTATGATAGAACCGCGCATACAGCGTAATGTTTTCTGCTGCCGTAATCAGAGAAATTTTGGTCTCGGCATTAAAGTCCTCAGATGTGTACCATCCCCAAAATTCCAATTCGGAAGAGGTCGGCGGCTGCAAAGTCAAAGGCAGGTCGTCGATCGTAAACGTCAGCGGATTGGCTTGCGAATTGGTGCCGCCGTTCAGGTGATATGTAATCGTATAACTTACTTTTTCCCAATGCGCCGTGTACGTTTTATCGCCGATGCTGCCGCTCTCGATCATAACGTCTTTGGTGATGTCCGTAAGCCCCGTACCGGACCATCCTAAAAAGTTATAGCCTTCTTTAACAGGATATTTCAACATAATGGAAGAGTCTTCGGCATTATAAGAAGAAGGGTTGTCCGCATTGTTTGTTCCGCCGTCCAAAGAATAGGAGATCGAGTACTCGATCGGTTCCCATTCGGCGATCAGCTCCATGTCTTCCGTTTCGGTCCAGATACCGTCCGTGATTTTATTTGAATCATGAAACCATCCCGAGAAGGTATAGCCCGCCCTGTGCGGAACAGGCAAAGCAAAGGCAGCGTCATAGCTTACAGTAATTTGATCGGTATCACATTCGCCCCCGTTTGCATTTAACGTGAGAGTGTATGTGTTTGCCTGCCAGTTTGCGGTATATGTTTTTGCGCCGGTACTTCCTTTCGGAATCGTTACCGTTTTCGATATTCCGGAAATATCGGTGCCGGACCATCCTGTAAAAGTATAACCGATTTTTGTCGGCTCGCGCAAAGTAATATCCTGATCCCCGTAATAGAAAGAAGGGTTTTCGGGATCGTTTGTTCCGCCATTCAAATTGTAGGAAATAGGGTAATTTTCTCTCAAGAACGTATTGCCGTTGTATTCAACGGTATTTCTGTCGGTATATTTAAAAAATCCGTAAAACGACGTGCTGCCCTCAGAATACAAAGCGATTGCGGAAGACCATGAAGAATCCGTATACTTCGTCAGCCAATCCTGATTGACATAGGCATACATAAAAGTTTCCGTAATGCCGTCCTGCGTAAAAGATGCAGTCCCGTCGCTGTTGAACGAAATATATGTATCCTCATCGAAAACATAATTGGAATAATAGTCCTTAGGATCGCCCATAAGAGAAGCAAAATCGGGTTTTTGCGTCGTAACGGCGGCGTGATTTGAGTTCATGACAAATTGATAGGGGGCATTCGCCGTGACCCATAATACGATCGCATTGTCTTTGCCTTCGTTTGTATAGACAAGAATGGCTGCGCGATCTTTATACAGAGGGGATTCGACTACTTTTTGCGCATACTTTGCGGAAACGTATTCATAGTCGAACGAATGCGAATCATCGCCGGCGGTTACACCGTTGGACAGCGTGAAGTTGCATTTGTTTTGTGTGAACTCAAAACTACCATATATATTGTCGTAGACGACATAGTAGGTTCCGTAGTAATCTTTTGGATCTTTGCCCTTGGAAATGTTTAACCCGCTTCCGATCGTACAGGCGCAGATAATGGAAATAATACCAATAATCCCGATCAAAATACAGCACAGGCCGAGTTGCTTCTGCGATTTGCTGAATTGAAATTTATTGAACTTATCACTCATTTTCTTCTCCTGTTCAATTAAAATTCTTTAGGTTGCTTTCTGTGATCGTCTTCGGCCAGATTGGTATACCGGATAAAATAACCCCCGTCTTCCGACGCTCGTGTATGAAAAACGGTTCCGCATTTCGGGCATACATAAGTATCTTTATAAATGATGGTATAGTTTGTCCTGACACCTTTGATCCAGCCGGTTGCATTGCCGCTTCCGTACATGCTTCTGGCGTCTTTTGAGACGTTCATCCGTCCCTTTTCAATTGTCTGGACATATTGCCGATGATGTTGCCGCTTGGTTCCGCATTCAGGGCAAATATATCTTTGCCTCCAATCAACAACAAAGAGAAGGATCACGGCAAACACTATTTCAATGCATCCCGTAATGATCAGAAAAAAGTTGCCGAATCTTTCTTCAAACTTAAGATTGAGGATCAGAGACAAGATCAATCCTATTAAAAAGATGCCGCCCGTCACAGCCACGCAGATGATCAATGCTTTTGTGGTTTTGCCTGTCTTTGCTTTTTTCGGCTTGTTCGGAAAAATCGGGGAATCCTTTTCCGCCTGATCGTTCGAAACTCCTGCGGACAGATCGTTTTCGGCTTTTGTATTTACAGGCAGATCGTTTTTTTCCTCCGTCGGCTTTTGTCCCTACATGACTTTGCAGGGGAATTCGTCGCAATTCCAAACATCGCTCCAATCGTCTGGTTTTTCAGCGGCTTCTGCATAAGCCGTCATTTTGCTTGCATATGCAAATGCCAACGAATCAATCCGTTTTACGCTCGAAGGAATGAATACTTCGGAAAGATTTTCACACCCCTCAAAAGCCGAACTGCCTATGTACGAAAGATTCGGCGACAGTATTAGTTTGGTTAAATATCCGCTGGGCATAAAGGCTTCTGCGCGAATCTGCTGCACGGAGGGCGGGAAAATCAGCTCTTCTATCGCACATTCGCAAAAGGCTCTTTCTCCGATAATCTGTAATTTGCCATTTTTTGCAAAAGACACGTTTTCTAAATTTGTGCAATGTTCAAATGCGTTGTCTCCGATTTCTTCGACGTCATCAGATATCGTTACGCTTTTGATGAATTCACAGTTTTCAAAGGCATGAGCTGCTATTTTTCTTATTCCGATTGGAATTAGAACGCTTTCGTCTGTTCCATGGTATTTTAAAAGTTCGCCATTTTGAATTTCAAATTCTTCACTCATTGCAAGTTTCTCCTTTTTTATCAACGTTTGAACTTTTTGCGCAATGTTTCGATTTACCCTGTTTTTAATTTACATTGCCTTTTCTCCTTTTTTGAGTTTTTTTCCGAAAATGAAAAAAGAGCGTCCCAATCAAGGAACGCCCACACAGAATTGCACCCCTTGATTGTCGCTACACAACTTCCGCAGAATAGGGAAATAGAGGGTACACCTATGCCGATGTAACCTATTCTGCGCCAATTAAGTTGTGTAGCATACTCATTATAGAAATCAATGAGCTTTTTGCAAGTCTTATTTATTATTGATTATTGTTTGTATTAAAGGAGAACTTGAAGATTAATTCTTATTGACAATAGAGATAACTTGCCGTTTTAACGGTTTTGTGTGATGGGGGCTTCTTGGGGTGAGACAAAGAAAAAGCACAAGGCTTTTAACCTTGTGCTTTTTCTTCAATGGTATGCCACAAAGCCCGCAACACCATTGACGAAAATGTATTCCGTCTTTGCGGTGTTCAAACTCTGTCGACACTGGTGGAGATATTCCGTCCAAATCCGAACCTAATTCGGCGGTGATTTCGCCTATTGTGGCTGTTTTTGAGCCGTCTTTGTAGTTAAATGTGAATACCACCTTGTCATCATAGACGAACACGGCGTTCACAAAGCTCTCGACGAGCCGTTTTCGGCTTGTAACGTCCGTCAAATCTACATCGCGGAATTTGCTTATCCAAAAGGCAATGTGTTCCTTTGTAATCTTTGGCTTTTGCAGTTCTTCGCTGTAAATGGCGACTTTGATCTCTTCTCTTTCCTGTTCCAACGCTTCCAACCTCTCCTTCGTGGAGGGCGTGAGGATGCCTTTCTGGATGGCATTGAGCATATTCTGTATGCCGGTTTCGATTTCTTTCAGACGAGCATTGAGCTGCGGCAGCTTGGAGTTCTCCTGCGCAAGAATATTCAAGATCGCGTCGGCAATGTGGTCGATGAGTTCGTCGTCCATCACTATTTTCATAATGTAGTGAATGACGGCGTCCTCTATCCAATCTTTCTTTACGGGTTTTTTGTCGCAACCCTTTTTTCTCTTTGCGTGGGAACATTTGTAATAGCGGTGTACCATTCCTGTGTGGCTGCGCCCGCTTTCACCCACCATAAATGTGCCGCATTTTCCGCAGAACAATTTAGTAGTCAATATGTAATCGTCCTCCGCCTTGCGCATGGCGGGAGCCTTTTGATTCCTCGCCATGATCTCTTGTACGCGGTTGAACAGCTCCTCGGAGATAATAGGCGGAATGGCGTCGGGAATGTCCATACCACGGAATTTGTATTCGCCGATATACCGCCTGTTTTTAAGAAGATAGTGAACGACGTTCAACGTTATCTTGTTTCCCTTCGACGTGCGAATGCCGCGCCGCGTCAAGTCTTTGGCAATATCGGTCATTTTCTCGCCGTCCGCATAGCGGGTAAAAATTTCCACAACAACGGGAGCTGTGGTTTCGTCGATTTCCAAGCGTTGGTCTTTCATGCGGTAGCCGAATGTCAGCCCGCCGCCGTTCATCTTACCCTTTAAGGCGTTTTCCGTCAAGCCGCGCCCGATTTTTTCGGAGAGGTCAACCGAATAGTATTCTGCCCAGCCCTCAAGCATCGATTCAAGCAGTACGCCTTCGGGCCCGTCGGAGATATTCTCCTTTGCCGATATGACCTTTACGCCGTTCTTTTTGAGAATGTTCTTGTAATAGGCGGAGTCATAGCGGTTGCGGGCGAATCTGTCCAGCTTCCAAACTAGCACGGTATCGAACAGCTTGCGATAGCTGTCTTTGATCATACGCTGGAATTCGGGACGGTTGTCCGTCTTTGCGGAGAGCGCGCGGTCGATATATGTACCGAACACGGTAATACCGTTTCGCTCGGCAAACTCCATGCATTCGCGGATCTGACCTTCAATGCTCTCCTCTCTTTGATTGTCACTCGAATACCGAGCGTAGATGATTGCTTTCATGATTTCCTCTTGAGAATATATTGCCATTAAGTTTAAGTCATTTTAGACAATAGCGTGTTTTCAAATGACTTCAAAGCGACAATTATATCGTCTATAACTTTATAAACGCTATTCTTATCCAGCTGTTGAATCGCTTTTTTTGCAGAAGAATGAACAATTGTTCCCCTTTGTGTTCCAAAAGAATCTAATTGGGATAATAGGAGCGAATCAAAGTCTTCGTCATTATATCCTAATGGCCAAAACAAATCATGTATATTGCTTGATTTAATACCGTTATTTCCTGTTATCACAGATTCGTATGATAGCAATATAATATGTAACAGTGTCCCAGGATCTAAATTTGATTTTTCTGCGCGCTTGCCTCTAATTAATAAACTTGCAAAATTATAATTCGCAACACTCTTTGTATCCCAAACGCTTTTGCCCTCGTTTAAGATCAACTTAGCTACTGACTCGAAATAGTCTTCCAATTCGGCATGGCATAATACAATTAGCCCCCTTAATTTATCTTCTTGGGCAGTTGTAATTCCAGATTTTGATTGAATAAAACGAAATCGAGATTTTAATTCTTTTATACGTTTAGTTAATGAGTGGCGCAGATTTTTTAACGGGAGATTCATAATACTATTCTCCCACAAGAACCTTCTTTATTTTACCTTGTATCAAATCTAAACTTTTAATTTCCATTTTGCAAATACGAGCGAGTAGCTTTGCAAAAAGTTTAAATCTTGTAACGACTTTTATAGGACTTTTTGTAGTGTCACTTACAGCAGAAATAAAGTCTGGATTATCATTTAATTCTGCAAACGAACTTAAAAACAATTCTTTCTGTTGTGAAATTTTATCTCTAAGGATTCGAGATGAAAAATAATAAGTGAAAAGTTCATAAATGCTACGATTAAAGCGATTTGCCGAATTTTCCTTACCGTATCTGCTAAATGGTGAATTGTTCCCTATTAACATATAAGCAAACTCGATAGAATCTTCTAAATCTACAAAATCAGATTCAAAAACACTCTGATCGATTGTCCATCTTTTGTTTAAATAACCACAAGAAATGTCCAGAAACTCTTTCAAGTTTCCGTCAAAGTCTTCAATATAGTATTTAAACGCATAATATCGCAAAGCGAGCTCAATATCTCTCATTCGAGGATCGGCATCTTTTATCCCAAGCATTTTATGCATAATAAGGCTTTCCGCAGTCTTGTCGTCTAAGAAAGTCAAAAATTCACCAGGCTTCAAGGCCTGACGTAATTCTTGAGGCGACAACTTTTTACTTCCCGTATTCAACCTCAAGAATATTGCATACAAGAAGGCTTCACTAGGCCAATTTTTAATAATTATTGTTCTTATTGATTGGTTTTCTAGATTTGTAATGTACTCATTCTCAATGTTGCTTTTAAACTTACCATTTAAATTTTTTAAAATTGTTAATCCTGAAAGTTTTAACGGGGTAAATGTCTCTTCTTTATCGTCTTGATTCTTTTCCGCATAAAAACGACGAATTGATAATAGTCTTTGTTTCCCGTCTAGAACTATATAGCTATTCCTTCTTTCTTTGTTTTCCGCCAGAATAATTTGTGGTACTGGCATCCCCAGCATTAGCGATTCAATTAAAGAACTCTTTTCTTGATTATTCCATGCATCGCGGCGCTGAAATTTAGGATTAAGGTCAATGTTACCTTTGACCATCTGCATATTGATTGTTTCTGTTGTCCAATCTGTTCCCCAAATGACAGCTTGTCCGATATTATTCGGATCTACTTTTAATTCGTCTGCAGATTCTTCTCCAGCTGTTTCAAATAATGTTTCCTCAAGTTCCATTTTAAATCTCCTATATGGTTTGTTGAATTTCTCTTACATAATTCTTATGCACACCGTATTCCCCACTTGTTTATATTGCTCACGCAGGGGAACGGTAGAAGGGAATGTAAAGCTCTGAGGAAATCCTTGCAAAGCCAAACATTCCATCGGCGTGATGCGGCGAATGCCGAATTTGTCTTTGATGACGGGAACGCGGTTTGGGTACGTTCCCATATTGGCTTTGAGCGTAAAGGCGATGCCGTCTTTGCTCGACTGTATACCGTAATCGGAAAAGCGGTAGAGCTGTTTATCGTCCCAAATAGCGGCGACCATCTTATCGTACCCGTAATCCCTGGGATGAAGATAAAAGGATTCCTCTGCTTTCTGCGTGGTATCGATGACGTCGGTGATCCGTCTCGTCAAAGGTTTTTTGTCGGGGAAAGCAAATCGCCGACATTGCTCCTCATCGCGAAAAGCTACCAAATAGGTGCGAGTACGGTGCTGGGGGATATCGGCATATTCGCAAGCATCCGCCACGAGATAGCGCAGGAAGTAATTGCGGCCCGCAAGCTCCTTATGGATGATGTTAAACGTCCTGCCGCCGTCGTGTTCGGTAAGGTTTGCGACATTCTCCAAAAAGACGATGGAAGGATGTTTCGCATCGATCGTCTTTCCGATCTCGAAGAATACGTTGCCGCGCGGATCGGAAAAGCCCTTCTGCTTGCCACACACGGAAAATGGCTGGCACGGGAACCCTGCGGCAAGGATATCGAAATCGGGTATGGACCCCTTATCTATCTCCCGAATATCGCCCTCGACTAACGGGATGTGCGGGAAATTGTGCCGATAGGTCATGCAAGCATACTTGTCTTTATCGTTCGCCCATACGACGGTATGCCCCGCCTTTTCCAACATCAGGTCGATGCCGCCGATCCCGCAAAAAAGGCTCGCTACACGCAGTGCGCTCATTTTTTCAATTTGAAGCGGAATTGCAACGCCAATTTC
>CALVMD010000014.1 GCA_944342025.1 uncultured Clostridia bacterium | reverse complement strand
ACCGAATTTATTTCGGTGTTTCGTAAATGGAGCTGATAGCGGGATTTGTAAGGAGAGGCGAAAGCCACGACGGAACAGCGATTGATCGCCGTAGGCGCAATCGCGTCACGTTATTTCGGCAATCCCGCTATCGCGAAAAAAAAGAAACACCGAATTTATTTCGGTGTTTCGTATATGGAGCTGATAGCGGGATTTGAACCCGCGACCTCGTCCTTACCAAGGACGTGCTCTACCTACTGAGCCATATCAGCATATTCTGTTGCGCTAACATGCTTGATTATTATATCGGATGCGGAAAGATTTGTCAAACGTTTGGCGGCTTTTCGCGAAAAATATGAAAGAAAAAGTGAATGTGACCGCACAGGTGCTTTTTGCGGATAAATATTTTGAAAAATCTTTACACGCATCGCTATATATGTTATAATATGGCAAGACAAAGAATAACGAATCGGAGGTTATTTATGGCTGAACTTAAATATGAGATCACGGAAAAGCTGGGCGTGCTCAGCGAGTCTGCGAACGGTTGGACGAAAGAACTCAATCTTGTGAGCTGGAATGACAGGGAGCCCGTCTACGACATACGTACGTGGAGCCCTGACCATGAGCGCATGGGCAAAGGCATCACGCTTGCCCGTGACGAGATGAAAGAGCTGAAAGATCTGCTCGATAAGTCGGATATCTGAATACTGAGGAAAAGGCGGCTGCTGCCGCCTTTTCTGTTGTGCGCGATTTTGAAAAATTTTGCACGGAAGCGTGCGATTCGGTAGATAAAAAATCATTTTTATTGTATAATGAAAACCGAAATTATTTATACGGGAGACAGATTTATGGCAGATACCTCCGTTTACGAAAATCCTCTTCTGAGCCGTTATGCGAGCCGTGCGATGGCTGAGAATTTTTCGGATGACAAAAAATTCCGCCTTTGGCGCAAACTCTGGATCGCTTTGGCGGAGTCTGAGAAAGAGTTGGGACTCAATATTACAGACGAACAGATCGCGGAAATGAAAAAATATGCCGACGACATCAACTACGACGACGCACACAAATTTGAAAGCGAAGTCCGGCACGACGTCATGGCGCACGTCAAGGCGTACGGCAAGCAGGCGAAAAAGGCGGCGGGCATCATTCATTTGGGCGCGACGTCGTGTTATGTTACGGATAATGCCGAGATCATCGTGATCGATGATGCGCTGAATATCGTGCTGGAAAAGCTCGTCAACGTAATGGATAAGCTGCGCGCTTTTGCGCTGAAATATAAAGACCTGCCCACGCTCGGGTTTACGCACTTGCAGCCCGCGCAGCTGACGACGGTCGGAAAACGTGCGACGCTGTGGCTTTCCGATCTGGAAATGGATTATGTTTCGCTTGCGCATCTGAAAACGACGGTCAAACTTCGCGGCGTAAAGGGAACGACGGGCACGCAGGCGAGCTTTCTGGATCTTTTCGGCGGAGACGGCGAAAAGGTCAAACAGCTTCAGAAAAAAGTTATCGCGAAACTCGGTTACGACAAAGTTTACGGCGTAACGGGGCAGACCTATCCCAGAAAGTTCGACTATAACGTTTTGTGCGTTCTTTCTCAGATCGCGCAGAGCGCGTACCGTTTTTCCAACGACATCCGCCTGTTGCAGCACATGAAAGAGATCGAAGAGCCGTTCGAAAAAAATCAGATCGGGTCTTCTGCCATGGCGTACAAGCGCAACCCGATGCGCAGCGAACGCATGGGTTCGCTCGCGCGGTATATGCTCAGCCTGCCCGTCAATGCGGCGGTCACGGCGTCTACGCAGTGGTTCGAGCGCACGCTCGACGACAGCGCGAACAAGCGCATCGTCATCGCGCAGGCGTTCTTAACGGTCGATGCCGTGCTCAATCTCTATCTGAACATCGCGGAAAATCTCGTCGTCTACGATAAAGTCATCGCAAAACACATCGCGGCGGAGCTTCCTTTCATGGCGACGGAAAACATCATGATGGAATGTGTGAAGGCGGGCGGCAACCGTCAGGAACTGCACGAGCGCATCCGCGTCCTCTCCATGCAGGCGTCCAAAAACGTCAAGGCGGAAGGTAAGGAGAATAACCTCATCGACCTGATCAAAGCGGACGGGATGTTTGCTGCGGTCAAAGACAGTCTGGACGGAATCCTCGATGCGAAAAACTTTATCGGCCGCAGTCCCGAACAGGTGGAAGAATTTATCGCGGAAGAGATCGACCCGATCCTGGAAAAGCACAGAGATCTTCTCGGCAAGAGCGGTGAAGTGCGCGTCTGACGCGGAAACAAAATTGTAGGGGAATCGAATGTTTGCGGGCGGCCCGTTTCGTTTGACACGGGCCGCTTTCATGTTTATAATTTGCAAAAGAGTACAAAACTGTAAAAAGGCCGCTTTTTTGCGGCTTTGCGGAGATACGAGCGGAAGATGCTGGAACTGAAAAATATTTCTTATTCTGTAAAAGACGAAACAACGGGCAGAACGCAGGAGATCCTCAAAGATCTGAATCTTGCCTTTGCCGACAGGGGCATCAACGTCATAACGGGGCCGAACGGCAGCGGAAAATCGACGCTGATCAAGCTTGTGATGGGCTTTGAAAAGCCGACGGCGGGGCGCGTTTTCTTCAACGGGGAGGATATAACCGACATGAACGTGACCGAGCGCGCGCGGCGGGGATTTACCATCGCCTTTCAGCAGCCCGTGCGGTTCAAGGGGATCACGGTCAAGAGCCTTCTGGAACTTGCGAGCGGCAAAAAGATGGATACCGACGCCATGTGCGGATGTCTTTCCGCGGTCGGGCTGTGCGCGCGCAATTACATCGACCGCGCGGTGGACGGCACGCTGTCGGGCGGGGAGCTGAAAAGGATAGAGCTTGCCATGGCGATCGCAAAAGGCGGCGAGGTCTTTCTCCTCGACGAGCCCGAGGCGGGCATCGATCTTTGGAGCTTTGAAGATCTCGTTCGGGTCTTTGACCGCCTCCGCGACAAGACGGTCATCATCGTCAGCCATCAGCAGCGTATTCTGGAAACGGCGGACAAAATCTTCCTGTTCGAGAGCGACAAGGTGTCTTCCGCGGAACGAGGGGAAGACATGTTCGCGCTTTTGACCCGCCGCCCCGCACTGTGCTGGAGAGACGTCAAGGAGAACTGATTTATGGATAAAACGGATTCGGAACTGTTGGAAACGATCGCAGACCTGCACGGCATTCCCGAGGGGAGCTTTAATATCCGAAAAAACGGAAAACTGATGGCGCGCAATTCGACCGCCGACATCGAGATCGTGCCGAAAAAAGACAAAGACGGCATTGACATCATCGTAAAGCCCGGCGTCGTCAATAAATCCGTGCACATTCCCGTTTTGCTGACGGTCGGGGATTTCAAGGAGACGGTCTATAACGATTTTTATATCGGCGAGGGGGCGGATGTCACCATCATCGCCGGCTGCGGCATCCACAACGACGCCTGCGGCGACGCGGAACACGACGGCGTACATTCTTTTTATCTCGAAAAGAATGCGAAGGTCAGGTATATCGAGCGGCATTACGCGTCGGGCGACGGAACGGGGAAAAAGTCCTTTGATCCCGTCACAAACATCTACTGCAAAGAAAACGCCTGCTTTGCAATGGAATCCACCCAGCTTGGCGGGGTCACGAGCACAGTGCGCAAGACGTTTGCGTCGTTGGACGACAAGGCACAGCTGATCGTAAAAGAAAAGATTCTGACGGATAACGACGAGTGCGCCGTGACCGATTTCAGGGTCGAGCTGAAGGGTGCGCACAGCCGAGCGGACATCGTCAGCCGCAGCGTCGCGAAGGGGCATTCGGTACAGAGTTTCGGTTCCGATCTTGTCGGTGAAAACGAATGCTTCGGGCACGTCGAGTGCGACGGTATTTTGCTCGGCGGGGCGCGGATCATTTCCACCCCGAAGATCGACGCTGTCAGTCCGGAGGCGAGCCTCGTGCATGAGGCGGCGGTCGGCAAGATCGCGGGGGAACAGCTGATGAAACTGATGAGCCTCGGCCTTACCGAACAGGAGGCGGAGGACGCCGTCATTAAAGGATTTTTGAACTGATTATTTTCCGTTCGTGCGATAAACTGTGAGGACGCCTTTTGCGGGGCGTCCTTATTTTTGTTTTTTTTTCGATTTTTCTCGTCGGTGAGGGTGTCGAAGGAGCATATTCTCCGCATAGGATATAAGGAGGAATTTTACGGAGGATAAGGCATTGGACGGATTCGCGCTGCTGCCTGCCTGGGTGCAGGCGCTGGCGGCGACGGGATTTACTTACGCGATGACGGCGGCAGGGGCTGCGTGTGTGTTTTTCGCGCGGAACATGCGGGGCAGGGCTTTGCCTTTGGCTGAGGGGCTGGCCGCGGGTGTGATGCTGGCGGCAAGTTTTTTTTCGCTATTACTGCCCGCCATGGAAAGGACGGAAGCTGCGGGCGCAGGCAGAGCGGCGGTCGTTTTAACGGCAGGTTTTTTGGCGGGCGGCGCGTTTATCATGCTGGCGGACAGAATGCTCGCCAAAGTTCGCGGGCGTTTTTCAGGAGGCAAGCGCGGTGCGCTTTTGTGTGCGGCGATGACGTTGCACAACGTGCCGGAAGGGTTTGCGGTCGGTGTCGCTTTCGGCGGCGCGGGCGGCGCGGTCGTGTCCGCCGCAATGCTGGCGCTCGGGATCGGCATTCAGAATTTCCCGGAGGGGTTATGCGTCTCATTGCCGCTCAGGCGGGAAGGCATGTCGGCGGAACGGGCGTTTCTCATCGGGCAGGCTTCGGGCTTTGCCGAGGTGCCGGCGGGGGTGCTCGGCGCACTCGCTGTGGGACTGATCTCAGCGATGCTGCCGTGGGCGCTCGCGTTTTCGGCGGGCGCAATGGTCGCCGTGGTTTGCGCCGAGTTGGTGCCGTCCGCATTCGGTGAGAGCAAGACGGCAGGATCGTGCGGCGTGCTGGTTGGATTCGCTCTGATGATGTTTTTGGATGTTTTGCTCGGATAGGTATATTTATTATTTTTTTGGGCACAATCATCCGTATGGAAACACCGGTAATCAGTCAAAAAGATCATGAAAATATCGCCGAGCGGACCGAAGAAAAGCGAATAGAGGCGGAAAAATTGAAAAAGACGGTCGTCATCGTCGGCGCATCGTCGGGGATCGGGTATGAGACCGCGCTCAAACTCATCGGCCGAAACTACAACGCTGTGAACATTTCGCGTACACCCTGTCCGCTTGCGCGCGTAAAAAATTATGCGGCGGACGTGACCGTCGGCGCGTCTTTGGAAAAAGCGATCCGCGCCGCGGCGGAGAAGGAGCCGAATTTTTCTGCGCTCGTTTATTGCGCGGGCTTTTCGATGGCGGCGCCGATCGAATATGCCGATCCAAAGGATTACAGATACCTTTTCGAGGTCAATTATTTCGGTGCGCTACGCGCAATCCAGGCCTGCATACCGTATTTCAAAAAGAGGGGAGGCCGCATCGTTCTGATCAGTTCTATGGCGGGACTGTTTCCCGTCGCATTCGACAGTTTTTATTCCAGTTCGAAAGCGGCGCTGGACATGCTGGCAAAGAGCGCAGATATCGAGCTAGCTCCCTTAAACATCCGCATTACCAGTGTGCAGCCGGGCGGGACTTCCACAAGTTTTACTTTTAAGCGGAAAGTTTATTCCGAAGAAGAGAACAAAGATTATTCTTCCCGCCTGAATAAAGCGACGGCAGCTCTCGCCAATATGGAGCAGGGCGGTCTGAATGCGGGTGAGGTCGCCAAAACGGTAGCCGATATTCTTGCAATGAAAAAGCCGCCGCTCGAAGTCGCCTGCGGAAAGCGAAACAAAGTATTCGCCTATGCCGGCAGAATATTGCCCGAGAATTTTTCATTATTTTTGAATAAAAAAATGTATAAACAGTAAAATACAGCGTATTATGTCTGACATAAACAAGTAAAAATGTCAAAAATGCAGAGGCTGAATCCCTCTGCATTTTTTCTTTTGGAAAATTGGCAGGCAGGCTTTGTTTTGGACGTTTTTGCCGTTATAATGAAAGAAAAGCGGATCTCCGATTTTTCCGTGCGCGGCGAACCGTTTTCATTCCGCGGCAGATCGCCGCGGAAACAGGAGGTAAACAGAGTTGATATTTTACATTTCGGGGGACGGCGGCGCAAAGCTTGTTTCCGCTTCTCCTGTCCATCAGGGTTCGGCCGATACGTGCAGGATCGGCGTGATCGCGCCGTTTGCCGATAACGTGCAGGTGACGTGCGCATTCCGCCTTGCAGACGGGAGTACGCTCGCTCCCGCATTGATGACAAGGAGCGCAAAACTGGACGGGATATTCGTACAGGCGACGGATTCTGCGGTCGGCTACTGGGAGTACGATCTGCCCGGAGCTGTTTCGGAAAAATACGGAAGAACATATGTGCAGTTTTATTTTTATTCTGCAGAGGAGAGCGCGGTTTTTGCTTCGGCCGAAACGTCTTTTTTAGTTTCGCGCGGGGTGTCGGCACAGCTGCCCGAAACGCCGGATGAAACGGTGTACGGGCAGATTCTCAGTGCGATCGCCGAGCTTTCGGGAGATGTTTTCAACGGTTACTACGCGGCTCGTGCGATCTATGCGTGGAACTCGGAATTCACGTACGGGGCGAACGAGATCACGTTTTACCCGGATTACGGCGAATGCGGCGCATTCGTGAAATCGGTGACGGCGGACAACAAGGGTAACGCGCCGTATACGGACGGGGTACTGGACTCTGCACACTGGGAAGAGGTAACGGACTTCAACGCCTTGCAAGAGCTTGCGGGGAAGGTGGAGGACATCGAGACGTATGTGCAGCAGGCGTCGGACAGCGCGGCGGCAGCGGCGGGGAGCGCGGAATCGGCAGAGGCGGCAAAGACTGCCGCCGAGACCGCGCAGACGGCGGCGGAGACAGCCGAGGACAATGCGAAGAATGCCGAGACCGCGGCGCAGGGATATGCGGACGCGGCGGCGGAATCGGCCGCGCTCGCGGAGCAGTGGGCGAACGCGGGGATCCAGGTCAATACCGATTATATGTCCGTGGACGATCTGCCCCGCCCGGGCACGTCCAAATACATTTACTTCGTTCCCGTCGGCGGCGCGGACGAGGATAACGTGTACGACGAGTACATCTGGGTCGCGGATAAAGAGGATTACGAGCTGATCGGCAACACGCGTGTGGATCTGTCGGGATATGCGCAGCAGAACGGGAATTATCCGCAGATGACGGTAGGCGCCGCGGGATATTCGCAGAACGTGACCGAACAGATCGGCGGGAAAGCGCTCGGAGAGATCTTCGAGAGCGACGGGACGACGGCGAAAGAGGCGACGAGCGCCGAGACGGCGGGAAAGGTCGGACACAAACTGACGGTGACGGTGAACGGCCAGGCGACGGAGTTCGACGGCTCCGCGGATCAGAGCATATCGATCAGCACGGACGAGGCGACGGACCCCGAAGCGGTGCGGTTCACGCAGCAGACCTTGACGAGCGAACAGCAGGCGCAGGCGCGTGCGAACATCGGCGCCACCGCAGAGGGGGATTATTATACCCTCTACGATCAGGTAGTGGACACGCAGGAGCGGTTCAACGCGCTGATCGCGTCGCCGACGTGGCTGGACGCGACGAGCGTGGCGTTCCGCGGCGAGTTCACTGCAACGGGCCCGATCGTGATCCCCGCGACGGTGAAACAGATCGACGGGTTCGGGCTGACGAAGATCACCGTGAACATTTCATCCGATGCGCAGAACGCGGTGGCGTTCGGGTATGCCGAAATGCCGCTGGACGATGCGGATCTTCCGAAAGAGGAGCAGCCGACGCCCGACAGTCAGGAGGCGGGCGTTCTTAAAAAGGATTATTCCGTGCGCGGCCTGTATGTGAAGGCTGTGCATGCGGTCACGCCCTCGCAGCTGATCAACTATACGCTGACCGGCATCGCGAACTGCCGTAACCTGACGGATGTGACGGCATATGCCGAGTTCATCAACACGTCAACGGCGCAGAGCGTGAGGGCTACGGGATTCGAAAACTGTAACAATCTGGTGAACTGCCGTGCGGGCGCCGTGTCGTACAATGTCTACAACAACCGTGCGGACGGTTTTGCGGCGTGTAACCGCCTGGGCAACTGTTACGCGCAGGCGCTGTCCGATTCGATGACGGATACAGCGTACAGTTACTCTTCGGCGTTTGTTCAGTGCAGGGGAGTGTCCAACTGCAAAGGACAGGCGGGGCGCTGCGATCTTGCGGAACCGACGCCGACCGTCACGTATACGGGGAACGGGAGATTCACGGTATACGATCAGTGCCGCATGGTGGTGAACAGCACGGCGGAGACCGGACAGCCTGCCGATACGCTGTATTATTTGACGACGGAGATCGCAGCGACGACCTACGGGAATTATCCGGGGATGACGGTGGGCACGTCTGAAAGCGCTGAAAAGGTCGGACACAAACTGACGGTGACGGTGAACGGCCAGGCGACGGAGTTCGACGGTTCGTCTGACAAGAGCGTTACGATCAGTACGGACGAGGCGACGGACCCCGAAGCGGTGCGGTTCACGCAGCAGACTTTGACGAGCGAGCAGCAGGCGCAGGCGCGTGCGAACATCGGGGCGCAGGCAGCGGGGAATTATTATGTCGAGCCGTCGGGCGGGATCCCGAAGAGCGATCTCGCGGGCGCGGTGCAAACTTCGCTGGATAAGGCGGACAGCGCGCTGCAATCGGCGCCCGTGACGAGCGTTGCGGGAAGAACGGGCGCGGTAACGCTCGCAAAGAGCGATGTCGGGCTTTCCAATGTCGACAACGTAAAACAGTATTCCGCGAGCAACCCTCCGCCGTACCCTGTGACGAGCGTTGCGGGAAAGACGGGTGCCGTCGCGCTCGCAAAGAGCGACGTCGGGCTCGGAAACGTCGACAACGTAAAACAGTATTCTGCGAGCAATCCACCCCCGTACCCTGTGACGAGCGTGAACGGGCAGACCGGCGCGGTGGAGATTACGGCGGCAAATGTAGAAACATTATCCGGTTTAGACTTTGACCCGGGGTTCGGGCAAACTTCCGGAAATATCGTAGGGTACAGGATCGGTAAACTGGTAGTCATTACGGTTGTATTTACGCCGGGTTCTTCCGGCATTGCATGGAGAGACTTGGCTTTGGCCGAAGGCATACCTATACCGGCCAGCAGTAATTCTGATCCGATTCCTCAATACGTCGGCACTTGTATTCCGGAGACTCCTTGCGCGTTATCCAATGATGATATCAATGATGTTCAGTTTAATCTCAGAGCATATAAAGGTTCTTCGAGATTGTGGATCCATAGATGCACTAATACCAACGGTGCGGCCGTTGGCGCAGGTGTACAGTTCAGAGGGACTATCGTATATATTTGTCAATAAATATAAGGAGTTAAAATGAAATATTTAATTGGAAAAATCGGCGCTAAATGGGAAGTTCTGGGTCCAAGTTGCTCTGATCCGTCTGTAGAATTGGGCGGAACGGTAGACTCAGAAATATTTGATGTGTTGGATGGATTTCCGGGGGCGTATATAATCGAAAACGGAATCTTCCGTCAGCTGATGACAGTGGAACAGGTTCAGAGCGAAAGACTGCGGTACAGGCGGAGCGAAGAATGTTTCCCGATCGTCAACAGGGGTGCGCTGTGGTATGACAAACTGACGGAAGAGCAAAAGGCAGAGCTTTCCGAATGGTATGAGGCGTGGCTGGACGCGCCGCAGACCGGCTCCGCGCCCGACAGGCCCGCATGGCTGGACGCGCCGCTTTAATACCGTTTGTTCGGGTTTTGCAATCATATTGCCGACAGGCGCAGAACGGCGCCGTTAGCGCGGACGAAAGGGGTTCGTTTGAATCCGCCTTCTTTGGCAAGGTTTACCCGTTATAAAAGGCCGAGTGACGGGGCAGACTAATAAAAGGAGGTAACGCATTATGATCATAGCGAATTTGGTTTCCTATATTTTGGTCCTGCTGGGTGCGGTCAATTGGGGATTGTACGGCCTTTTCGATTTCAACTTGGTGTCGGCGATCTTTATGGGCGACAGGAGCGTTGGTGCGATCATCACGTATTGCATTATTGCTCTCGCCGCGATCTGGCTGATCGTCTATACGATATTTGCGAACGGAATCCTTCGTTTTACGAATCGCCGCGACGATCGCGCTTAACGGATCGCGGAAAAGGGACGGCCGAACGGTGGCTGCTTGTGCAAGACGGTTTGCGCAGCGCATCGGACGGCCGTTTTTTTTGTGTTATTTTTTTCACAATTTTTTGCAGGTTTTTAACGGGCGCATCATTGACAAAAAGGGGAAACAGGCATATAATAAATATATAAATAGTTAACATCGATAACTATTATCATTATTGTCATATATTTGCGTGACAGGTCAAATAAAAACGTTACGCAAAGTGACAGGGGAGGCGTCGTAATGAGCTTTGTAGAATTCAGGAATGTCAGCAGATATTATACAATGGGGCCGAATGTCATCAAGGCGGCCGACGGGGTCGATTTTACCATCGAAAAAGGCGAGTTTTGCGTGATTGTGGGGCCGAGCGGCGCGGGCAAAACGACGGTTTTGAACATGCTGGGCGGTATGGACAGCGCGACGGGCGGCGAGATCGAGGTGGACGGCGTTAAGATCAACGGGTTCGGCGAGAAACAGCTGACCGAATACAGGCGCTACGACGTAGGGTTCGTGTTCCAGTTTTACAACCTCATACAAAACCTTACGGCGCTGGAAAATGTGGAGATCGCTTCAGAGATCTGCAAAGATCCGCTCGACGCGCGTCAGACGCTGAAAGACGTCGGGCTGGAAGACAGAATGAACAACTTTCCGGCACAGCTTTCGGGGGGCGAACAACAGCGCGTTTCCATCGCGCGCGCCATCGCGAAAAATCCTAAACTGCTCCTCTGCGACGAGCCGACCGGAGCGCTCGATTACGAGACGGGCAAAAACATTCTGAAACTTTTGCACGACGTTTGCAGGGAAAGGGGCCGCACCGTCATCGTTATCACGCACAATCAGGCGATCACGCGCATGGCGGACAGGGTGATCCATATTAAAAACGGCAAGGTGTTTTCAGAAGAGATCAACGAACATCCCGAAGACGTATCCGTCATCGAGTGGTAAGTCGCGGCGCCCGCCGGAGGGGATTGCATGAAAAAGTTCAGCAAAAATATAGCCAAAGAATTTAAGCACAGTTTCGGGCGGTTCGTCGCGATCATGGCGATCGTTGCGCTCGGGGTGGGCTTTCTCATCGGCGTCATGCAGGCGACGCCCGACATGAAACGGTCGATGGACGCATATTACCGTGAGGCTGCGGCGTACGACATCGACGTGAAAGGAACTTACGGGCTGACGGAAGAAGATATTTCCGCGATCAGTGCGGCTGAAGACGCGGAGGGGAATCCGCTCGTCAGCGGCGTTATGCCCGTCGTTTCGACAGACGCCATCGTCGAAGCGGACGGCTCGGAGATCGCGGGAAGGATCGTTGGGTTGGATTTTACGGTCGAGGAGGAGAATTTTCTCAACCGTTTCGAGCTTTTGGAAGGAGAATTCCCGGATGCTCCCGGAGAAGTACTTGCAGAGCGGTCCAATAATTATTTTCAGGATTTGGACGTTGGCGACACGGTCAGGATCGTATCCGGCGGTCAGGCGCAATACGGTGACGTATATAAAATCGAAGAATTTACGGTGGTAGGAGCCGTCGCATCTCCCGATTATTATTTTAAGGACGGAAGAGAGATTACGACGATCGGCACGGGCGTCATCGGCACGGTTCTCTATGGGCAGGCATACGACCGTTCCGAAACGGCCGCGGACGGGATCTATGATCTTTCTCAGGGCGAACTTTTCGGAGTTTTGAACAATTCCTCTCTCGGCAGCGACATCGAGATCCGCTATACCGACTGCTGGATTTCGCTGAACGGTTCGGACGAGTATGAGATGTTTACCGACCGCTATTCTACTTTCGTTTTGGAAAGTTCCGACGTCTTTTCGGAGATCGGCGCGGTGCAGAGCGCAAAGATTAACGAAGAGATCAAGTCTATCAACGAGATCCTCGCCGTTTTCGGACAGGAGATCCCTGCCTCGGCGGAATGGTATGTCCTTGACCGCGCGAGCACGAACGTGAGTTATATAAGTTTCGACCTCAACGTGGAGAAGGTAGAAGACATTGCGGGGATTTTCCCTGTTTTCTTTATCGTGGTCGCTGCGCTCGTCGCGCTTACGTCAATGACGCGCATGGTGGAGGAGGATCGCCTGCAGATCGGCACGTTCAAAGCGCTCGGCTACGGAAACGGGCGCATCATGTCAAAGTATCTGCTGTACTGTTGCCTTGCAAGTTTCATCGGATGTGCGGCAGGGATCCTCATCGGATTCAGCCTTTTGCCAAGCATTTTCTGGCGTGCATATGAAACGATGTACTACTTGCCGTCGCTCAATCTTCTGTTCAGTCCGTGGTTTGCGCTCGCAGTGTTTGCAATTGCGCTCGCGGGGACGGCGGTCGTGACATTCTTTGCCTGCCGCTCTTCTCTGAAAGAAAAACCCGCCGTGCTCATGCAGCCGAAAGCGCCCAAGCCGGGCAAACGCATTTTGCTGGAACGGGCGGGATTCTTTTGGAACAGGCTGAAATTCAAGTGGAAGGCGACGGTGCGCAATATTTTCCGATACAAGAGGAACATGATCCTCACCATCATATCGGTCATGGGATGCACGGCGCTTATTCTTACCGGGTTCGGGCTCAACGATTCGGTCGGCGCCGTGGAAAATATTCAGTATAAAGAGCTGGTGCGCTATGACACGGTCATCGAATACGATTCTTCCGCGGATGCGGGCGAAGAGGGGTATTTGGATGAGTTCCTTTCCGTCGACGGGACAGAGAGCGTCGCGCTTTACGGAGAGAACGGACAGCTGCTCGTCGGCGGTTCGCGCGAGAGTATAGACCTTTATGTCGTTGCGGAAGAGGACGCGGGAGGATTTGCCTCGCTTGTAGAGTTGCGGACGAGGAAAAAATCTGCTATAATAGATACGCAGACGGACGGGATCATATTTCCGGAAAACATTGCCGTCGTTTACGGTGTGGAGAAGGGGGATACGGTGACGTATATCTCTGCGTCGGGAACACGGCACGAAGTCCGGGTCGCCGCCGTCTTCGAAAATTATACGGGTTCGGTCGCATATATGAGCGAAAGTTATTTCTCCTCGCTCGAACCCGACACGGATGTTTCGGCCAACACGTACTTTGTGCGTTCGGGGACCGAGGATGAGGATGCGGCCGCAGAGAGACTTTTGCGGGACGACGGGGTGACGTCGGTGGAGTTTGTAAGTTCCACTTTGGAGACGTTCCGGGGATTGAGCTCCACGATGGGGCTCGTCATCGCCGTTTTGGTCATCAGTGCGGGTGCGTTGGCTGCGATCGTGCTGTATAATCTTACAAACATCAACATCGATGAACGCAGGAAAGAGATCGCTACGCTGCGCGTGCTGGGCTATAAACGTTACGAAGTGGCTGGATATATTTACCGTGAAAGCGCGATCCTTACGGTCATCGGGGCGCTTTTGGGACTCTTGTTGGGATTTTTGCTGCACATGTTTATCGTAGACAGGGTAGACAGCGTGATGATGATGTTCGGAAGGACGATCGGCTGGCTGAGTTATCTGTGGGCATTCCTGTTGACTGTCGCGTTCGCCGCGATCGTATACGCATTCATGCTCATCAAGTTGAACAAGATCAATATGGCTGATTCGTTGAAATCCAACGAATGAGCCGTTCGGATAAAGGAAGTGTTGCATATGAAAAAAGAGGAGTTGCGCGAACAGCTCATGCACGAACTGTGGCGCATGTATAAGATGGACATCATCGTGCATCTTATGGAGTTTGTCGAAGGGGAAACGGCGGTGCTTGGTTTTTTGATGCAGAGGGACGGATTGGACGTCAATCCGTCGCAGATCAGCGTCGATCTTCGCATCAGCCGTGCGCGGACGGCGAACATACTGCGCTCATTGCGCCAAAAGGGCATGATCGAAATGGATATTGTGGCGGACGACAGGAGAAAAATGAATGTCGCCCTGACGGAAAAAGGCCGGGAATATTTTTCTTCCAAATTTAATTTTATTGCCGAGTATTTCGATCTGTATATCGACGTATTGGGCGAGGAGGATATATCCGATCTGATACGCCTTCTTAAAAAGACGGTGGACAGCGAAGACACGCTCAGACAACAGGGAGCCATAGGAGGAGAAAGATGATAGACAACGAATCCGGTGAAGATTATCTCGAGGCGATTCTGCGTCTTTCTGCCGTCAAAGAACACGTGCATTCGGTAGAGATCGCGCGCGAACTCAAAGTGTCGAAACCTGCCGTGACAAAGGCGATGCGCATTCTTACGCAGAAAGGGTACGTAAACATCGTAGACAATCATATCCATCTGACCGAACGGGGCAGGGAGTATGCAGAGGCAGTCTATGACCGTCACCGCACGATCACGGCTTTCCTTGTCAAGTTGGGCGTGAGCGAGGACGCGGCAGAGGCGGATGCGTGCCGCATGGAGCATCTTCTCAGCGAAGAGACATATGCCGCGATCAAAAATTTCATGAAATAAGGCGGGAATCCGCATAAAAAGGAGGGCATGTCTGTATGGGTGTCCTTCTTTTTTTATGTTTTTTTCGGGCGGCGGCATGGTACAAGCAGAGCGAAACATAGATTAGAAGAGACGACGAAAGGAGGCTCAGGATCCGTGTTTTTTGCGTTTTTGCAGGCTGTTCTCGGCAAAATCCTGTTTTTTACGTCCGCGATCGGCGGTAAAGGCTCGTTCCCCAAGCCGCTGCCGCCTGAGGAGGAGGCGAAATGCCTGCGCTTGGCGGCAGAGGGGGATAAAACCGCCAAGGATACGCTCGTACGGCACAACATGCGCCTCGTGGCGCATATCGTGAAAAAGTACAGCGGGGCTGCGGAGACGGACGACCTCATTTCGGTCGGCAGTATCGGGCTCATCAAGGCGATCGATACTTATAAACCCGGCAAAGGAACGCAATTGGCGACGTATACGGCGCGCTGTATCGAAAACGAGATCCTGATGCTCATCCGCAGCAATAAAAAGCATAGGGGCAACGTTTATCTCTTCGATCCCGTCGGGGTGGATAAAGAGGGGAACGAACTGACGCTGATGGACCTGTTGTTCGAAAAGGAAGACGGCGTGTTTCAGGCGGTGGAGTCTGAACTTGTCAAAGAAAAATTTATGAAGGCGCTTTCCGAAAACCTCACCGAAAGGGAATTTACCGTGCTGTGTCTCCGATACGGGCTGAAAGGCGGGGCGCCCATGCCGCAGAGAGAGGTGGCGGCGTTTCTGAAAATTTCTCGCTCTTATATTTCCCGCATAGAAAAACGCGCCGTGGAGAAGATGCGCGCCGCCATAAAGGAAAGCGACTTTTTCGGTTGAAAGGCGGACCGAATTTTGAAAAAACTGTTTACAGGCGAGCCGTTCCGTGCTATAATAGAAGCGTAAACAAAACGTTAACATTTCCGCGCTGAATGAGCGCGGCGCGCTTTTGCAAAGAATAAAAGAAAGGGCAGGGACATGCTCTGTTTTCGGAGAAAAGCGCGGGGGCTGATTTTTCGGATGATCTGTTCAAACTGTAAAAAAAATACCGCGACCCACTGTATCAAACGGGATGCGGGCGACCTGTTTTTGTGCGACGATTGCTATGAACGGCTCGGGGCTGCCGCCGAATACGGCACGGAACCCGATTTTTTTGTTTCATTTCTGGGCGTGGACGACACGAAAGAGCGCAGGTGCCCCGTCTGCGGAACGACGCTTTCCGATTATTCCTCGACAGGTTTGGTCGGGTGTGCGCATTGTTATGATGCGTTTCGGAAAGAGCTTATGCCTTCCATCCGCCGCATCCACGGGAAAACGGTGCATGCAGGCAAACGTCCGCAAGGGGACGGTAAATTTTTTGAATTGTCGGAAGAAAGGACGAGACTGCGCGGAGAATTGGAAAAAGCGCTCAAAGAAAAGCGGATGAAGGACGCTGAACAGCTCAACCGCGATATTCGCGAAATCAGCAGAATCCTGTATCGCGGCGATTTCGGAGGGGACGATGAATCATATTGACAGTACCGTCGTCTCTTCGCGCATCCGCCTGGCGCGCAATCTTGCAGATTACCCTTTCCCAAACCGCCTTTCGGGCGTAAGCCAGGCGAAGGAGATCATCCGTAAAGTGAGCGCCGCCGCCAGCAGGTGCAGGGAGTTCAAGCTGTATTATATGGACGAGATCAGCGAGAGCGTGGCGCTTTCGCTCAGGGACGATCACCTGATCAGCGCGGAGCTTGTCGCTAATAAAAAATACGGCGCAGCCCTCATCGACGAAGGGGATTCCGATTCGTTCGGCGACGGCAGGGCGGCGGATAAGATCTCGGTCATGATCAACGAAGAAGATCACCTGCGCGAGCAGTACATCGCAAAGGGGCTGAATCTGGAAACGGCGTACCTTCGCATTTCAGAAATGGACGACGCGCTTTCGCGCAATATCCGCTTTGCGTACGATGCGAAACTCGGATACCTTACCGCCTGCCCGACCAATCTCGGCACGGGTCTCCGTGCGTCGGTCATGCTCTTTTTGCCGGGGCTTACGCGCATGAATAAAATGAACAAGCTCATCCGCGAGATCTCGCGCCTCGGGCATACCGTGCGCGGCGTATACGGCGAGGGGAGCGCCGCGGAAGGGTATATGTATCAGATCAGCAACGAGGTGACGCTCGGCGTAAGCGAAGATTATATCCTGTCCGAAGTCAAAAAGGCGGTTCTCGAGATCGTCAATATGGAAACGCAGGCACGGCGCGCTCTCCTTTCGGAAGATTATATAGGCGTAAAAGACGGCTGCCGCCGCGCGTTCGGGATTCTTTTGTATTGCGAGACGATCTCGTTCGGTGAATTTCTGAAATATATGTCCGACGTAAAGCTGGGCGCGGCGCTCGGTTTTGTCCCGATAGAAAATTTTTCGGGGCTGGACGATCTCATAGCGGCATTGCGGCCGGCAAACATATCGCTTCTGAGCGACGAACGGCTCAGTGCGGCGGAGCGCGACATCCTGCGCGCGGAAAAATGCAGGGAAGGCTTAAAGGCATTGGCACGCTGATTATACGGAGACAGAATGAATTACTTTGACAAATTTTCCATCAACCTGCAAAAGGCACTCAAACTTTCCATCGAGGCGGCAAAGCACTACGGCAGCACTTATGTCGGAAGCGAACATGTACTGTTCGGCATCCTGAACGTGCCCGAATGCCGCGCATGCAAGATTTTAACGGCGGCGGGCGTTTCCGAGCCCGAATACCGCAATGCGTTCGTGCGCACGCTGGATAAGCGCATCAAGCTCAGCGGGTTCACGCCCCGCACGAAAAACATGTTCGAAAAGGCGATCGAATATGCGATCAACCGCGACGGTACGGGCGCGAGCGTCGGATCGGAGTATATGCTCATGGCGATCGTGGGGGACGAGGATTCCCTTGCGGTGCGCATTTTGCGTTCGCTTGGCACGGATATCGACATGATCGTTGCGGAACTGGACGACGAGTTCAGCGGCGGCGGATATGCGGACGAGGGCGACGCGCACGATATGAACATCTGGGACGAAAAGCCGATCTGGCAGAAACCGCCCCAGCAGCCGGCAGGGCAAAAAGCGCCTTCCGGGCAGAAAGAGGGGCTGAATTTCGCTTACGGCACCGATCTCACGCAGAAAGCGCGCGAGGGGAAGATCGATCCCGTTATCGGCAGAAAAAAGGAGATCGACAAGATCATTCAGGTCCTTTCCCGCCGTACGAAGAATAATCCCGTTCTGGTGGGCGAACCCGGCGTCGGCAAGAGTGCGGTCGTCGAGGGGTTGGCGCAGGCGATCGTAAAGGGCGACGTGCCCGATCTTTTGCTCGGGAAATCTGTTTTCGCGCTCGATCTCCCCGGTATGCTTGCGGGGGCGAAATACCGCGGCGACTTCGAAGAGCGCCTCAAAGATACGATCGAGGCGATCCAGCGCAGCGGAAACGTCATTTTGTTCATAGACGAGATCCACAACATCGTGGGGGCAGGGTCGAGTACGGACAACAGCATGGACGCGGCAAACATTTTAAAACCGATGCTCGCCCGCGGCGAATTGCAGACCATCGGCGCGACCACGATCGACGAGTATCGCAAATACATCGAAAAGGATCCCGCGCTCGAACGCAGGTTTACGCCTGTCAACGTGGAACAGCCGAGCGTGCCCGAAACGATCGAGATCCTGCGCGGCCTTCGCGACAAGTACGAGGCGCATCATAAAGTCGCCATCACCGACGAGGCGATCGTGGCGGCGGCAAGCCTTTCGGACAGGTATATCACGGACAGGTTTTTGCCCGACAAGGCGATCGATCTCATCGACGAAGCGGCGAGCCGTGCGCGGCTCGACAGCTTTAACGGGCCTTCGGGCATCAAAGAAAAAGAGGCGGAGATCGAGCGGCTGACGGCGGAAAAGGCGAAAGCGGTCAGGCGCGACGACTTTATGGCAGCGCAGCACTGTCTCGACCAGATCAAGCATCTTGAAGAGGAGATCGCCGCGATCCGTGAAGATTGGGAAAAAAACCGCGGCGAGCCGCGCGCGTCGATCGGCGCGGACGACGTGGCGAAGATCGTCAGCGGCTGGACGGGCGTGCCCGTCGTAAAACTGACGGAAGAAGAGAGCCAGCGCCTCATGCATCTGGAAGAGGAACTGCACGCGCGGGTCATCGGACAGAACGAGGCGGTGTCTGCGGTCGCAAAGGCGATCCGCCGTGCGCGCGCGGGACTGAAAGATCCGAATAAACCTATCGGATCGTTCATTTTCGTGGGACCGACGGGCGTCGGAAAGACCGAGCTTTCCAAGGCGCTCGCGGCGGCGCTTTTCGGTGACGAGCGGCTGATGATCCGTCTGGACATGAGCGAATACATGGAGAAACATTCGGTCAGCAAACTCATCGGCGCACCCCCGGGTTACGTCGGTTTTGACGACGCGTCGGGGCAGCTGACCGAAAAGATACGGAGAAAGCCGTATTCGGTCGTCCTTTTCGACGAGATCGAAAAGGCGCATCCCGACGTTTTCAACGTGCTGTTGCAGATTTTGGACGACGGACGGCTGACCGACAGCAAGGGCAGGGTGGTCAGCTTTAAGAACACCGTCATCATCATGACCAGCAACGCGGGCGCGAGCAGGATCAACAAAATGCAGAAGCTCGGCTTTTCGTCTGAGGGCGAAAAGGGCGAATACGAGAAGATGAAGGAGGATATCACCGAAGAGCTGAAGGCGCAGTTTAAACCCGAATTCCTTAACCGCGTGGACGAGATCATCATCTTCCATAAACTTTCCAAGGAGGACGCCTCGAAGGTCTGCGACCTTTTCCTGAACGTTCTGTTCGATCGCCTGCAAAAGAGGGACATCCGCGTGAGCGTATCGGGCGCGGCGAAAGAAAAACTTTTGGACGAGGGTTACGACGAGGTGTACGGCGCGCGGCCGCTCAAACGGGTCATCCAGCGCCGTATCGAGGACGCGCTGAGCGAAGAGATCCTCATGAACAGGATTTCATCCGGGCAGAAAGTGAATATAGACGTCAAAGACGGCGCATTCACGTTCACGCCCGCGAAATAAATAAACGGAGGTGCGCATATGCGTATAGAGATCATTGAGAAGAATTGTAAAGCGAGTGAAAAATTGGTCGGCATTCTCGAAAAAAAGATCGGAAAGCTGGACAAATATTTCGACGACGATTCTGTCTGCTCCGTCTATCTCAAACAGGACGGGAAGTATTGCAAGACAGAAGTCACCATCCTTTACAAGGGCAATATGATCCGCGCCGAAGTTGCGGGGGATAATTTTTACGACGGCATCGACGCCGTGCTTCCTAAGATCGAAAATCAGATCTACCGCCACAAGACCAAGATCGAAAACAAGCTGAAAAAGGACGCGTTTTACGAAAAGCGGCTGTTTCTGGAAGAGGCGGACGTGCCTGTCGGGAAGCTGGTCAGGACAAAGACTTTTCAGCTTACGCCCATGACGACGGAAGAGGCGGCGGAACAGCTCGACCTTCTCGGCCACAGCTTTTATATCTTTCAGGACGCCGAAACGAACGAGGTGCGGGTCGTATACCTGCGCGCGAACGGCGACATCGGGCTGATCATTCCCGAAAAAGCCAAGTAAAAAACCAAGACAAAATTTTACCCGCGGGGGAACGCGTTCCCCCGCGGGGCTTTTTATTGTTATTCGGGTTGCGCGGTTTTCGGTTATGAGTCGGGAAGTGCATAGAACGAATCTGTGATGAGTTGACGGGAGGTGAGGTACCGATCACCGGCTTTGTCGAAGATATGGTATTCCGCAGTAGAATGCATCAGGGTGTTTTCGGTTGCCTGCCTTGCGATAAGGATCGTGATATTCCCCCGGTACGTTCTTTCGTCAAGCTGATAAATGCCGTAAGCCGCCGTGGAGTCGACGGGCGGATAAAATTTCCGTTGCAGGGCAAAACCTGCGGGATCGGGGACGGCGATATACAGAGAATAGCTGCGGTATGCCTGCGTAAGGCGTATGTCGGTCGACTGAGATACGCTATCGCCTGATCCGTCGCCGGTCAGAAAAAGGAATGATCCGTTTACCGTATCGGGCGGAGCGGGCACAGAGTCCGCCGCGCTCTGGTAGCCTTCGATCCCGGAATCGATCAGGTTTCCGATTCCGCTGATTTCCAAAGCAGTTTTCTGGGGGACAATGCTCTCGATGAACGAGATTTCAACGATGTCGTCTTTGGCGGTTTTGCGGGAATCCTGTTTTCCGTTCCATTCCCGGCTGAACGTCACATATTTTTTGGCGATCCGGTGTTCTGTGTCGGAAACATCGCTGGCGGTGATCGAATAGAACAGGTCTTTCCAAAATTCAGTCGTTTCATTGTCGGAAAAGTAATCGCAGGTCTTTGTATGTTGGTATGTCGCGTCTGCGGTCTGTAAGAGTTTTTTGTGTTTTCGCCCGTATAATTCTTTTATGTATGATGGAACATTTAAGCGCCTTAGGCTGCTTATGCTAGGCCGACCGGGTGATTCAAGAAAGATAAGGAGAGATTTCAGTGCTGACCCCGTAAGTCCTGTCGGTAAACACATCGGAATAAGCTGCATTTACTTTGAAGTCGCCCTCGATGTCGGACGCTTCCAGGCAGATCGTCAGCGAACCGCCGTAAATATTTCCGTTCAAAGAATAATCGCCGTAAGCAGTATCTTCCGAAGAGACATTTTGCGATGTTTCATCAAAAAAAATTTTTCTGAACATGTTGTCGGGGGAGAAAGTGTATTCCCAGCGGACTGTATTGGAATCAGTATCCCTTTGCAGGGTCGCCATTTTTTCGAATCGCCAGTTCATAAAGTAAAGGAAAGTGCCGGACTCGGTTTCTGGTATTTCGACGCCGCAATTTTCAGGAATATAAGAACTTTCCAGCTTTCCCTGTCCGAAGATTTCGAATATGCACTCTTCGGCGTTCAGTTCGTAGCTCGTTTCGTTGTAAGTGAAAGAAGCGTGGTCGACATACTGCGCGCGCGGTTCGTCCCACCGCCAGTTGAGCGTCAGATATTTTTTTGAAGTTCTGCCTTCTGAAGCGTCGCTGATTGTGAGCGAATATTTTAGCTTGCTGCCGATGTGTGAAGGCAGCGCTCCGTCTGCCTTTACTTGAAAAACTGCGCCGAATCTTTGCAGGTCGCCTTTGGTCTGGTCTCCCGTGTTTGCAATAAAGTCTTCGGGATAGCCGTTTTTCCGCAAATATTCGTCTGCAGATTCCGTGTAAAAATCTGCTTGCGCGGAGTTTACATACGAGACGATTTTAGATTGTTCCGTTTCATTACCGCATGCGGCGAACAGGAACAGAAACGCCGCCCCCAACGCGCAAGTGAGTATTTGTTGATATTTTTTCATTTTAGCGTCTCCTTAAACGAAATAACAATAACGAGGGATTTTAAGGATATATATTAATATTATCTTATAATCGCCCGTCAAAAACAAGCGGCTCGCCTTTTTTCCTGCATCCGCGGGCGTTTCCGCCCGAAAGACAAAAGAAACATTTCTCCTTTGTTTTATGCCGAAAGCCTATATCGATATTTCCCCTGATCACCTCCTCGGTTCAAGTGTAACACGGTTATTGCATACTGTCAATACTTTTATAAAAATCGTTATACAAAAAAACGTAGAGAAATATCGAATTCATCAATTTTTTTTGCATGGCAAAAGCGCGCCGCCCGGGATATAACTTTCGAGAAAGTGCATACAATAATGGTATGGTCGCCTTTACGGATATGGTGGAGCGGGTGCGCTCTGCATACGGGTATCTCGCATCAAAAAAATATACGACGCTGGCGGGAACGATGGCGTTTTTTCTCGTATTGTCCATCGTGCCGTTTTTGTTCTGGCTGACCCTTATTTTCGGCAGGCTGAACATCGACTACGACCAGATCTTTGAATTGGAGATCTTTTCGGGGATCCGCGATTTTCTGTTTTACCTGCGCGATTCCGCACAGAGCGCCACGGTAGGGGCGTCCGTCATCCTGCTTGCGACCACACTGTATTCGTCCACCAATCTCTTCTATCATATGCGGCGCAGCGGCGAGATCATCTACGATTATAAACGGAAAAAGGGAGGCATCGCTTTGCGGCTTTCGGCGCTGGCGCTCATCTTTATCGTCATGATTCTGCTCCTTGCCGAGGCGATCCTCTTTCTCCTTTGCAACGCGTTTTTGCGTCGGGCGTTTCCGTCTTTTCTTGCACAACTCGGCATTTACGCTATTTTGGGAGTGCTGGCGTTTTTTTTCATCGTCATACTTAACTTATACGTCTGTCCGTACCGCGTGCGGTTTGCAAACGTCGTGTGGGGAAGTCTTCTTACCCTCTTTATCGGAGGCATCGCGTCATTCGGGTTTACCATCTATCTCACGTTCGGCAGTGTGGAAAGGCTGTACGGCGCCATCGCGCTGTTTATCGTGTTTTTGCTGTGGCTGTATGTGCTGATGATCTGTTTCGTTACGGGCGTTATCTTCAATTGTTACCTGATTGAGCGGGATAAAAAGCTGAAAATGCGGCATAAAAAATTCTGAGCCACGGGAAAACATTTGCAACAAAACGCCGTTTCATGTATAATGTATGCTAGAAAAAACATCAGAAGAGGGGCGGCAGAATGTATAAATTGTTTTGCGATTCAAACTGCGAGCTTTGGCATACCGAAGCGGAAAAACTCGGACTGAACGTGATCAGCATGCCTTACGTTCTCGACGGAAAGGAGTACTATTACGACCTCGGGAAAGAGACGGACTTCGATCACTTTTACAAGCGCATGCGCGAGGGGGCTGTGCCCACGACTTCGGCAATCAACGAACAGGATTATATCGATTATTTTGAACCCGTTCTCAAAGAGGGGAACGACGTTTATTATGTGACCTTTTCTCATAAGCTTTCCGCTACGTTCGAGAGCATGGACAGGGCAATCGCAGCATTAAAGGAGAAATATCCCGACCGCGAGATCCGCACGTTCGATACGAAATCGATCAGCCTGGGCGCCGGCTTTCAGGTGCGCCTGGCGGCGGAAAAGTACCTTGCGGGCGCTACGATGGACGAGCTGGACGCTTATCTTGCCGAAGTGCGCGATCATACCGTCGTTTACTTTGTCGTCGACGACCTCGTCTATCTCAAACGGGGCGGGAGGATCTCGGCCCTGACGGCGGCGTTCGGAAAGCTGCTTGGCATCAAGCCGCTCATCACCGTCAAAGAGGACGGCTCTTTGCAGAGCGTGGGCAAGATCAAAGGTGCAAAAAAGGTGTTTTCCGAGTTCATTTCCCTCATGCGCGGGCATTCGTTCGATAAAAACCATCGCGTGGAAGTTTTACAGGCGGACTGCCCCGAGATCGGCGACGCGTTTGTCGCCGCGCTCAAAGAGGCGTTCGGCGACGATATCCGCATCGATTATCAGATCGTAGGGCCGGTTATCGCCTCTCACTGCGGGCCGGGCACGCTCGGGCTCATCTTTTACGGGAACAAAAACTGACAGGGCAGATCTGTTTTGAAAAAGATTTGTATGACCGCCGCCGCATCGGCTGCCGCGCTCGCGTTCTTGTTTGCAGGATGTACGGCACAGCCGGGCGGCGAGTATTCGTATTTTGTACAATTGGACATCGCGCGCTCCGATCTTAGGGTGGACGGAGAGATCGTTTCCGTTTCCGAATACAGAGAATTGATGGAAGATCTCGAATCCCTCATGAACGGTCTGGAAGAGGATTTCAGCGTCGAATTTTCAGACAGCGACCTTTCGCGGGTCAATGCGGCGGTGGCAGGCGAATCGGTCGCTTTGAGTGCCGAAACGAAAAAGCTCTTTGCGCTTGCCGAAGATTATTCCGATCTGACGGGCGGCAAGTTTTCTCCCGCGCTCTATCCCCTGACAACGTTGTGGGGCTTTTCGCCCGAAAATGCGGGGCGCTACGGCGTTTCCCGCGCAGAACCGTCGGAAAGTGCGCTTTCTTCCGCGCGGGCGCTTTCGGATCTGTCTCTCTTTTCGGTTGAGGAAGGGTGCGCAACAAAAAAGGCGGACGGCGCGATGCTGGATTTCGGCGGTATCGCCAAAGGGTATATGTGCGACCGCGCCGTGAAGTATCTTCGCAGCCGTTTTGAAGGGCAGGAGATCGATGCGATCGTCAATGTGTCTTCGTCCAATACGGCACTGCTCGGCAAAAAACGGGAAGAGGGCGGCGTCAGCCGCGGTTATAATGTCGGGATCGACAATCCGCGCGCCCTGACGACGGGCGTCGGGACTGGGCTGTACCTTGTCGGGCTGTCCGACGTGTCCGTCACGACCAGCGCGGACAATTACCGCTGTTATGTTTACGGCGGAAAGATTTATCCGCACATCATCGATCCCGAAACGGGAAAGCCCGCCGACAGGGGCATCATCAGCGTGACGATCGTCGTGCCGAACGACGGATACTTGTATTCCGGTGCGCTTGCCGACGCACTGTCCACGGCAGCGTTCTGCATGCCGCTCACCCGTTCGCTCGCGTTTTTGCAGGAACTTAGCGACGAGTGGGAGGGGTTCGGTGCCGTCGTGATCACCGAAGATTTCAAGTATTACGGCGTGGGCGGCGTCAATGTGATGAATCGCACCGAATACGCGGCGTATTGCAATGAGATCCTCGGCACCGATTACGATCTGAGCGCCATCGAGGACGTGTTTGAAAAGGGCGATGTTTCGTCTGCCGTCGACGAGGTTCAGCCCTGCGAAGAGGAACGCATTTATATTGCGAGGTTGGAAGAGTTATCCGGATGAACAGCGACGAAAAGATTGCAAAAATAAAAGAGGGAAAATTTTTCGTGCGGGGCGACGCGATCGTTTTTGCCGTCTGCCTGCTGCTTGTCGCCCTGTTTACCTTTTTTGCCTTCGGATCAAAGCGTGCGGAAGGGGAATACATCGAGATTCTGGCCTACGGAGAGACGATTGCGGAACTCCCTCTCGATGAGGATGCGGTCTACCTTTACTCCGCGGCGGGCGGCGGCAGCATTACACGCGTAATGGACGATTCTTTGCTTGGCGATTGGAGCGAGGGAAACCTGATCGTCGTCGAGGGCGGCAAAGTGCGCGTGGATGAGGCGGATTGCCCCGATCAGACGTGTGTACTTACGGGTGCCCGCGGAGAAGGGGAGATCATCTGCATGCCGCACGGACTTACGGTTAAGATCGTGGGCGGGCTGGGGAGCGACGCATGAAACGCTTTCCCGCACGGCGCATCGCGGCGCTCGGCGTATTGCTTGCCATGGCGAGCGTTCTGTTTATCGTCGAGTCGCTCATTCCGCCCCTTCTGCCCATGGCGCCGTACGTCAAGATCGGGCTTGCGAACAGCGTTGTGCTGTTCGTGATCATCGCGTTCGGTTCGCGCGATGCGTTCATTTTTGTCTTGCTGAAAAATGCGTTGACAGCGCTTTTCGTTACTCCCTTCGTTTTGCCCTTCAATCTGGCGGGCAGTCTCTGCGCATACCTTGCCATGGCGGGGCTGTATGCGGCGCTGTATCCGAAAGTCAGTCTGGTGTCGGTCAGTGCGGCGGGCGCAATTCTCAGTAACATCGCGCGTACGGGCGTGGCGGTTCTTATCATGGAAGCGCCGTCCCTGTATATTCAGCTCCCGTTCGTGTGCGTATTCAGCGTGCTCGCGGGGATCGTGATCGGAATTTTGACGACTTTCTTGGTAAAATACCTGCCCGAAAGATTGACAAAATTTGAATAATATAGTAAAATCATTAAATGTAACGCAGAGATGGCGGAGCGGTCGAACGCGCACGACTCGAAATCGTGTTTACCCCCATAAGGGTAACAAGGGTTCAAATCCCTTTCTCTGCGCCATAGTTAAAAAACAGCCGTTTTCAAGGGAAAAACCCAAGAAAACGGCTGTTTTTTCTTTTATGGGACATTGCGTTTGGGCAAACTTAGCTGTTAAATAATGTTGCCGAGTATACAGATTGACAGGCAAATGCGTTTTTAATTGTTTCATAAAAAATCGATGTAAAAAATACTTTTAGCGTTTGACAACGGCGGAAAGAGTTTATATAATATAGACGGTTCGGAATTGCGAACTTCTTTTTTGAGACATATGTTCGCATATGCGAACATATGTAAAGGAGTAAATATGACGGCATCGGAATTGAGATATTTGCTTGCGGCCCGTTCGCTCGGAGATGAAAAAAGCAGCGTTCGGCTCACGGATCTTGCGGACAAAATGGGGGTGACGAAAGTCAGCGTATACAGAATGTGCGAACGGCTGAAAGAACAGGGGCTCATCCGACAGGAAGAGCGCGGACATATCTTTCTGCCGCAAAAATGTTTGGCTTTATTAAAGGAGTATACGCTGTGCATTCGCTTTATCAGCGGCGCACTTGAAAATTGCTGTCACACGCCGAAAAACACGGCGTACTTTGAGGCGGTGAATACGATCTGCTCCGTGGGGGATTTCAGCCGCGCGGCGCTCGTAAAATATCTGAAAAGAAAAAACGGAACCTTGAGCTGACTCTTTTTCGTCCGTGCGGCCGATTCGGTCAGCGTGCGTTTTCAATTTAAAGTTAGCTATGGTTTACTTATTGACACAGAGAGACTGAGTCTTATATAATAGGTGCCGAAGGGGAGAGTTCGGCGCGTCGCGCGGAAACTCTCCTGATTTTCTGAATTTATGTTCGCATATGCGAACGAAGGAGCGCTATGAAAAAAATATTGGCTTTGTTTTCTCTTCTGGCGGCAGGGATCATGACCCTTTCGTTTGCCGGATGCGTCGAAGAGCAGGAGGCTCCCGGGAAATATTCCGTGGACGCCTCGCTCAGCTGTTACATCGCGGCGATGGGCGGCATCGAGTTCGGCAGCCCTATGCTGGAGAGTACGTCGTATACGCTGAATGAAGACGGATCTATGAAGCTTACCCTCTCTCTTGTCAAGAGCAGCGTGACGATCTATTCCATCACCTGTTACACCTTTGTCGATCCCGCGCCCGATTCCGGAGAGACGCCCGAAGAAGGGCAGCCCGAGAACGGCACGATCGGTTATTACGACAAGGACGGCAATCTCGTAACGGAAGGAGTCTCTTACACGCTGAGCGACGACACCGCGCCCAACCCCGCGGGAGAAGAAGTGCATTACGTCGATTCGATCACCTTTCCGGTCGAGGAAAAGACGGATACATATTCCCTGACATTGTTCATCAATTCGAACGTGATGGGTACGCAGTTTTCGAACAGCGGTTACGCGGCGACTCTGACCGTTGACTGGGATTCGATGCAGGAGGCGGCTGCATGAAAAAGATCAGCGGCTGCGCACTTTTTTGCGCGGTGATTACAGCCATGCTCAGCCTGGGCGGCTGTGCGCTTTCGGGCAACGGGAGCGAGCCGTACGGGATCGCCACCACGTCCATGGCGATCTGTCAGATTTTAGATCGCCTGGATATAGACGAAGTCGTCGGGATCCCGAGCGCGGCGGAGGACATCGAGCTTCCCGAACGGTATAAGGACATACAGACGATCGGCAACGCGATGACGCCTGACATGGAGATTTTAAGCCGCGTCAATCCTGAGATTGTCATCGTGCCGCGCACGCTCGAGGCGGGGCTTTCCGCACAGTTCGACAATGCGGGGATCGACGCGATGTACTTTGATCTTTCCGGCGTCGAAGGAATGTACGACGACATTGACGCTCTCGGCGAAAAATACGGAAAAGAGGCGGAGGCGGCAGCCCTCAGGGAAGAGTATGAGACTTATGTCGAGGAAAACAGCGCCGCCTCCGACGATCCCGACACCGTACTCATTCTGATGGCGTATCCCGGACGGTTTTATCTCATCGTGACGGCGGATTCCTATATCGGAAACCTGATCGAACTTGCGGGCGGCGAATGCGTATACGGAAAAGAATACGTGTCCGACGGGTCAGGCGTGGCGGCGGTCAATCCCGAACACATGGTCCGGACAGATCCCGATAAGATCGTCGTTTTCGCGCATTACGACGAGGAAAACGCCTTCGCATACATGCGCGAAGAGATCGAAACGGGTGAGATCTGGCAGAACTTCCGCGCCGTGCGGGAGGGGGAGGTTTATTACCTCTCTTCCGACGACGGTTTCGGCATGAGCGCGAACCTGGGATGGTTCGAATCCTTTGATTATCTTACGGACGTGGTGTTTGCCGAGGCGCAATAGATATGGGGCACCCTGAAAAGAAAAAAACGGCCGGAACATGGAAAACCGTTCTCGCCTTTGCCGTTACCGCGGTGCTTTTGCTCGTCTTTATGGTATTGGCGGCGAACATCGGCGGCATTAAAGTTACCTTCGTGCAGCTTTTGCGCGGGATTTTCGCGGAATACGACGAAGATGTGGCGATCATCGTGCAACTGCGGTTTCCGCGCATTTTTGTCGCCATACTCGGCGGCACGGCGATGGCGGTCGCGGGCGTCATCACGCAGGCTGTCATGCGCAGTCCGCTCGCCGACCCCGGCATCATCGGGATCAGTGCGGGGTCGGGATTCGTTGCGGTACTGGTCACTGCCTTTGCGCCGGCGCTCGGGGCTTTTTCTCCGTTGTTTTCGTTTGCGGGCGGCATCCTGGCATTCGGCATCGTGTACGCGCTTTCCTGGAAGGGCGGGCTCAGTCCTGTGCGGCTCATTCTCATCGGTATTGCTGTGGACGCGCTGTTTACCGGGCTTTCAGAGGCGTTCAATCAGATGACGGGCGGCAATTATTCGGGGGCGGCCAGCATCGTGGAATCCAACATTTCTCTGAAAAACTGGGACGATGTGGCAACGCTTGCCGTTTATGTGTGCGTCGGTGCGGTCGGTTGTCTGTTTTGCCTGAAAAAGTGCAATCTTTTGGGCCTTTCCGACAGACTCGCGTGCAGTATCGGTGTAAACGTCGCAAAGACGCGCATGCAGGTCTCGGTGGTTGCGGTCTTTCTCGCGTCGGCGGCGACGGCGGTCGTGGGCAGTATCAGTTTTTTGGGATTGATCGTGCCGCACATCGCGCGCCTTCTGGTGGGAAACGACCATAAAAAGCTCATTCCGTACAGCGCACTGCTGGGCGCCTTGTTTTTCCTTGTTGCAGATACGGTGGGGCGGTGGATCGCTTATCCTTACGAGATCGGCGTGAGCATCATCATGTCCGTCGTCGGCGGGCCGCTGTTTATCGTTTTACTGCTCAGGAGTAAAAAGTATGCCTGAAAATCTGTTTGAACTCAAAAACGTATCCTTCGGTTACGAAAAGTCGGCGCAGGTATTAAACGGCGTCGATCTGTGCGTGCCAAAGGGAAAGATCACCGTTCTGATCGGCCCGAACGGCTGCGGCAAGACAACGGCGTTTGCTCTTCTTACAAAAATATATAAGCCGAGGCAGGGCGTTATCTTGTTCGAAGGAAAAGACGTTGCGGAAATTTCACGTAAAGAGTACGCAAAGCGGGTCGCCGCCGTTCATCAATACAATACGGTGCCCGAAGATATGACGGTCAGGCGGCTCGTTTCTATGGGAAGGACGGCGTATCACAACCAGATGTTTTCCCGTACGTCCGAAGAAGACCATATCGCGGTGGACCGTGCGCTTTCGGAAACGTATACGGAAGAATTCGCCGACAGGCAGGTCAAAGAGCTTTCGGGCGGGCAGATGCAGCGCGTATGGCTGGCGCTCGCGCTGGCGCAGACGCACGAAACGCTTCTCCTGGACGAGATCACGACCTATCTCGACGTGCACTATCAGTACGAGATCTTGAACCTGATCTTAAAATTGAACAGGGAATACGGCACGACTGTCCTGATGGTGCTGCACGACATCAACCAGACGATCCGCTATGCGGACAACGTCGTCATGATGAAAGACGGGAATATCCTGTCTGCGGGCGCGGCGGACGAGATCGTTACCGAAGAGATGCTGGAAAAGACATACGGCGTCCGTGCGCACATCGCGTCGGTCGACGGAAGAAAGTTTTGTATCTTTGAATAAAAAATCTGAAAAGGAGTATATATGAGAGAAAAAAAGACAAAAAGCAGGGCAAAAAAAATCGCGATCTGCGCACTCAGCGCCGCGCTCGCGTTCAGCGTGTTTGCCTCGTTTGTCGCCTGCGAAACGGGCGGAGACCGGCCGGGCGGCACCGTTTCGGAGCAGAAAGAGACGTTTACCGTCACTTTCGCGTCCGAAGGCGGAACGATTTACGGCACGCAGACGGTGGAAGAGGGGAGCAAGGCGACCCTTCCGGCCTATACGGACCGATACGGCAACGCGATCACGCAGTGGTATTATCAGTACCCGAGCGGCTCTACGGAGATCTGGAGCTTTGCCGGGTATCCCGTCACGGAAAACATGACTCTCTATGCGGTCGAGAGCGAAGGGGCGAGCGGAGCGGTATACGAGCTTGACGCTTCGTTCAGCGCCTATATCGACGCGATGGGCGGCGTGGAGTTCGGCGCCGGGATCTATCAGAGCGCGACGATCACGGTGCTTTCCGCCGAAGAGGAGCGCTATCTTCTGACCATGCAAGTCTCCAAGAGCAGCGTGACGATCTACGGCGTCACCTGTGACACCTTTATCGATCCCGAGGCGACGAGTTCGACGGCGGATCCGAGTACTTCTCCCGTACCGCTCGGTTCGATCGGCTATTACGATGCGGACGGAGAGATCGTGACGGACGGCGTACAGTATACCCTCAGCGAGGAGGGGGATACGGCGAGTGCGCCCGACCCCGAAGGCGGCACGGATTACGTGCAGGCCCGTTATGTGACGGAGATCACCATGATCCTCGAAAACGTCGGTCCGCTGGAAGAATTGGACGAGCTTGAGATCACTTTCTATATCAACTCTCAGGTCATGGGCGGGCAGTTCTGTAACGACGGCGCTTCTGCGAGCATGTCGGCCGCAACGCTCACGATTAGCGGGATGACGGAGACCGAACAGCAGCCCGATGCGCCCGCCAGCGGCATCAGCGGCGCCGCTATCGACGAAAACGGGCACCTTATCCTGACCCTTTCCGACGGTTCCACTTTGGATGCGGGTCTCGTCAAGGGCGACGACGGCGCTGCGGGCGTCGGCATCTCGCGCATCGAATACGACGCGCCTACGCTGCATATTTACCTGACCGACGGTACGCACTATGCGTTCGATTTGCAAGGCGA
>CALVMD010000013.1 GCA_944342025.1 uncultured Clostridia bacterium | reverse complement strand
AAAAAGTTAGATTTAACCACACAAGAAGGAAAACAGCGATTGATAGACGGTTTTATCAATGCGATCTATGTGTATGATGACAGGATAACTTTTACATACAATTACAAGGACGGAACGGAAACGATAACGCTTTCCGAGTTGGAAAGCGCAAAAAGTTCGGATATAAAATGCGTAGGTGCGCCACAAAAAAGCCACAGACTTTTGTCTGCGGCTTTTTTGTTATGTGTCACAAGCAGGCTCGAGTCGGTCACGCCGAAGGCGCGAGCTATTCGGGCACGGAGTGCCTTGCCCCGCAGGGGCAAAACTCCTTAGGGCGCACGCTTATGTCTGTGCTGTTTTTGTCGTGTGTCACAAGCAGGCTCGAGTCGGTTGCCGCCTGCGGCGAGCTATTCGGGCATGGAGTGCCTTGCCCCGCAGGGGCAAAACTCCTTAGGGCATACGCCATGCTTTGAGGGAGGGTGCGCGGGCACTGGGGTGCGCCGGGCGTGTGCGACGGATAGCAAAAGACTGCTTTGAAAAATTGTGTGGTTGACTTTTCAAAGTCGAACCGATATAATAAACGGCATGATCGGTTTAGAACGCGGGAAAGTAATTTTATATCCTCATAATGATGAATGGAACGAAGAGGCCGGCCGTACAATCAAGGCGCTCAAAGACATCTTGGGGAATGTTGCAACAGAAGTTGCTCATGTGGGCAGCACTGCCGTCAACATCATACGGGCAAAGCCTATAATCGATATTGCGGTCGCTGTTTCTGATTTTGCAGACATTGTAAGATGTAACCGCGAATTAGAAATGCGGGGTTTTTATTATCGTTATGCAACAGATGATATGAATAACACTTTGAGGGGCGAAACTGATTTTACAACAAAGAATATCCGGCAACTGTTATATGCCTGCGGCGGATATTATGATGGTTCAAATGCGTTTCAAACGCATTTTGTTCATGTTGTCAAGGCAGAAAGCGCAGAATGGCGGGATTATATAAAGTTTCGTGATTATCTTAATTCGCATCCGCTTGTTGCCCAAGAATACGAAAATCTAAAAATAAGGTTATGTCAAAAATATGCCGATCATCGGGAAGAATATACGGCGCATAAGCATGATTTCATTCAACGCATCCTGAATTCGTTTTAATTGATCGGTTGCCTCGAATGTGTCCGATCGGATCATTTACCGGGAACGTTCTGAGATGATCTGATTTTCCGGGTTGGGAATTTTCATTTGATCAGGCCTTTATAGCTTTCGCCCCAGTCGGCCATGGCGTCGATCACGGGCAGAAGCGATCTCCCGATGTCTGTGAGGGAATAGATGACTTTCGGGGGGATCTCTGCAAATATTTCGCGTGAGACGATGCCGTCGCTTTCCATTGCGCGAAGGTTATCCGTCAAAACTTTTTGGGATATGCCGTTTATCCCTCTTTTCAGTTCCGTAAATCTTTGAGGAGCTGCCAGCAGGTTGCGGATGATCAATAATTTCCATTTGTTGCCGATCAGTTGCACCGTGGTCGCAACGGGGCATTCGGGCAGTTCTTGTTTGGTCAGCATAGTTGCCATCCTTTTTTCTTTTATCATACAGCAAGCAGTCGGTAAAGTCAAGTATGTAAGTTTCAAAAAGATACTAAGTAACAATTTTATTTTCGACTAATAAAATAGTAACGGTCGTGACATGTTCGGGCGGACGTGTTAAAATAAAAGAAAAAACGGGAGGTCGTTTTTTATGGCAAATTATGCGAAGGTAAGCGTCGCGGACGAAGCGCGCACGGAACTGCACGACAAACTCGGTCTGACCGGCGCGGAGGTCAGCGTCAATTCTCTCCCCGCAGGGGCGTGCGTGCCGTTCGTGCATGCGCACAAACAGAATGAGGAGATCTACGGCGTTCTGGAAGGCAGGGGCAAAGCGGTCATCGACGGAGAAACCGTCGAACTGAAAGCGGGGGACTGGCTGCGCATAGCGCCTGCGGGCAAAAGGCAGTTTTTTGCCGCGGGAGACTGCGGGATCCGATATATCTGCATTCAGGTGAAGGAAAACTCGCTCGAAGGGTATACAATGTCCGACGCGGCGGTATAACTTTTGACGGAATGTCAGGCGCAAAGAGGGCGGCGGAATTTTTCTGCCGCCCTCTTTGCGTTTTTTAGAGAGTCGGGGAATGCCTGAAATTGTCTGCGGCAAATTTGTAAAAACTATTGACGAAAAAAGCGATTTATATTATAATATAAATCGATAAAAAAATATCGATTCGAGGATCGCGTGCAGAGACGCTCTGCGGCGCGGTCTTTGTGTGCCGTGCGGCTCTGCGGACGACGGAAAAAAGAAGGCGGCGCGGTCAAAGGCAAAGCGGTGCTTTTTCTTGCAAAAATCGGATCGGGTGCCGCTTGTTTTGAATTTTCAATCTGTGAGGTTATTGTTTTATGGTAGTCAAGGTTTGTGTGGGCAGTTCTTGTCATTTGCGCGGTTCGTACGACGTGATCGAGGAGATGAAACGCCTCGTCAAAAAGTACGGCGTGGAGGACAAAGTCGATCTGCAGGCAAGTTTTTGTATGGGAAACTGCCAAAACGGCGTAAGTATGCTCGCGGACGAGGTTCTCGTACATAACGCGAATAAGGACAACTGCGAAGAGCTGTTCCTCACCGAGATCTATCCGCGCCTCAGTAAGTAACGGGGGGAGAAGGGGAATATGATCAGCTATCTCGATTTCAAAGACGCGCGTTGCAAAGACTGTTATAAATGCCTGCGCGAATGTCCCGTCAAGGCGATCAAGGTCGTCGATCACCACGCGAAGATCATCGAAAGCCGCTGCATCCTCTGCGGCCACTGCACCGAAGTCTGCCCGCAGAACGCGAAAAGCGTGCACACTGAGCGTCAGGAAGTTGAAAAGTTGCTCAAAACGGGCAAGGCGGTCGCGTCCGTCGCGCCGTCCTTTGTGTCCAGTTTCGATTTGCAGGATTTCAACGTGATGAAGCTTGCACTCGGCAGGCTCGGATTTGCCGACGCGGAGGAGACGAGCATCGGCGCGCGCGAAGTGACCGCGCAGTACAAGAGACTGCTGGAAGAGGGCACGTTCAAAAATTTTATCACATCCTGCTGCCCCGCGGTCAATACGATGATCGAGCTGTACTATCCGAAGGCGCTCGCTTACCTTGCGCCCGTGGATACGCCGATGATCGCGCACGCGAAGATGATCCGCAAAAAGCGGCCGGACGCGAAAGTCGTGTTTATCGGCCCGTGCATCGCGAAAAAGCGCGAGGCGCACGAAAGCGGCGTGGTGGACGGCGTGCTGACGTTCGAAGATCTTGCCGCGATGTTCGAGGATAAGGGGATCGTCCTTTCCGAGATCGCGCATATTCCGTCCAAGCCTGCGGGCGGGGTCAACCGCGCCAAATATTATCCCATCAGCCGCGGTATCATCAAATCATTCGAAAATTACATCGACGGCTACGAATTCGTCGCCGTAGACGGCGCGGAAAAGTGCAAGGAAGTTTTGGAGAACATCGAGAGCCTTTCGGGTATGTTCATCGAGATGAACAGCTGCGATTCTGCCTGCGTCAACGGCCCGTGTTCTTTGGCGCTGAAAGCGGGCGCGCTCAAAGCGAACGCGGATATACGCAAATATGTCAGCCGTGACCTTGCGGAAAACGGCTCCGCGCCGTACGAAGAGGCCAAGGACATCGATTTTACCTGCGTGCACGAAAGAAAGCGCACCGAAGATTTTATCCCGACCGACAGGCAGATCGCGGAGATCCTTGCAAAGACGGGCAAGACCCGCCCCGAGGATATGCTCAACTGCGGCGCGTGCGGCTACAATACCTGTTACGAGAAGGCGTGGGCGGTCGCCAACGGCTATGCAAACATCGATATGTGCGTCCCGTACATGCGCGAGCGCGCCGAGAGCATGAGCTACGAGATCATTCAGACCAGCCCGAACGGGATCGTTTTGCTCGATACCGACCTCAATATTTTGGAGATCAACGGCAAGGCGAAGGAGCTTTTGGGCATCAAAGAGCGCGACGTGAAGGGGAAGGGGATCTTCCACTATTTCAATCCGACCGAATTCGTGCTCGCCCAAAACGATAACAAGAGCGTTCACAACAAAAAAGTTTATATCGAAAAGACGGGCAGCTATATCGAGCTGACCATCATCGTGATGAAAGACAACAAGGGCACTTATGCCGTCATGAAGGACATCACGCAGGAGACCAAGAGCGAAGAACAGCTGGATAAAGTTAAGCTGGAAACGCTCGCCACGACGGACGAGGTGATCAAAAAACAGATGCGCGTGGCGCAGGAGATCGCTTCTCTCCTCGGCGAAACGACGGCCGAGACCAAGGTCGCTCTCCTCAAACTCAAAAAGACGCTTCAGGGCGAAGAGGAGAAGAAGTAATGGCTCTCTGTCTGGAAAGCGGCTATACGTCGCTCAACAAAAAGAACGAGGAGCTGTGCGGCGACCGCGTGGAGAGCATCGTTTCGGGCGATTATACCACGCTCGTGCTTGCCGACGGGCTGGGGAGCGGTGTCAAAGCGAACATCCTCTCCACGCTCACGTCTAAGATACTCTGCACGATGGTTTCCAACGACATCGACATCGAGGAGTGTGTGGAGACGATCATTCAGTCTCTCCCCGTCTGCAAAGTGCGCGGCGTCGCTTACTCCACCTTTTCCGTCATTCACATGAACAGGGAGGGCAGGGGGTATCTCTTCGAATTCGACAATCCGCAGGCGATCCTCGTGCGCGATTCGAAGTGCTGCGATCTGCCCCGCGAGGGGATGGATATTCTCGGCAAGACGGTCTATAAATCTCCGCTCGATTTAAGGGCGGGAGACGTCATCGTCGTCATGAGCGACGGCGTGATCCATGCGGGCATCGGCATGACCCTCAACCTCGGCTGGCAGCGCGAAGAAGTCATGGAATTTTTGGACAACAACGTCAAGCCCTCGATGAGTGCGCGCGCCGTGGCGTGTTTGCTCGCGGGCGTGTGCAACGATCTCTATCTCGGTACGCCGGGCGACGACACGACGGTCGCCGCCGTAAAGGTGCGCGAAGAGCTGAACGTCAACCTGATGATCGGGCCGCCCGTCGACAAAGAAAAGGACGATTTTTACATTTCCCGTTTTCTTGCGGGAGACGGAAAAAAGGTGGTCTGCGGCGGCACGAGTTCGCAGATCGTCGCGCGGCATCTCAAAACGACGGTGCGCGCATCCTTCGACTTTCCGGATAAAGACGTGCCGCCCATCGGATTTATCGACGGCATCGACCTAACGACGGAAGGCGTTCTCACCATGCGCAAACTTTTGGAGCTGTCCGAAAAATACGTCGACGTGCATGACCTGACGCCCAAAACGTTTACGAAAAAGGACGGAGCGTCTCTTTTGGCGCAGATGCTGTTCGAAGAGGCGACGAGCGTGCATTTCTTTGTGGGGCAGAGCATCAACGCGGCGCATCAGGGATTACCCATCGACATCACAATGAAGTTAAAACTGGTCGAAAGCCTTGCCGCCAATCTCAAAAAGATGGGCAAAGAGGTCGTCATCGATTACGATTAAAAAATTTACGGAAAAGTTTTAAAGGGATTGCCTGACTGAGAGCAAAGGCAAATAAGCGTGGCTTTTGCTGTTGCGGGCAATGATTTGCGCTTCTTGAGAACTGTGTTCCTCAAGAAGCGTAAACAAATTTTTTATAGGAGATAATATGGCAGACAACAAGCGCTTGTTCGATACCGCGGTTCAAAAACTCAAATACGACGTTCTGAAAGCGATCATCCGAAACGAATACGAACACTGTTACGACAACATTTATATGGACATCCCCAAGGAGATCTCTCCCGGGCCCAAAGCGACGATGCGCTGCTGCATCTTCAAAGAGCGCGCCATTGTGCAGGAGCGCATCAAACTCGCGCTCGGCGGCGACAAGAGCAACCCCAACATTGTGGAAGTCATCGACATCGCGTGCGACGAGTGCCCGATCGGCGGCATTTTCGTGACGCCCGCCTGCCGCGGCTGTATCGTACACCGCTGCAAGGAGGTCTGCCCGCGCGACGCGATCCAGATCATCGACCATAAAGCGGTCGTGGATAAGTCGAAGTGCATCGAGTGCGGCAAATGTACGCAGGCGTGCCCGTACGGCGCGATCATTCATCAGAAACGCCCCTGCGTCTCTTCCTGCAAGGTCAAGGCGATCACGGTCGGGGAGGACAAAAAGGCGGTCATCGACAACAAAAAGTGCATTTCGTGCGGCGCATGCGTGTATCAGTGCCCGTTCGGCGCGATCGTCGACAAGTCTCTGATCATGGAGAGCATCGATATTCTCAAAAAGTCCGACGGCGGCAAAAATTATCACGTGTATGCGGTCATTGCGCCTTCCATCGTCAGCCAGTTCAAATACGCCAAGATCGAACAGGTCGTAACCGGTATCCGCAAACTCGGATTCCATCAGGTGGTCGAGGCGGCGCTCGGCGCCGATATTACCCTCTATCACGAGGCGGAGGAGTGGAAGGAAAAGGGAACGCTGACGACCTCCTGCTGCCCGTCTTTCGTCATGTTCGTGGAGAAAAATTTCCCCGAGCTTGCAAAGTACGTGTCGCATTCCGTCTCTCCGATGGTCGAGGCGGCGATGCTGATCAAGCGCACCGATCCGAAAGGAAAAGTCATCTTTATCGGTCCTTGTGCGAGCAAAAAGCTCGAGTATAAGCTTCCCAAAACGGAGGGCGCGATCGACAGCGTGCTGTCCTTCGAAGAATTGCAGGCGTTTCTGGACGCGCGCGACATCGATGTCGGGTCTTTGGAGGAGACGTCTCTCGACAACGCGTCTTTCTACGGCCGTATCTTTGCGAAGAGCGGCGGCATTGCGCAGGGCATCGCGGACGTCGCCGCGGAGTACGGCGTGGAGGGCGTAAAGCCGATCGCGATGAACGGCATCGACGAGTGCCGCGCCGCGCTCATGAAATTGAAAATGAACCGCGCGACCGAAAACTTTTTCGAGGGGATGGCGTGTGACGGCGGGTGCCTCAACGGTCCGCTCTGCCTCACCCACGGCCCGAAAAATGCCGTCGATGTGGACAAATACGGCGCATCCGCCAAGGAAAAAACAATCGACAATTCGGTCAAACTGTATAAACTCAGTTTGGGGAATCAGGATGAAGCGCCGCAGGCGAAAGAGTGATCGAATGCGGGCAGGGCCGGTCGGCTCTGCCCGCGTTTTTACGTAAATTTTACCTTCGGATGACGCAAAATACACACGGAAGGGGTAAAACGACGGTATGGAAAGTCTGCTCGGGAGAAAAAGAACGCGCTCTCGCCCGAAAAAACTCATTTTTTGCGCACTGTTTTCGGCGCTCGTCTTTGCGCTCGCGCAGCTCCCCGCGCCGGCGGAGTATCTCTTTGCGCGCGGGATCACCCGGCTTTTCAGCGGCGCGATCAATCTGATCACCAATTTTATCCCCGTTTCTTTTTACGAATGCACGGCGGTCGTGCTGCTGTTCGGCGTGCCGGCGTTTGCCGTCGCCCTCATCGTGCTTTTGTGCAAAAAAAAGTTTGCCCGCGCGGGGATATGGCTGTATCGGGCGGGCATGGCGTGCCTGTGCGTATTTTTCGCCTTTTCGGTGCTGTATGCGCCCCTCTATAACAGGGATTCCTGTTTTTCCGCGCTCGGGCTTTCCGATACGCAGGTCACGGAAGAAAAGGTGTATGCCGCCGCCGAATATTACATCGGGCAGCTCAACGAACTCTCTTCCGCGCTCCCGCGGGACGCGGAGGGGAATGTGGTCCCTCCTTACAGTTTTGAAGAACTGGCGGAAAAGATCGACGGGGCGTTCGGCGCTTTCGATTCGGGCTATTTTGCAAGCTATAAAGTCCGGCCCAAGCAGGTCGCTCTCTCCGTGCCGATGAGCTATCTGGGGATCACGGGCATCTATTTTCCGTTTTATGCAGAGGCGAACGTCAATGTCAATATCCCTTCTTACGAACTGCCCTTTACGATGGCGCACGAGACGGCGCATGCAAAGGGTGTCGCGCACGAGACGGAGGCGAATATTGCGGCGTATGTGCTGTGCATCCGCTCCGATTCGGCGTATATCCGTTACAGCGGGCTGATGCGCGCCGTCGCAAATCTCATGAATTCCCTGCCCGAGGAGGAATATCGGCAGCTGTACGGCATGCTGGACGAAAAGATCGCCTTGGAGTACCGCAACGCGAACGCGCATTATGCAAAGTACGAGGGGATCATCGACCGCATTTCCGGGTTTTTCAACGATATTTTCCTGAAAGCCAACGGCGTCGAAGGCGGCACGCGCAGTTACGGCATGACGCAGCGCGGATTGGTTTCCCTTTACGAACAGCTCGTTTCGTCATAAGTGTTCCGGCAAGGTTATGACGGCACTTTCTCTGCGGTGCGCCCGTAAACCTGGATAAGATGATAATATTTTGTTCAGGCTCCCGCTTATGGTTGACAGAGCGGGAGCATTTGTTATACAATATAGTTGCGTGCGCAACGATTGCGGGCGCAACAGTTTTTCGTCCGGACGGAAAAGGAGAACGTTATGGCAACGGTCATGAGAAATCTGGGGGAGGTATGGCGGTGCGCCAACCTTTACAGGCTGGAAGAATATGAAGAGCTGGGCATCGGCAGTTATCAGGATTCGTATATCGTCGACATATGTGCGCACCCGGGCATCACACAGGAGCAGCTTTCCAGGATCATGTATGTCCACAAGAGCAACGTGGCGCGGCAGATGAGCGCCTTGGAGGAAAAGGGGTTCATAGAACGCCGCCCCGATCCTGCGGACAGGCGCAATCTCCTGGTCTACCCGACGGAGAAGGCGTTTTCCGTACTGGGCAAGATCCGCGCGGTGCATGCGCAATGGCGGGAAAAATTGTTCGACGGCTTTACGGAGAAGGAACGCGAAGAAGCGGCGGCGTATATCGAGCGCCTTTCGGAAAACGCGAAACGCTGTGTCGGCAGGGGAGCGGAGACGAAATGAGAAAACTGCTCTCTTATCTTGCGCGGTGCAAAGGGCGCATGTTCGCGGGGTTTGTGTTAAAAATTGCGGGATCGGTCGCGGAACTCTTTTTGCCGCTGATCATGGCGCATATGATCGACGACGTCGTGCCGACGCGCAGCGTGCTCGCGCTTTCCCTTTGGAGCGCGGGGATGTTTCTCGTGGCGGTCATCGCCTGGGCGGGCAACGTGGTCGCCAACCGCTTCGCTTCGAAAGTCGCGCGGGACACGACCGAACGCCTGCGGGCGGATCTGTTTTCGAAAACGCTCGGCCTGTCCGCGCGGCAGACGGACGAGGCGACTCTCCCGTCCCTCGTTTCCAGGCTCTCTACCGACACGTATAACGTGCATACCATGCTCGGCATGGTGCAGCGCATGGGCGTTCGTGCGCCCATCTTATTGATCGGCGGCGTCGCGCTCACGTTTACGGTGGATCCCGTCCTCGCGCTCGTGCTTCTCGTCACGGTGCCCTTTCTCGCGCTCGTCTCCGCGTTTGTGGCGAAAAAGGGGGTCGGGCTGTATACGAGGCTGCAGGAGTCGATGGATAAAATGGTGCGCAAAGTGCGCGACGACCATACGGGCATCCGCGTCATCAAGGCGCTTTCCAAAACAGATAGGGAAAGCCGGTCTTTCGCCGCCGTCAACGATGAGATCGTGCGCAACGAGACGCGAGCGAGCGTCATTACCGGCGTGACCAATCCCGTTATGACGGCGGTCCTGAATATAGGGATGACGGCGGTCATCTTTATCGGCGCTTACCGCGTGGCGGCGGACAGGGTGCAGGTGGGGGATCTCCTCGCCTTTACTTCCTTTTTCACGGTCATGCTCAATGCGGTCATCGCCGTGGGCAGGATCTTCGTCGAAATTTCGCGCGGCAGTGCATCGGCGCGGCGTATCGCGGCGGTGCTGGACCTTCCGCCGGAGCTTTTGCCCGAGGAAGGTGAGCCCGACGAGAGCGGCGCGTACATACGCTTCGACGGCGTCACTTTTTCGTACAGGGGCGCGCCGGCGCTGGAAAATATCAGTTTTTCCATTAAAAAAGGGGAGTCTCTCGGCATTATCGGCGCCACGGGGAGCGGGAAAAGCACGCTCGTATCCCTGCTCCTCCGCTTTTACGACCCTGACTGCGGCGCCGTGTACATCGGCGGGAAGGACGTGCGTAGTTACGGCAAAGAGGAACTGAGCAAAAAATTCGGCGTCGTCTTTCAGAACGACTTTCTGATGGCGGCGAGCGTGCGCGAAAATATCGATTTCGAGCGCGGGCTTGCCGACGAAGAGGTCGAGCGGGCGGCGGAGTACGCGCGCGCCGAAAAATTCATCGCCGCGCACGAAGGCTTCGGGGGGATGCTGACGGCGCGCGGCTCCAATTTCAGCGGCGGGCAGAAACAGCGCCTTCTCATCGCGCGGGCTTTGGCGGCGTCGCCCGAAATTCTCGTTCTGGACGATTCGTCGAGCGCGCTCGACTATAAAACGGACGCGCTGTTGCGCAAAACGCTCTTCGAAAATCTCCCGGATACGACGGTCGTTCTCATCGCCCAGCGCATCAGTTCGGTGCGCTTTGCCGATCATATCCTCGTTCTGGACGGCGGAAAGATGGTCGGGTTCGGCACGGATGAAGAGCTGATGCGAAGTTGCGACGAATATCGCCGCATTTACCGCTCTCAGCACGGAGAAGGGGGTGAAGAGGATGCCTAAGATCGAATATCTGCCGCCCGCGCCCAAGGGTGCGCCCGTTTCCGGGCAAAACCGCCGCGCCGTCGCGGCGAGGCTGGTGCGGTATTATATGCTGTATAAGTGGCAGGTGGCGGCGGCATTTCTTCTCATGCTGGGCAGCAACCTGTTTGCCCTGCTCGGCCCCTGGCTTTCGGGCGAGGCGATCGACGCGATCGGCGCGGAAGGGGGCGTGCAGTTTGCCCTGGTCGGAAAGTACTGCCTTCTGATGGCGTTTTTCTATCTGTTTTCCGCGGGGTTTTCTTATATCTTGTCCGTTCTCATGATCAGGCTCAGCCAAAGGATCGTGCGGAAAATGCGGCAGGACGTATTCGACAAGATTCTCGCCCTCCCCGTCGGGGACCTCGACCGCATTGCGGCGGGCGATCTCATCAACCGTATTTCGTACGATATTTCCACCGTCAACGCGTCACTTTCCAACGACGTATTGCAGGCCGCGACGGGCATCATCACCATTGTCGGCGCGTTCGTCGGCATGGTCGCCATTTCTCCCGCTCTTTTGGGCGTCTTTTCCGTCACGATCCCCGTTTCGGTCGTCATCACCGTCGTGCGGAGCAAATCGATGCGGCCGCTCTTCCGCAAGCGCTCGGCAAAACTTGCGGAACTCAACGGATTTTCCGAAGAGATGCTTTCGGGGCTGAACACCATCCGCGCGTACGGGCGCGAAGAGGAGATCTACGGAAAATTCTGCGAAAAGAATACCGAGTCCGCCGACGCCTATTACAGGGCGGATTATATCGGCAGCCTGATCGGCCCGTCCGTCAACTTCGTCAATAACTTCGGCACCGTGCTCATCAGCACGGCGGGCGCGTTTTTTTATCTGTACGGCATGATCAGCGTGGGAAACATTTCCTCTTTTCTCCTGTACGCGCGGCGCTTTTCGGGTCCCGTCAACGAGTTCGCAAATATCCTCGGCGAGATCCAGTCTGCTCTGGCGGCCGCGGAGCGGGTGTTCCGGCTTTTAGACCGGCCTTCCGAACAGGCGGACGCGCCCGGCGCGAAGGAGCTGAAAGACGTGCGCGGCGACGTCCGATTCGATCACGTACGGTTCGGGTACGACGAGGGGGAAGACATCATCAAAGATTTGTCTTTCCGCGCGGAGGCGGGGCAGACGATCGCCATCGTGGGGCCCACGGGCGCGGGGAAGACGACGCTCGTCAACCTCATGATGCGCTTTTACGACCCGCGCGGCGGCAGGATCCTGCTGGACGGGGAAGATATCCGCAATTATACCAGAAAGAGCCTTCGCGCCGCCTTTACCATGGTGTTGCAGGACACATGGCTGTTCGAGGGCACGGTATTTGAAAACATCGCCTACGGCAGGGAAGGCGCCTCGCCCGCAGAGGTCCGCCGCGTTGCCGAAGAGGCGCATATTTCCGATTTCATCGAGGGGCTTCCGAAGGGGTACGGCACCTATCTTACGGACGGCGGTGCGCTGTCTAAGGGGCAGAAACAGCTGATGACCATCGCGCGCGCCATGCTCTCGCCCGCGAAACTTCTGATTCTGGACGAGGCGACGAGCAACGTGGACACCCGCACCGAACTTCTCATCCGCGACGCGATGGGGCGGCTGATGCGGGGCAAGACGTGTTTTGTCATCGCGCATCGGCTCACGACCGTCCGCAATGCGGACCTGATCCTCGTCGTAAAGGACGGCGACATCGTGGAGCGGGGCAGACACGAAGAACTTCTTGCGAGGAAAGGGTTTTATTCGGAGATCTATTCGGCGCAGTTCGAATAAACGGCGCTGCCGGCACAATATCCGCACTGCGCTTTGACTTTCGGCGCCCTCTTTTGCGGGTGCGACCTTATATGACGGGTATGCGGCACGCCTTCTAAAAGGCATGCCGTGCGCATAGGATAGAGAAAAGTCTTTGCCCGCTTTGGGAGAGGAGGGGATCCCTATCGTTTTTACCGTCAAAAAAGGGATGATCGTTGCGGCGGCCGCCGCGCTTGCCGCCGTCATTGCGCTCAGCGTCTGTTTTGCGCACATATCGTCCGCCATGAGTTCGCCGGGTATTTTCACGGTCGTGATCGACGCGGGTCACGGAGGCGCCGATCCGGGCGTGATCGGCGCCTCGGGGACGAGGGAGAGCGAGATCAACCTTGCCGTCGCGAAGGCCCTCGGCGAAAAGTTCCGCAGCGCGGGGTTTCGCGTCGTATTCACGCGCGAAGGCGAAGGCGGACTATACGGCGCACTCTCGTCCGGATTCAAGCGGCGCGACATGCAGAAGCGAAAGGAGATCATTGAAAGCGCCGCGCCCGCGGCCGTCATTTCGGTCCATCAGAATTCTTTCCCCGCACAGCCGTCCAGACGGGGCGGGCAGGTCTTTTACAATGTTTTAAGTGCCGAGGGCAGGGCGCTTGCGGAACATATTCAGGCCAATCTGAATGTCCTTTCGGGAAAGGCGTTGTCGGCGCTTGCGGGCGATTATTATATGCTCAATTGCACCGCTTATACTTCCGTGATCGTCGAGTGCGGTTTTTTATCCAACGCGGAGGAGGAGAGGCTCCTTGCGGACGGAGATTACAGGGAAAAACTGGCAGGCGCGGTCTTTATGGGGACGCTCGCTTTTCTCTCGTGAAAGCGGGCGTTTTTTTGAGCGCGATCTCGGCGAATTGTCAGAAAAGCCGCCGCGGGTGTTGAAATTTTTCAAGGAATATGCTATAATCGTTACATGGTGAAATTCAACGAAGTCATGGAGGCGGGCAGGGCAAAAATGCTTTCGCCTGTGGTGCTCGCCTTTGTGGGCGACGCCGCCTATTCTCTGTATGTGCGGGAAGGGTTGGTTTTCGGCTCTGAACATAAGACGGGAGAACTGCAAAAGCGCGCTTCCGCTTTGGTTTCCGCCAAGGGGCAGGCAAAGCTCTTTTCCGAGATCGAAAGCCGCCTGACGGAGACGGAGCGGGAGATCTTTCTGCGCGGCAGAAATGCGAAAAAGCCGACCAAAAGCAAGGCGGCGACCGTCGCGGAATATAACGTTTCTACGGGGTTCGAGGCGGTCATCGGCTACCTGTACCTGACGGGGGATTATCGGCGGATAGATGAATTGCTTTCGGCGGTGAACGATGAAGATTGAAGGGAAAAACGCCGTTTTGGAACTTCTGAAAACGGACAAAGAGATCGATAAACTTTTGCTTTTGAAGGGGGCGGAAGGGTCGCTCGGCCGCATTTTCGCTCTGGCGCGGCAGAAAAATATCCGCGTGCAGTTCGTCGACGCAAAGGTTTTGGATAAAGAGAGCGAAACGGGCAGGGCGCAGGGCGTCATCGCGTTCGTTTCCGATTATGAATATGCCGACCTTGCCCGGCTGCTCGAGCCAAAAGAGGGAGCGCGCTTTGTCATCGTGTGCGACGGGATCGAGGACGTGCACAATTTGGGCAGCATTCTCCGCGTGGCGGAGTGCGCGGGCGCGGACGGGGTGATCATTCCCAAAAACAAAAGCGCACAGGTCACGGGCGCGGTCGTCCGCATCAGCGAGGGCGCCGCAAATCATATCCGCGTGGCGCGCGTGCCGGGCGTCAATTACGCGGTGGACGAGCTGAAAAAGAACGGCTATTGGGTCTATGCCCTCGAAGCGGAGGGGGAAGATCTCTATTCCTGCGATCTTACGGGCGACATCGCGCTCGTGATCGGCGGAGAAAACAGCGGCGTAGGCGCACTGACCAAAAAGAAGTGCGACAAGGTGCTGTCTCTTCCGCTGCTGGGCAAAGTCAATTCGCTCAATGCGTCCGTCGCGCTGGGGATCGCTGCGTACGAGGCGGTGAGACAGAGAAGATGACGGACGAAGAACGCGCGCTGGCGGCGCAAAACGGCGACCGCGCCGCCATGCAGGCGCTCATGGAAAAATATAAAAATGCCGTCCGAAGTACGGCGCGCCGCTATTTTTTGGAGGGCGGCGATGCGGAAGACCTCGTACAGGAGGGGATGATCGGGCTGTATCTTGCCGTCAGCGATTACAAAGCGGGCGGCATGAGCTTTAAAAACTTCGCGTACCTTTGCATCGACCGCCGCATCGTGAGCGCGGTCAGGAGTGCGGCGAGGAAAAAACATCTGCCGCTGAATACGGGCGTGCCTTTCCCGGGAGAAGGGGAGCGCGGCGAGCTTGCGGCGGCGGGCGATCCTGAGGCGGAACTCATTTCGGGAGAAGAGGCAGAAGAATTTTGGCGTTCCGTCCGCGGGGCGCTTACCGAAAACGAGTATGAGGCGCTGTCTCTGTACGTGCAGGGGCTTCGCATTGCCGACATTGCCGAGCGGCGCGGGATTTCTTTGAAAAGTGCGGACAATGCGGTGCAGCGCGCCAAAAAAAAGGTCTCCGCTCTTTTGAAAAGCAGGTGATTGCGCTTTCGCTTTGCGCCCGGCCGCACCGCCGCATGTGCGGTAAGGTCGGCGTTTTGTCAGTTATTTCGAGGTGAATATGTCCTATCAGGCTTTGTACAGAACTTTCCGGCCGCAGACTCTTTCCGAGCTGGTGCGGCAGGAACATATCGTAAAGATCCTCGTCAACCAGATCGAGACGGACCGCGTGGGCCACGCCTATCTTTTCTGCGGCCCGCGGGGCACGGGCAAGACGAGCACGGCGAAGATCTTTGCGCGGGCGATCAATTGCGAACATCCCGTAAACGGTTCGCCCTGCGGCAAGTGCCCGTCTTGCAAGGCTCTTGCCGACCCTTCCAATCTGGACGTGACGGAGATCGACGCCGCGTCGAACAACGGCGTCAACGAGATGCGCGACCTCCGCGAAAAGGTGCAGTATCCGCCCGTCGCGGTGCGGTATAAAGTGTATATCATCGACGAAGTGCACATGCTCTCCGATTCGGCGTTCAACGCGCTGTTGAAGACGCTGGAAGAGCCGCCCCGCCACGCCGTGTTCATCCTCGCAACGACCGAGCCGCAAAAGTTGCCCGCGACTATTCTTTCCCGCTGCATGCGGTTCGATTTCAAACTGATCCCGCAGAAGGATCTGGAAGAACACATCAAAAACGTTCTCAAAAAGATCGGCAAGGAGTATGAAGACGCCGCCGTCGCCGCGATCGCGCGGGCGGGGGCCGGGTCCGTGCGCGACAGCCTGTCTGTCGCGGACATGTGCGTTTCGTACAGCCGCGGCAAACTGACGTACGAAGACGTGAACGAAGTGCTGGGCAGCGCCGATTTTTATGAGGTCGCAAAGCTCGGAGAGGCGGTTTTGTCCGAAAATGCGTCGGACGCTCTCACCGAAACGGAACGCGTGCTCGCTTCCGGTAAGGGCGTGGGGGTGCTGACCAAAGATATTCTGAATTTTATCAATCAGTGTTCCATCGCAAAATCGTGTAAAAACGCGAACGGGATCCTCAATCTGCCAGAAGAGATGTTTGCGGAGATCATGCGCATTGCGGAAAAGGCGGACGGCCGCAAGATCTTGCGGTGCGCGGAGATCTTTTCCGGCATAGAGGCGGACCTGCGCTATTCGGTATCGCCGCGCATCGTGTTTGAAACGGCGCTCGTCAAGGCGTGCATGCCCGAGACGGACAGAGACGTCCTCACTCTTTCAAGAAGACTGGATATTCTGGAGGGCAAACTCAAAAGCGGTCAATTTACCGCGCGGCAGGCTGCCCCCGCCGAGACGGGTGCGGCGTTTGCGGAGACGGGAGCGGCGCCTGCGGCAGGGCACGCTGTGCCCGTATTGGAGGAAGCTCCGTTCGAGGAGCCGCCCTTTGACGAGCCGCCCCCGCCCGTCGCCGATTTTTCCGCGCCGAAGCGGTCGGAAGAAAAGGTAAACGCGCTCGATCCCGCAAAGCGGAAGGGGGCGTTCGGCTATTTCATGCGTTCCCTGCGCTCGGGGAGCAAAAACGGCGTTCTCTTTACGATGTGCCAGGATCTGGAGCCTTCGTTCGAGGGGGACAAATTTATCCTCACCGCGTCGAGCGAGGTCATCTATCGCTCGCTGAACAGGCAGGAGCATTACAAGTGCGTGCAGGACGCACTCGAACGGATCGGCATCACCGATTTCGAGATCAGGCAGCAAGGCGCGAAAACGGATCGGCTGGAAGAGGACATCGCGCGGCTGAAAAGGGACTTTTCGGGCGCGGATATACGTGAAAAATAAATTCGGAGATAGAAAGGAGACGGTATGGCAGGATTCAAAGGCGGTATGGGAGGCGGCAATATGCAGAGCCTCATGAAGCAGGCGCAGAAGATGCAGGAGCAGCTGCAGGAAACGGAAAAACTTCTCGACGACTGGGAGATCGTCGGCACGAGCGGCGGCGAGGCGGTCGTCGTGTATATGAACGCGAAAAAGATCATCGACGGCATCGAGCTCGACCCCAAAGCGGTCGATCCCGAAGACGTGGAGATGCTGGAAGACCTCATCATGGCGGCGATCCTTGACGGGTATAAAAAGGCGGACGAGGTTTACAAGGAAAAGATGGCTCCGTTCGGCGGTATGGGCGGCATGGGAGGTCTGCTGTAAGGTATGCAGGTCTTTATCGAGCCGATCGGGCGGCTCATCAATGAATTTTCCAAGCTGCCGGGCGTGGGGAAAAAGAGCGCCCAGCGCTACGCCTATAAGATCATCAGCATGAGCGAGAGCGAGGCGCAGGAGTTTGCCGCCGCGATCGTGAACGTCAAAAAGAAGGTCAGATACTGCAAAGTATGCGGCAATTTTACCGAAAGCGACGTGTGCGACATCTGCAAAACGCGGGACAAACGGACGATCTGTGTGGTCAAAGAGCCGAAAGACGTCATCGCGCTGGAAAAGCTGCACGAATATAAGGGCGTCTATCACGTTTTGCACGGCGTTATCAGCCCCATGGAGGGGATCGGGCCGGACGATATCCGCATCCGTGAACTCTTGGAGCGCATCCGCGAGGGCGGGGTGGAAGAGGTGATCGTGGCGACCAATCCCGATGTGGAGGGGGATGCGACGGCGATGTATATCGCAAGGCTCATCAAGCCGCTCGGCATAAAAGTCACCCGTCTCGCGCACGGGATCCCCATCGGCAGCGAGATCGAATATACCGACGACGTGACGCTGGCGCGGGCGTTTATCGAAAGGAAGGAAGTGTAAAGCGCTCTTGCGCAAAGGATAAGGCGGGGCGGCGCAACGCCCGGTCATAAAAATAAGGGAGGTCAGTTTTGAAACAAAAAATTACCGTTCTCGGCTGCGGCAGGTGGGGCTCGTTCATTGCCTGGTACCTGGCGACGAAAAAGGGGAAGGAAGTCTGGTCCTGGGGACCGGAAGAGGACTATTCATACAAGGTTCTCAAAGAGACGGGGAAAAACGAATATGTCACGCTGGACAAGTCCATCGTGCTCACATCCGATTTGTCCGCGGCCGTTTCTCGCGCGGAGATCGTCATCATTTCGATCAGCTCGCAGGGGCTGCGCGGCTTTATCGAGCGGATCAAAGAGGCGGCGGGTGTTTCCGATAAGATCTTCGTCCTCTGCATGAAGGGGATCGAAGTGGAAACGGGCGACCGCCTTTCCGAGATCCTCATCGGCGCGGGGATCGACCCGCAGAAGATCGCCGTATGGGTGGGGCCCGGGCATATTCAGGATTTTACGGCGGGCATTCCCAACTGCATGGTCATAGACAGCCACAACACCGGGCTGAAAATGGCGCTTGCGGACGATTTCAAGAGCGATCTCATCCGTTTTTATTACGGCAACGACATCATCGGCACCGAGATCGGCGCGGCGGCAAAAAACGTCATGGGAATCGCGGCGGGCGTTTTGGACGGGGGCGGCGTGTCTACGCTGAAAGGTCCGCTCATGTCGCGCGGGGCAAGGGAAGTCGCGCGCCTTATCAAAGCGCTCGGCGGCAACGAGCTTTCGGCCTATGGTCTTGCGCACCTCGGGGACTACGAGACGACGCTGTTTTCCCGCCATTCGCACAACCGCATGTACGGCGAGATGCTCGTCAAGGGGCAGAAATTTGAAAAACTTGCCGAAGGCGTCATGACGGCGGCGGCGATGAAAAAGCTCGGCGAGCAGAAAGGCGTGGAATTGCCCATCACCGATGCAGTGTACGACGTGTGTTTCAGCGATCAGCCGCAGACGGGCGAAGAGTGGAAAAAATTGTGCATGTCTCGCATTTCGCAGCTCTTTTCGCGGGATACGAAATTTGAATTTTAAAAAACTCTCGCGTAAATTGTTTCGAGCTGACGAAACGATTTACTGCGAATCAGAGGGAAAACCGAACGGCTTTCCTCTCGCATCGGCATTTTTCAAGGCGCGCATATTGTCGCAATGCCGCCGCTTCACCCTTTTCGTAAGTCGCAGGTATGCGACAAATTGAGTGACTAATCCAAAAGCGTGGTTTTGCCTTTTTCGCGTAATTGTTTAGCAAGCGTGCGACAAATTGGGTGCGCTTTTTGAGAAGTGCGGTTCTCAAACGCGCATTTAAGCATTTAAATAATATAAAACCATAGCCTCACGGCGTTTCGCAGCGCTTATGCGCGAGAAACGCGTGAAAAGAGGAAAATATGAGCGCAAAGAAGATCGAAAAACCGAAAAGATCCTTTGAAGGGATGGACAGCGCGGAATTCGTAAAAAAATGGAAACGCGCGTTTGCCGCAACCGTTCCGGCAGAGGTTTTGGCAGAGTATGTCGATGCGAAAGGGTGCTATCTTTGGCACGTTTTCACTTGGGGGAAAGCGCTCTGCCTCGAATGCGGGGCGGCGTCTGCCGCGTTCGACAAAGCGGATAAAGAGGGCGCGTTCATCGCCGAGGAATGTTCATTCAACGGCGGAGGTAAAAACGTCGCGTATTCCTTCCGCAGATGTCCGCCCGAACTGAAGAGCGCAGACCTTGCAGAAGAGGCAGAGGTGTTTATCGTCGGCAAAAATTTCGCGTGGACGTATGTCGTCACGCATGAAACGGGTTGCGGACTCGGCCCGTATTTTGCAAAAAAAGAAAACGCATAAAAATTTTTGAAACAGGCATAGCTATGCCTGTTTTTTGTGTTATCGTGGAGAAAAAGGAGGTAAGGGAATGATTTGGCTGGAAAAATTTGTGCTGCCGGACGCCGAAAGAGAGTGGCAGATCGCGCGTAAGAGAAGAGAAGAAAACGGCGGAGCGTTCGGATATCTTGAAAACGGTTATCCCTGCGGGCTTTTTCCCGAGCGCGGGCTCGGAGAACTCGATTTCGAGCCGATCACCATCCTGTACGGCGGAAACGGGAGCGGAAAGAGCACTCTTCTGAATCTGATCGCCGAAAAGCTGCGGCTCAAAAGGCAGGCGCCTTACAACGGCGGGGAGCTGTTTTTGCCCTTCGCCGAGGCGTGCGGGGTGCGGTTCGGGCTGGACGACGAGGGAGAGCCGCTGCCTTTGCCCGAGGAAAGCCGCATCGTTTCCAGCGACGATGTTTTTGAGTATATGCTTGCCGCGCGCACGCGAAATGAGCAGATCGAAGAGGATCTCGAGCAGGGGAAAGAAGATTATGCGTCGCTCAAATTCGGCGAAACGCTGCCTTTCCGCGGGATAGAGGATTACGATTTATACCGCAAACAGGTGCTCGCGCGCACCAAGTCGCTTTCCCGCCGCAAGTTTTTGCGTCGCTTTGCGGGCAGAGCGGTCAAGCTCAACAGCAACGGAGAAACAGCGTTGGAGTTTTTCGCTTCCGTCTTGCAGAACGACAGACTGTACCTTTTGGACGAGCCTGAAAACAGTCTTTCGCCCAAGATGCAGCTTTCCGTAAAAGAGCTGATCGAAAAAAAAGCGCGCTATTGCGGCTGTCAGTTCGTTATCGCCACGCATTCTCCCTTTTTGCTCGCGCTGAAGGGGGCGAAAATTTACGATCTCGACAGTGCGCCTGTCTCTTTGAAAAAGTGGTGGGAGCTTGAAAACGCGCAGACGTATTTCCGATTTTTTTATGAAAATAAAGATCTGTTCCTGAAGTGACGTTTTGAGGATAATGAAATTATGCAAAGAGAAAGGCGGCGCGCCCGATATACGGGCGCACCGCACTTCTCTGTTTTTTAGATAGTTACGTTGTTCCGGGCGTTTTGGAAGAGGCAGGCAACTGTTCGGCCGCTTTATAACCTATTTGCAGGTGCGCATCAAATTGAGATATTCTTCGTCCGAAATGCCTGCGGGGACGTTGCAGTCGCTCTCTTTTACAAGCAGTGCCGATTCGTCGTAGCGGTCTTTGAGCGCGTATTTCAGATAGTCTGAAAAGGCGGAAACAAAGGATGCAATGCATGTTTCCGCGCTGTCGTAACCCGTTTCTCCGAAAGCGACGGGGGAAGAATTGTCGGGCGCTTCGCACCATTTGCCTTCAAACAGAACAAAGACCTGCGTATGCGTCAGATGCAAATCGGCCGTTTTATATTCCATGAATATAAATTTATACGTTAAGCCGTTGTGCCTGCAATAGCTCCTGATAAGGTTGGCGACGTCCCAGCACCAGCCGCAATTGTTTTTGACGACGGCTTCGGGAGAAGAGAATGCGTAGGTGAATTTTTCTTTTTGGTCGGCGTAATTATCTCCCACGTTTAAGGGATGAATCTTGCCGTCTGTATCGGCGTATCCGTAACGGATGCCGCGGACCGCATCGAAAAAGCCGCGTATGTCCTTCTCTAAAATCTGGCTGAGTGATTTTTGCATATTTTCTCCTTTTAAAGGGGTTGTCGTATGGATTGTTCTGTTTTCAAACCGTTCAGCAGACGGAAGTTCAGTTCACAGAGCGCGGTGCGGTTTGAAACCTGAAAAACGACAGAAATCGGTTTGAGGTTCGGATGATACTCGTTTGACGCAGAGAGATGCATACGGCCGAAACTCCTGAAGGGGTTCCCTCGGCTGAGCGTCGGGGCTATGCCCCTCGCGTGAACGACACACGGAAGCCGGGTACGATACGCCGACCGAATGGCGCGTGTCGTTCATCTCGACCTATCGGTATCAAAAAAAACGGGATGCGGTTAAAACCGTAGCCCGTTTTTTTGGCGCAGAGAGAGGGATTTGAACCCTCGGTACCCTTGCGAGGTACACACGATTTCCAGTCGTGCTCCTTAGGCCGCTCAGACATCTCTGCATAACAGTGCGCCCGCTTTGCAGGCGCACAAGATACTTTATTAGTTTAGCGATTTTTTGGGGTTTTGTCAACGATTTTCGGGCAGCTTTTCGATTTTCCTGAGCGTGTATTTTGAAAAATTTCCGCACACGCTGAAAGAATATCCGTCCAGCGTAAATTGCATCAGCGGCACGTTTACCGCCTTGCCGAGAAAATAGATCTCGTTCCCGTAATACTCGACCCTGCGCCACAGCGCGGCGAGAGAACCGGCGATGTATTTGATGTAACTTTCTCGGGCGGTCCAATGCGTGTAAAAATCGGCGGTGGTCACGATCTCGTATTTTTCGCGGGCGGAAAATTTGGCGAGGACGGCGGGGCGGGGCTTGCCCGAAAACGATTCGATATCCAGGCCGACTTCACTTTTTCCCACGGCAAGCGCCAAAAGCCCCTTGCTGTGCGAGGCGTTGAAATAAACTTTGTCGTTTTTGACGTACGGTTTACCGTTAATCGTTTTACAAATTTCGGCGTTTGGTATATTATAATAACGGGCGAGGATGAAACGCGTAAAACTTTCTGAATCGACGGGTTGATAGGTATAGTAAATTTCTATCATATTTTTTCTGCCTTGTGTTTTGTTAATTTTATTATATCATAAATTGCACGTAAGGCAAGGATTTTTTAAAAAAAGAGGATAAAAAATGGAAAGAGGGGAGTCTGCAAAGAAAAACTTTTATACCGGGCTGAACTGTGCGCAATCGGTGTTTATGGCGTTTTGCGATCTGACGGGGCTGGACAGGGCGACCGCTCTCAAAATTTCGGCGCCGCTCGGCGGCGGCGTGGGGCGCATGCGCGAAGTATGCGGCTGCATAAGCGCGTCCGCCATGGTGATCGGCCTTTTGTTTTACGACGCAGAGCACCCGACGACCGAAGAAAAACGGGCGCTGTATGCTCTCGAGCAGGAATTTGCCGCGCGGTTCAAGGCGAGGTTCGGCAGCATTGTCTGCCGTGAACTTCTCAGCGGGGTCACAGAGGACGACTCACCCGTTGCGGAAGAGCGCACCGAGGCGTATTACAAAAAGAGGCCGTGCCCCGAATTTTGCGCGGAGGCCGCCGATATGCTTGCCGATTTTCTGAAAGAAAAGGGAAAGCTTTGATCTTTGTGCAGCTGTGCATATGCGCTTGCGGGGGCGGCCGTCGGCCGCCCCCGCTCTTTTATGCATGATTCCGAACGGTCGGCGAAAAGCGCCGTTCAGCCGCGCTTTTCGGGCATAAACTTCCAATAGCGGACGGGCATGTAGTTTTTCATCTGCTTTTCGTGCGGGCGTGAGGCTATGTTTACGGCGGCATAATATTCTTTCCAAAGGGCCTGAAAGTGCGCTTCGCATTCGGAGAGGGGGACGTCCACCTTTTCTCCCGTGGCGGCGACGACGCATTCCTTTGTATTGTACAGGGCGGCCTTGCCGCGCAGCGTATCGTGGATGATGAAGGGCTGATTTTTCAGCCGTGCGATAAAATGGGGGAGGATCATCTCCAAAATATCGTTGTCGGGGGCAAACGGAGCGTAATAGATGCCGCCCTGCGCCTCCATGAACCGCAGAAAGCCCTTGAAACGGTGCGCTTCGAGCGTCACCTTTTTCATCTCATCCCGCGCGGCGATGACGGCGGGGTGAGAGAGCATGCCGCCCACGGGCGATTTTTTTTGTACGATGAGGCGGATGTATTCGAGCGCGACCTGCTCTTTGTCCGAAGAACCGCGGCGCAGAATGACGGAAACGTCGCGCAGGGAGTGCGGCGCGTACTCCGTCAGTTTGTTTCTGACCCGTTCGCATTTTTGCCTGTCCGTTCTGACGGCGGTGACGGACGCGCCGAGCGAAAGCTGTACCGTGTGAGATGAAGTCACGACGCAGTCGCGGTCGGTGCAGGCGTTAAAGACGGCGGTGTAAAAGCATTCTTCCGTTCCGTCGGTGATGTATACGTTCATAGCTGCCCCGTGAGCGCGGATAGGGATGTTTCGGGCGTGGAAAAGAGGGAAAGCTGTTCATAGCGCGGGCCCTTGTCTTCCAACGCGAGCATGGTTTTGACCGTGTTCACGTTTTCGCTCCCGAAAAATTTTCCGCCGCAAGTGATGAAATGTTTCGCCCGTTTGAGTACGATGCGCATTTTGGCAAGGTCGTCAAAATCCAGTTTGGCGTATTTGCGCGCCCTTACGATCTTGTAGGCGCCCAGATTGCCGATGCCGGGCACCCGCAGGAGCGCCTCTAACGGGGCGGCGTTGACCTCGACGGGAAAGTACTGCATGTGCCTGAGCGCCCACGCGCATTTGGGGTCGTATTCCTCGGGCAGGTTTTCGCCTTTTCCCGCGATCTCTTCCGCGCTGAACCCGTAAAAGCGCATCAGCCAGTCCGCCTGATAGAGGCGGTGTTCCCGCAAAAGCCCCGCGCATTTGTCGGGCAGAAGGGAGTGTCTGACGACGGGGATATACGAAGAAAAATATACCCGTTTGAGGGAAAAACGGCGGTACATCGCCTGGCTCAGCTTTAAGATCTGCCCGTCCGATTCGGGAGAGGCTCCCACGATGAGCTGCGTCGTTTGTCCCGCGGGCAGAAAGACGTGCCGGTGTTTTCCCTTTTCTTCGCCGACCGCCTTTTTTTCGGCGGCGAGCTGTTTCATGGGCATAAGGACGCCTTCTTTGGATTTTTGCGGTGCCAGCAGGCGCAGGCTGCGCTCGGAGGGGAGTTCCACATTGAAGCTCATCCTGTCTGCATACAGTCCCGCGCGGGAAATGAGCGATCTGTCTGCCAGCGGGATCCCTTTCAGGTGGATATATCCGTTGAAACGATAGATCTTTCTGAGGCGTATCACCGTGTCGAGCAGCCGCTCCATCGTAGAGTCGGGCGAGCCTTCTACGGCGGAAGAGAGAAAAAGCCCTTCGATATAATTGCGCTTGTAAAAAGCCATGACGAGCTGACAGATCTCGTCGGGCGTGGCGGAAGCGCGCGGTACGTCCGCCTCGGCGCGGTTGGGACAGTACAGGCAATTGTAGCAGCAGCGGTTGCTCAGAAGGATCTTCAAGAGGGAAATGCACCGCCCGTCGGGGGTGAAGGAGTGGCAGATGCCCGCGGCATCCGCATTGCCGATGCCGCCCTTTGTGTTTTTCCTGCCAGAGCCCGATGAAGAGCAGGATACGTCGTATTTGGCGCTTTCCGTAAGTATTTTCAGCCGTTCGGCGTCGATCATCTTGCGCCCCTCCTTTTTTGCGGTAAGTATAGTATAGCGCGCTTTTGATAAAAAGTCAAACATTTGTTCGTGTTTTTATCGTGCGCCAAATTTTTGCAGTTTTCACTTGTTTTTCATGAGATGATAGTGGTATAATAATATATACCCTTTATAATGGAGCTGACGCGCGCGGAGAGACGCGCGGGACAGGGAGGATGAAAAAATGAAAGTTTTGATCGTAGACGATGAAGAAATGATCCGCAACGTTCTGAAAGAGTACGTCGAGTTCGAAGGGAACGAAGCGTTCGAGGCGTGCGACGGGATCCAGGCAGTGAAGATGTGCCGCGAAAACGATTACGACATCATTCTGATGGACGTGATGATGCCCGCTCTCGACGGTTTTTCCGCCGTCAAAGAGATACACAAGTTCAAAGATATCCCCGTCATCATGCTTTCGGCAAGGGGTGAGGAGTATGATAAACTGTTCGGGTTCGAAGTGGGCGCGGACGATTATGTGACCAAGCCTTTCTCTCCGAAAGAAGTGATGGCGCGCATCGCCGCAGTGACCAAACGACACAAAGCGGGCGCTGCCGCCTCTCGCGAGACGCTCAAATTCGAGGGGCTGGAGATCGACATGAAGGGGCGCAACGTATATGTGGACGGCGAAAAACTGGAACTGACCCCGAAAGAGTACGAGCTTTTGTTCTATCTTGTCCGCAATAACGGTATCGCGCTTTCGCGCGAGAAATTGCTCTCCGATGTGTGGGGATTCGATTTTTACGGGGACGACAGGACGGTGGACACGCACATCAAGATGTTGCGCAGCAGCCTGAAAGAGTACAGAAAATTCATCGTTACCCTCAGGGGGATGGGCTATAAATTCGAAGCATGAAAGGAAAGAGGTTTCGCAGCATAAACTTCATATTGTGGATCAGCTTTCTTGCTTTTGCGGCATTTATCCTGCTCATGACCTGGGTTTTTCAGACGACGCTATTGCGACGCTTTTTTACGGACGAAGTCAAAAGCGACCTGGAAGAGATCGGCGGGGACGTTTACAGGAATATTTCCGCACTCCAGCTTGTGGGAGAAAATGCAGGGGAATCCATCGACGCCTATATCGCTTTGGCGCAGTACGATAACCCTTCCATCAACATTTACGTTCTGGATAAGAACAGCGTCTGCTTATACCCGACAAATCTTGCGGACGGGGAAGAATTCGGCATCGAGGGGGTGGATAAAGAAGTATTTTCTTTCATCCTCGACCAGCTCGAACTTGCCGGTTCGGACAGGGGCGTCATCGTTCAGATCGACGACGGCAATTATGTTTATTCGGCGAGGCTGAGAAGCGTCGGGCAGAACGAAGGAAATTATGTGTACGTAAATTATTCCACGGAACTATCCAACAGCGCCTTTTCTTTGATGCAGAGGGAACTTGTCGTCGTGGCGATCGTGGTCGTGTTCGTCGCGCTCATCATCTCGGCGCTGTTGTCTATGGAACTGACCCGGCCGATCGCGCGGTTCACGCGAGCGGCAAGGCGAATGGCGAAAGGGGATTTCACGGTCGATTTCAAGGGGAATTATACCTATGCGGAGATGGACGCCCTGGCCGAAACGCTCGACTACGCGAAGGAAGAGATCGGCAAATCGGACGAATTGCAGAAAGAGGTGCTCGCCAATGTGACGCACGATCTGAAAACGCCGCTCACCATGATCAAGGCCTACGCTTCGATGATCCAGGAGATCTCGGGCGGCGATCCCGAAAAGCGCGCCAAGCACACGCAGGTCATCATCGACGAGTCGGACAGGCTGACCGCGCTCGTGAACGATATTCTCAACCTTTCCAAGATCCGTTCGGGGATGGATACCCTGAAATTGCAGACCTTTAATCTGTCCGAGTTTATCCATACCGTGTTGGAGCGGTTCGGATACCTCACGGAGAAAATGGGGTATACGATGGAGCGGGACATCGAGGATGAATTGTATACCGAAGCGGACATGGAAAAGATCGAACAGGTCGTGTATAATCTCGTGGGCAATGCCGTCAACTATACGGGCGAAGATAAGAAGATCGGCGTGGCTCTCAAACGGACGGAGAACGGGAAGATCAGGTTTTCGGTTTCGGATACGGGAAAAGGGATCCCGCCCGAAGAGATTTCGACCATTTGGGACAGGTATTACCGTTCGAGCGAAACGCACAAGCGCCCCATCAAAGGGACGGGGCTGGGGCTTTCGATCGTCAAGACCATTCTCATCAAACATAATTTTGAATACGGAGTGGAGAGCGAAGTCGGGAAGGGCAGTACGTTCTATGTGCTGTTTCCCGAAAAATAAAAGGGATGCGCCCGCAGTCATGCGGGCGCATCCCTTTTCCGCTTTTGCCGTATACGCCGGATATAAAAATGCGCCGCCGCACTAAAAAGTGCGGCGGCGCGGCCGTATCTGTCTGAACAGATCATTGCAGGGTCGGAGGTTTTCGCAAAATCAGATAACATACGGACACCAGGATAGTCGCCGTGGCTACGAGTACGATGACGAGTGTGACGAGGACAGAGGGCGTCGCCTCGTACAGGATGTCGGGGTCGATGTAACCTGCATAAGTGCGGACGGTCCCGTTTGTGTCTTCTTTTCTGTACTCCGCGTAGACAAATCCGTTTTCGTCCGTGCGCTCGTAGAAGACTTTAAGCTCTTCCTCGTTTTCGAGCAGAACGGTCTCGATGCCGCCGATCTCCGTGAGGGTCGCGCTTTCGTTCCTGTCCAGCCGAGCATAGCGGAAAGCCGTTTCGGATACGCCGCCCGTAGGTTCATATTCCACGACGAAATTTGCGGGAACATAGCCGTAGCGCGTCGTTCCGTCTATCGTCACGGACACATAGTAGTAGTCCGCGTCGAGCGCGGCGTGGCTGATTTTTGCCAAAACCGCGAGGCGGGAAGAGCGGGGCAGTTCGACCATCCTGCGGAAATCCGAAAAACTGCCGTTGGTGCCCATGCGCATGAGCGGATAGCGGTACAGCCCGACGGGGCTGACGGCATATCCTTCCGTGATGTCGGCGTCGGGAAGATATTCGGATGAAGAGACGGGCGTGACGCTCTCGTCGCCGAGGACGAGCTTTACTTCGTACGTGTGGCGTACGTTGACTTCTCCTTCGGGTTCGCGCGTGTAAAAGGCGACGATCGGCCCGTTTTCCGTCTGCGCGAGCACGACGCCGGTTTTGGTTTCGGATGCCTTTTCGTAGCCGTGATAGGGGAGTGCGGACGCGCTTTCGTTCAGTTCGTTCAGATCGAGCGCTACCGTCACCGCTCCGGCGTTCACCGTGACGAGTTGCAGCGACTGTGCGCCGGTTTCTCCGGGGAGATCGGCAAAGATCTCCGCATAGGCGCCGCCCGCGGCAAGATTGTCCAGGGAGCGGATGCCGAGGGAATCGGTGGACGCGATAAAGCCGTCCGAAAGGAGATACGCTTCGCCGCTCTCAAAATCGAAGGCAAAGGATACGATGGGTGCCGCCGTACCGTCGTAGTTCACAAGCTCGGTGATATTCGGGCTGCCGTCCGCGCCGTTTGAAGAAACGAGCGCCGAACCGTAGCCCTCCGCACTCAATTTGTAGACGGCGTTGTTTGCCAGGACATAGAGGTTGCCGTCAAAGTCGGAAAGGATCTTTTGGGTATCGGCGGGGACGGTCAGTGCGGAATCGGTCTCGGCGGAAAAATCTGCGTTCAGCCGCCACGCGGTGTTCGTGCCGCCGCTCAGAACGTACAGCGAGCCGTAAATGTCCGCCGTCACGCCGCTCAGTTCGGATGTCTGGGCGTATGTAGCCGGTTCGTCGGCATCGGGGTCGAATTCGTACAGCACGTTTTGGCTGTCCGCCGTCACATAGTACTTTCCGTAGGAGAAGGCGATGCTGCCGACATTGGTCGTAAGCGGCGCGTACTGTTTGAGCAGGGCGCCCTCGTACGAGTACAGCAGAAGTTCTCTGCCGAGCGCGACGGCGAACCCGTCGTCGCCCGCGCAGACGGCGGTGGGCGTCCCGTCGGTCGCGATCGCGGTGTAAGAATAGTCCTCTTCGCCCTTTACCGCCAAAAGAACGCGGTTGTTGGAGGTATCCGCGATGACGAGGCTGTCTCCGTTTGCGGAGATGTCGGCGGCGCTTTGCCCGATGCGGTTGGTTGCGGAAGAATATTTTCCGATCTCATATCCGATAAAAGAGGCTGTCTCCGCGTCGTAGGCGGAAATGTTTGTGCCGCAAAGCACAAAGAAGATGTTTTCGGGATTTTCCGCTTCGATCGTGCCGGCGCTGCTTTTGATCGCGCCCGCGTTCAGCCGCACGCCGTCTTCGTCGCTGCCGACGTGCAGATATCCGTCGTTGTCGCAGTAAACGATGTCCGCCGACGTCGTGCCGCGCATGGCAAACGAAGTGATGTTTCTGCCGACGGAAAAGAGGGCCGCGGAGAGGGAAGAAGTATTAAACTGATAGACGCCGGTATCGGCGGCAAAATAGACGGTCTCTTGATAGAGAGCGAATGCGGGGCGGTTGGCGCAGGCGAGAGACTCTTCGATAATGACGGATGTGCCCGCGGTGAGGCCGTCAAGGGGGGTATAGCGCAGTTCGCAGGATGCCCCTGTCTGTACGGCAGAATAAATACCGCCGTCGTATATGAGCATGGACGAGGCGTTCAGACCCGTAAATTCGGTGCGCTCGGGAGCATTCAGGTCGAAGTAACAGATATAGTTGCCCGTTTCGATATAAAAGAGAAAATCTCCTTCCGCGCAGGAATAAAGGTTCAGGGAAGAGATGTCTCTGGACGTTTCATAGTTGTAAGAGGTATAAGAAGGGGCTTCGCTCTGCTTGTCGTAGATATAAAATACGGCGCTGCCGCCCTGTTTGTCCGCGATGACGATATACCGCTCGTTCACGGCAAAATCGGTGGGCGCGTCGAGGGAGAGGTATTGCTCGTAAGATGTGGGCATGAGGAGAGTGGGATCCCCCGCGTCGCCGTCCTCCGCGCCTGCCAATACGGCGCCGCACAGCAGGGCGCAGAGCGCCGCGGCCGCCGTTAAAATCGTGATCAGTTTCTTTTTCATCGTCTTCCGTTTTTCCCGAAACGCGCTCAGGCGCGTTTTTTTGTATTCCTTAATATGAACGATTATATCATATAATTCTCCGTTTGTCGACAAGTTTTTTGCTTTTTCGCGCTCGGCCCGCGTTTTCATTTTTCGATCAATTTTTTAAAACATGCATACGTATGCCTGTTATATGTGCTATACTGCTCAAAAAATACGAACATATGTTTGTAAAATTGTGGCAGGTACGCTGTATTTCGGCAAAAAAGTATGTAATAATAAATTTGCGAACGGCAAAAAGTATGCGGGGTGCATGAGGTTGAAAGAGTATCAGAAAATCATTTTATATCTGTATCCGAAGCTGGGCCGGCTGATCGGGTGCGCGGAGGAGGTCGTGCGGGGCAGGGCGCTCGCCTCTGCGTCCGATTTTGCGACGGAGCGGTGTATCGAAAAGATTCTCGGGTATCTGCGGCTGCGGGACGGGCTGCTCGTTTTGCGGGAGAGGGCGGAAAAAGCGCTTTCGTTCCTCTCCGACGAGGAGCGGTTTTTGCTGGAATATAAATATTTCCGCCGCAGGAGCAAGCTCGAAGGAGAGTTTGCGGGGCGGCGGATCGCTTTTTCCGAGCGCACTTATTTCAGGCGGCAGTCGAGACTGGCGGCAAAACTTTCGGGAGTTTTTACCGTGTGCGGGCTGGACGAGGACTGGTTTATGCGCACTTTCGGGGAATTTCCCTCTATTTGCGGCGCGTTGGAGAGGCTTCGCTCGGAAGGCGAAAAGATGTTTTCGGACAAGCGGGCGGAAGGCGGTCTCTTTTGTTCGTCGGGGCGCAGGGTCTGTGCGGAGCGCGTTCAGAACACGTCTTCCGTCTCGTCGTAAAAGCTCGGAGATCCTTCTTTTTTGCCCTTTGCGGGGCGGAAGAGGAAATAGATCGCTCCGAGCGCGGCGACCGCGAGCACGCAGATAAGGACGACGTTGAGCGCTCCGAACGAATTTTCGTTTTCGGCCGTGCCGCCGTCGGAGGAAGGCGTCTCCTGGACGGTATGTTCGGTGTTTTCGGGATAGTCGACGACCGAACAGGAGGCGGCAGGTACATAGCCGAATTGTCCGTTCAGGCGCACGTAGTAGCACGTGGAGGACCCGTAATCGAATTCTCCGTAATAGTCTGCCGTGACGGTGTATTCGGAAAGGGAAGAGTCGGGCAGGGAATAATCTCCTCCGGCGCGGTAAGTCACCGTCACGCTGTAAACGAGATAGGGCGTTTCGGGCGTGTAGCCGACGGGTTCGATCTCGTCGGCCAGGCAATAGCCTTCCAGCGCCCGCCCGTCGCCCGACGAATCGAGGTAGCGGACGCGGTAATATTCGCCCGCCGTATCCACGATCTTTACGAAATAGGTGCGCGGCAAGACGAAAAGCCCCGCGCCGGATGCGGGAGTGCTGTAAAAGTATACGCCGTCGCGGGTGACGCGCGCATAAGTTTCCGTTTCTCCTTCGGCGCGTGCGGCGGAAGGGAACGCAAAGACGGCTGACGCGCACGCGAACAGGAGCGTCAGCATTAAAAGGAATTTTTTCATGAAAGCCTCCTTTCTGTGGTTGGGTACCATTTTACCCCGCCCGCAGACGAGGGGAGAGGGAGAAAGGGGCGTATTATCACTTATTTTGTCATATGCAGGAAAGAGACATCATCGGAAAAATTTTGGAGATCGAAGGCGAGGAGCGCCGCCGCGCGAAAAAGGGTGCGCTCGAGCTTTACAATGCGGGGCGGGTCAAGCATAAAAAGCAGATCGCCTTCCACAAATGCAAAAAGCGCAACCGCTGGGTGTTCGGCGGCAACCGGAGCGGAAAAACGGAGTGCGGCGCCGCCGAATGCGCGTATCTGGCGCGCGGCGTACACCCGTACAGAAAGAACAGGGACGGCGTGTTCGGCTGGGTCGTATCCCTTTCGCAGCAGGTACAGCGCGACGTTGCGCAGAAAAAGGTGCTTTCCTATCTCGACCCCGACTGGATCGAAGACATCACCATGCTTTCGGGCAAAAAAAGTTCTCCCGACACGGGCGTGATCGATCAGATACGCGTGCGGAACGTGTTCGGCGGCGTTTCGGTCATCGGGTTCAAAAGCTGCGATCAGGGGCGGGAAAAATTTCAGGGCAGTTCGCTCGATTTCGTCTGGTTCGACGAGGAACCGCCCCGCGAGATCTATGAGGAGTGCCGCATGCGCGTGCTGGACAGAAAGGGAGACATTTTCGGCACGATGACTCCGCTCAAGGGGCTGACCTTTCTGTTCGACGAGATCTATCTCAACAAACGGGGAGACCCCGAAGTGTGGTACGAATTCATGGAATGGGCGGACAATCCGTTTCTGGATAAAAAGGAGACGGAGCGCATGAGCGCGGCGCTCGGCGAACGGGAATTGGAGAGCCGGCGCTACGGCCGCTTTTGCGTGGAAGAAGGGCTGGTGTACCCGGAATTCGACGAACGTATCCACGTAATTGAGCCCTTTCCCGTCCCGTTCGAATGGCAGGACATGATCTCGATCGATCCCGGGCTGAACAATCCGCTCTCGGCGCACTGGTACGCCGTCGATTTTGACGGGAACGTTTACGCCGTCGCCGAGCATTACGAGGCAAAGCGCGACATCGACTATCACGCGCGCCGCATCAAAGAGATCAGCGAAGAACTCGGGTGGCACACCGACTTTCAGGGCAGGCTGGGCGCACTCATCGATTCGGCCGCCAACCAGCGCACGCTGGCGGGCGTAAAGAGCGTGAGCGAGCTGTTTTACGAGCGCGGCATCAATGTGAACGCCAACGTGAACAAAGACCTGTTCGCGGGCATCGCGCGGGTGAAAAGCTATCTTCTCGGCGGCGGGGGCGGACAGAGGCTGTACATTTTCAGCAACTGCGTCAACCTGATCCGCGAGATCAAGGGGTATTTCTGGGGCAGCGGCGACGTGCCGAGAAAGCGTGACGATCATGCGCTGGACGAACTTCGGTATTACCTGATGACCAAGCCGAAAGGAGACCCGCCCGCAAAGCCGCTGACGGACGTACAGCGCGACAAACAGAAACTGATGCGCAGGCTGCGCGATCGAAGGAGGTACGGTGGATAGGGAGATCGAAGACGCCCTTCGCCGCCGCGCCCTCGGGTTCGAGGCGGACGAAGTGGTGGAAGAGTTCGCTTTTCAGGAGGGTGAGGCGGTGCTTTTGCGGCGGAAAGTGACAAAAAAGGCGGTGCCGCCCGACGTGACGGCGGCAAAAATGCTCTCGGAAGAGGAGACGCCCGTGCGGGCGCTCACGGACGAGCAGCTCAGAGCGGAAAAAGAGAGGCTGTTGGCACTCTTGCGGGAAGAGGAGGTAAAAAATGCAGGACAATGACGGCGGCGTTTACATAAGCGCTGCGGACGGGCGCGCGGCCGAACGGCTGGTGCGCAAGGTGAAGGAAGAGTTTGCAAAGCGGCAGACGGAGCGCAGGCTGTTGGAGCGGGGCTGGGAGCTGAACATGAATTTTCTTGCGGGAAACCAGTACTGCGACATCAACCCGGCGGGCGAACTGGAAGAGGAAGAGCCGCGCTATTCGTGGCAGTACAGGCGGGTATTCAATCATATCGCGCCCGCGATCGATACCCGCTGTGCAAAGCTCTCGTCCATGCGCCCGGCGCTGAGCGTGCGCGCGGCGAGCGATCAGGAAAGCGATCTGCGCACGGCGAAGATCTCGTCCAATGTGCTCAAAGCGGTGTGCGAAGAGTGCGATATGGACGGCATGATCGACAAGGCGACGGTTTGGAGCGAGACGTGCGGCACCGCGTTCTATAAGATCGTGTGGGACGAGACGGGCGGCAAAAAGATCGGTGCGGCGGACGGTTCTCCCGTCTATGAAGGCGCGGTGCGCGTGGCGGCGGTGTCGCCCTTCGAGATCTATCCCGACGATCTGAGCGCGGAAACGGTGGAAGAGCTTTCCGGGCTGATCCACGCAAGGGCTATGCGCACCGACGAGATCGAAAGGCTGTACGGCGTGCGCGTGCCGGGGCGGGAGATACGGGAATTTTCCTTTGCGCCGCGCTCTTCGCCCATGCACTTCATCGGCGGGCAGGGGAGCCGCGCGGAGACGGCGGTGCGCGATGCGGAGATCGTTATCGAGCGGTATAAAAAGCCGACTCCGGCTTATCCTGCGGGGCGGTTTACCGTCGTGGCGGGGGACGTTTTGGTCTACGACGGACCGCTGCCGTACGCGAACGGTGCGGAAGGGACGCGCACGTTCCCGTTCACGAAACAGTGCGCGGTGGAGCTTTCGGGCAGTTTTTTCGGCGGGAGCATCGTGGACAGGCTGATCCCCGTTCAGCGAGCGTTCAATGCCGTAAAAAACAGGAAACACGAATATCTCAACCGCCTGACGATGGGTGTCCTCGCGGTCGAAGACGGCTCGGTGGATACGGACGAACTCGCCGAAGAAGGGCTTGCGCCCGGTAAAATACTCGTGTACAGACAGGGCGCCACGCCGCCGCAGATGATAGGGTCCGATTCCATGCCGTCCGATTTCCGGGAGGAAGAGGAGAGGCTTCTGGATGAATTTACCCTCGTGAGCGGGGTCAGCGAGATCAGCTCGACTTCCGGCAACGGCACGGGCATCACGAGCGCGACGGGGCTGCAACTTTTGATAGATCTGGACGATACCCGCCTTTCGGTGACGCGGGCGAGCATCGGCCGCGCCGTAAAGGGCGCCGCCAAACAGATCTTGCGGCTGATGCGCGAGTTTGCGGGGCCGCAGCGGCTGATGCGCATGACGGGCGAAGGCGGCAAGGTGGAACTGTTCTACTTTTCCTCCGGCGACATCTCGTCCGACGACGTGGTGTTCGAAACGGAGTCGGACGGCGCGCGCACGCCTTCGGAGAATCGCTCGCTCATCTATGAGATCTACAATATGGGGCTGCTTGCGGGCGAAGACGGAAAAGTCTCCGCCGATACGAAGCGGCGCGTGCTCAACGCGCTCGGGTTCGGCGGATTGGAAAACGCGCGCGGGCTCGGGCAGCTGCACGCGGACAAGGCGGCGGAAGAAAATCTGCGGCTTGCAAAGGAAGAAGTCTCGGCGGACGACTATGACGACCATGCGCTGCACATCGAAGAACATGTACGCTATCTCTTGTCGGGCGAGTTCAAAAAGTGCGGAGCGGGCGCAAAGGAGAGATTTTTGAAACACATCGCCCTGCATAAGGCGATGCGCGAAAAAAATGCGGCGGCAGACGCCGCAAAAAATACGGAGGTTTAAATATGGAACAGGAGAAGGAGAACATCGGCGCGCCGCAGGCAGCGGCGCACGGGGCGGAGGCCCGTACGGAAGGAGGCGCGGCGGCGCCTGCGGATCTGGGGAAATTCAAGAGCGTGGATGCCCTTCTGAATGCGTACAACTCGCTGGAAGCTGAATTTACCCGCCGCAGTCAGCGGCTCAGAGAGTTGGAAGGGCGCGCTTCGAGCAATGAGGCGGCCGGACCTGCGGGCGATAACGCACAGCCGCCCGCGGCGGCCGTGCACTCGGGGCAGGTCACGGGATCGGAAGAAGGGACGGACGGGGTTTCGGACGAGCTGCGCAAAAGAGTGATCGCCGAATATCTCGTTTCCGTCCGCAAGGGCGCACCGCCCGTGATGGCGGGGGACGGAACGCACGTTTCCGCGCCGGAAAGGCGGCCGCGCGATTTCAGGGAGGCGGCAGAGCTTGCGAGGGATCTCTTTTCGAAAGGGGACTGACGCAGGCGGCTCTCTCTCAATAAATTCATAAGGAGTTTTAACGGAACAATGGTAACGATGACAAGCGCGGACAACGCGCTCAAAAGCGTATATCTCGGGGTGATCTCCGATCAGCTGAACACGGCGGTTAATCCCCTTCTTGCCAGGATCAGGCAGTCTACGGCGGACGTGTGGGGCAAAGAGGTGAGAAGGCTCGCCCGTTACGGCGTCAACGGCGGCGTGGGCGCGGGTACGGAAGAGGGGGATCTCCCTTCCGCTGCGGGCAACAATTACGAACAGTTCGTCACCACGCTCAAAAACCTGTACGGTACCATCGAGATCAGCGACAAGGCTGTGCGCGCGTCCGAAAATAACGTGGGTGCGTTCGTGAACCTGCTCAGCGCGGAGATGGAAGGGCTGGTCCGCTCTTCGTCCTTCAATTTCGGCAGGATGCTGTTCGGCGACGGCAGCGGCGTCCTTGCGGAGGTGTCGTCCGTGTCGGGCACGACGGTCACGGTCGGCAGCGTGAAGAACATCGTCGAGGGGATGGTCGTCGATTTTCTCGATGAGGGCAGCGCCGTATCGGGCGCGGAGGGCAGACGCATTCTGTCCGTGGACAGGGACAATAAAACGTTCACCGTTTCGGGCGGGACGCTCACAGGCGTCGACGAGGGCGCCCAGGTATGCGTGCAGGGGTCGTATAACCTCGAACTTACGGGCCTCGGCGCGATCTTTAAGACGACGGGTTCCCTTTACGGCATTGACAGGGCTACGCACAAGTGGATGATCCCGTACATCAAGACGAGCGTCGGTGCGATCACCGAGACTGCGATCCAGACGGCCATCGACAGGTTGGAAGAGACGGCAGGCAGCCGTGTGGACTTTATCGTGTGCAGCTGGGGCGTGAAGCGCGCCTTGCAGAAGCTGTTTTCCGAAAGCAAGCGCAATACCGACGTCATGGAGCTGGAGGGCGGTTACCGTACCATTTCGTACAACGGCATTCCCGTCGTTGCGGACAGGTTCTGCCCCGACGGCACGATGTATCTGCTCAATACGCAGGATTTCTGCCTGCATCAGCTGTGCGACTGGAAGTGGTTGGAAGGGGACGACGGGAGAGTGCTCAAACAGGTCGCGGGCAAGCCGGTTTATACGGCGACGCTCGTGAAGTATGCCGACCTCATCTGCACCCGTCCCTGCGGACAGGCGATGCTGTCCGGCATTACCGAGGCCTGACGATGTGAACGGCGGCGGGAGGAGAGCGGCGGCACGGAGGCGCTTTCCGCCCGCTTTTTGCCGTTTGTGGTCAAAAGCGGCTTTTGCCGCACGAAGGCGCGGCGCTTGGCCGCGCGGGAGGTGAAAATGAAAGTCAAAGAGATCATGCGGGCGGCGGCGGAATTGGCGGGGAGACGGGATCTTTCCGACTATCTGGCGGGCGCCGGCGGGACGGATACGGCCGCCCTGCAAAGGGACGCGGCGCAAATGCTGCGCTGTTTCAACCTGACCGAAAACGAGGCGGCGCTCGACTTTGTCCCGCTCATCAGGGAGGAGACGTTCCTGTCGGACGGAAAAATTTTGTTTTCCGCCTTTTCCGGGCGGCCCGTCGAGGTGCTTGCGGTGCACGGCGAAAACGGGGAAAAGCTCCATTTCCGCGCTGACGCTGACGGTATTTTCGTCCGCAAGGGCGAAACGACGGTGCGGTACCGTTTCCGACCCGACGTGAAGAGCGAAGGGGACGAGACGGATTTCGGATGCGGCGGGCGCTTTCTGGCGCTCGGCGCGGCGTGCGAATTTTCGCTCATGGAAGGTGCGCTCGACCGCGCCGCCGAGCTGGACGCGCGCTATAAAGACGCGCTTGCCGCGGCGGGCAGACAGAAAAACGGGCACATAAGGCCGAGGCGGTGGATATGATCGGAGTCAGAAAACAGGTTTTTTCGCCGAAAGGCAGCCTCACGCGCGTCGCATGCGATTTTTCGGGAGAAGGGGCGAGCGCAGAGGGGCTGCTCGTTGAAAACGGAAGCCTTGTCAAGACGGCGGGCGAACCGATATACTGCGGCGGGGCTGGCGAATTTTCTTTTCCCGAAGACTGTGCACCGGAAAGACTGTATTTTTTGCGCACATCGGCGGGGATGTGCGCCGCCGCGTATGCGGCGGGCAAGTTGTATTTCTGTGCGGGCGACGGCGGCGCTTTTTCGGATACGGGTCTGACTTTTTCCGCGCCGCCCGCCGCGGCTCGGCTGTATGACGGAGAGGAAGCGCTGGTGCTGTCCGACGGAGAGGACGTGTGCCTCGTTAAAAGCGGGGGCGCCGTTGTCTGTACGGATATTCCCGCCTTTTCCTGCGCGGGGTATGCGTACGACAGGCTGTGGACAGCCGGAACGGAAAACGGCGTCCCGCGCGTGCGCTTTTCCGCATTGCTCGACGCGCACGATTTTGAAGAGGAGGGCGGATATATCGATCTTCCCGACGAAAGAGGGGAGATCCTTGCCTTTGCGGAGACGGAAGGCGCGTTCTTTCTCGTCCGTGAATTCGGCGTGCAGAAGCTGACCGTCGCGGGTGAAGAGGACGGATTTGAGTTGACGGATATAGACGCGCCTTTCGCAAAGATTTGCCGCGGGTCGGTCTGCGGGGAGAACGGTGAGATCTTTTTCCTCGCGGACGGTACGCTGTATCGGCTGGACGCGGGCGGTGCGGAGGCGTTTTATCCTGCATACGCCGGCGTGTTTTCGGGCGGCTGCTGCGCGGCGGCGGCCTGCGGCGGGAAGGTGTATTTTTGCGGCGATACGGAAGACGGCGCGGTTACCGCCGTATTTGCGGAGGACGGCTCGGGCGCACTTTTCATGAAGGGGCGCCGCACTGCTCTTTCGCGCATGCCTTCGCCTGCCGGCGCGATCGCCTGTTTTTATGCGGACGGCGGGGTGCGCGCGTTGCGGGGGACGGGTGACGTGCCGGGGAGATGGTACGGGCGCGTTTTGCCGCCGTTCGACGGTGCGCCCGCCATACTCGAAGAGATCGCGCTGACCGCGTCGGGTGAATTTACCGTGACGGCGGAGAGCGAGTGGGGCAGCCGAACGTTCGACGTGTGTCTGACGGGGGAGACCAAGAAGATGCGCACGTCGTTGCGGGGGACGCGGTTCCGTTTTTGCATCGTCGCGAGAAAGGAAGGTCGCGTCGAAGCGCTGACGGCGGGTTACTCCCGCGCATGCTGAGGAGGTGTTTTTATGGCTGTGGGAACGGATGTATTGGCGCAGCGGCTGATCGACGGGGCGGAGCGTGAAATCGCCGCCGAGGAGGACGAATTTGCGCGTGAATCGTACAGAGAGCGCGCCGCGGCGTCGGCGCGGCGGACTGCGCGTTCGAGCATTCTGGAAAAGATCCTGGCCGATCTGAAAGAAAAACTGGACGCCGCCGTCGCCGACATACGGCGACAGTTGGAAGAAGATCTCGAAGACCTGTATGCGGGGGAAGAGGGCTCGGGGCCTTCGTCCGGGATCGATCCGGGCGAGGCGCCATACGAGGTCGATTATACTCTGCCCATGAGCGAACGCTATGCGGAGGTCAAGGCATACTATCTCGCATATGAGGACAAAGAGGAGGCTCTTGCGGATTACCGAGAGGACAAGATCGCCGAGGATTATCTCGGCGTGTATTACAATTATCTGTTGCAGCTTCTCATGACGCAGGTCTGATCGGGGCGCCCGCTTTTGCGGGCGCCCCGATTGCGTTTGGCGGGAAAGCGTTTTGCGGCGCAAAAACGCATATTTTGAGACAAAACAGAAAATCGGACGCCGTTTTAAAGTACCGTTTGCCTAAAAAAGACGACCGTGATGCCGTCGAAAGCGCGGTTTGGCGCAAAACTTTGGCATAAAAATTCGGGAAAGGCTTTACATCACGCTTTTTTTATTATATAATGTATCCGGTAAGCGTCTGCTTCGGTGCGGTGCGTCATGGCGCACGGACGCGGTACGGAGGACAAAACGTGGGTTATATCGGCAGTGCATGGAAATACGTTTTCAAAAATTTCATATTCCTGTTCCTGTTTGCGCTCATTCCCTCCTACTTTTTTGCGTTGGCGCTCGATCTGCAGAGTTTGGAGACGATCGCCAGAAATCTGCTCGAACTGAATGCCGAAGTTTCGTTTGTCACCGTGTTCAACTGTTTCTCGTTTATCAACGGAAGCCGTTGGCCGTTTGCGCTGGTATGTTTCGCGTGCTTGGCGATTTTCATGCCGATGATCCTGGCGTTTATAGAAAAGCATATGCGCATAGGGTCACGCTCGTTGAAGGGGATCTTCGGCAGGATCAATTATAATTTTCTTTCCACCTTCTTGATGCTGATCGTCGCGATCGCGGTTTACGAACTATGGGCGTTGCTTGCGTCGGGGCTCGTGTATGTCGCCGTCATCGCGTTCGGGGGCGCGGCGCGCACGGTCGTGGCGATCGTCGTCGCGCTGGGTATGTGCCTCTTATTGTCCTATATATTTTCTTTGTTTTGGCTTTGGCTGCCTTGCCGTCAGATTACGGGATACAGCTTTGCGGATGCGATGGTGTTTGCCAATCAGGCGATTTCGTCCAAAAGGAAAAAATTGTATTTGGCCGTAATGTTGCCCTATTTGGCGGGCGTGGCGCTGCTTTTGTTGGTTGTCGGCGTTTGCAGCGCGTTCGACGTGATCGTGCCCGTGTTTGTTTTTATCGAGATCATTTTCATTTTGCTTTTTCTGTATTTCTGTGCGCTCATGTTCGTCGCGTATTTCGATGCGGCGGGAGAGGAGCGCGCCGATCTCAGAAAAAGATATTGAGGAGGGAGCAGGGTGCTTTTCAAAAATGCCTTTCATCTGCTGATCGATAATTTTTCGCTCAATTATAAATTTCTGCTTTATAAGATCATTATTTCCGTCGTATGCGTTGGATTGGCTGCTGCGCTCATCGTTCCCAACGTCGCGTTTATTTTCAGCAGCGAAGAATTTTCATCTCTCGTTGTTTTGATCAAGGACTTTCTGCGCGCTCTCGTCTCGGGCAATACGGAATTTCTGAACGGATTTCCGTCGGAATTCAGTTCCGGGATTGCCGCGCTCGGCAGGCTGATTTCTGCGGAAACGGGAAGGCTGGTGTTCGTCGTCGTATCCGCCGTCGTTGTGCTTTTGCTTTTCCGTTTTCTCAGCGGCATGGGCAATTTTGTGCTCGGCGGGCTGATCGACGATAATATGTCCAGCTATGCCAAGACGCCCTTTTCTTCCGCATATATAAAAAATCTCGGAAAAGCTGCGCTGTGGCAGGTCATTTATGTCCCTGTTACATTTGTTTACGACGCTGCGGTATTGGCGCTTTGCTATGTATTTTTTCTCATCCTTCTGAACATCATTTCGTTTGCCGTCGTGGCGACGGCGGCCGCGCTGATGTTGTCGGTGGCCCTGTTCCTCGTTTCGCAGGCGGTCAAACTCACCGTTTTCAACAGCATGGTACCCGCCCTTGTGAGCGATCAATGCAAATTGTCGGCTGCGTTCAGAAAAGGCTTTTCTCAATGCCGCGGTAATTTCGGAACCCTTTTTTCTACGTATTTGGTGACTTGCCTGTTGATCCTCTGCCTCGGCGTGGGCGGGGCGTTCTGCTCTTTCGGTGCGGCGCTCCTTTTAGTGGTGCCCATGTCTTTTGTCATGCTCGTGTGTATTCAGTTTGTTTCCTATTATACTTTTGAAAAGAAAAAATATTTTTTGGCGGAAGACAAGATCGTAAAGCCGAAAGAGGCGAAAGAGCAGGAAAATTTTTACGACGATTTCGAACTTTGATCCCGTGCGCGAAACGCGCTTTAAAGGATAAAATTTAGAAGGGTTCGCCCTTCGGAGGTATATGATATGGATTATAAAGCAGAGTATGAAAAGTGGCTGAATTCTCCCGCCATGAACGAGGAGGGGAAGAAAGAGCTCGCGTCCGTTTCCGGCGATGACAAGGCGATCGAATACAGATTCGGCGCCGAACTCGAATTCGGTACGGCGGGCATGCGCGGCATTATCGGTTACGGAACGAACATGATGAACGTATACACCGTCCGCCGCGCCACGCAGGGGCTTTCCGAATATATCAAGTCGCTCGGCGCCGTTGCGATGAAACGGGGCGTCGTCATTTCTTACGATACCCGCCGCAAATCGGACGAATTCGCGCGCGCGGCGGCAGGCGTCCTCGCTGCAAACGGGATCGTCGCGTATCTCTTCTCCGACGTGCATCCAGTGCCCATGCTCTCGTATGCGGTGCGCAAACTCGGCACGATCGCCGGGATCATGATCACCGCCAGCCACAATCCCAAAGAATATAACGGCTATAAAGTGTACGGCGAAGACGGCGCGCAGATGTCTCCCGAGGCGACCGAAGTCGTCGTAGGATTCATCGAAAAGATCGCCGATTATTTCTCGGTCAGAGAGGCGGCGGGTTCCTCCCTCATCAAAAAGGTGCCTGCGTCCGTCGATAAGAGCTATTATAAAAAACTGACCAAACTCACCCTCTCGCCCGAGGCGGTCAAAAAGGTCGGCAAGGACCTCAAACTCGTCTATACGCCCGTGCACGGCAGCGGCTATGTGCCCGTGACGACCATCCTCAAAAAGCTGAAGATCAACGTCACCGTCGTGCCCGAACAGGTGAAAAAGGATACCGAATTTTCTACGGTCGAAGTTCCGAACCCCGAATTTAAAGAGACGCTTTCGATGGGTATCGCGCTCGCGCAGAAGATCAATGCCGACGTCGTATTCGGCACCGATCCCGACAGCGACCGCCTGGGCGTCGCCGTCAAAGACGACAAAGGCGAGTTCGTCGCGCTTTCGGGCAATCAGGTCGGCATCCTGCTCCTCGATTACATCCTCACGCGGCTTAAAGAGGACGGAAAACTTCCCGCAAACGGCGTCGTCGTCAAGAGTTTCGTCACGACCGGCATGGCGAAAGCGATCTGCGACGATTTCGGCGTGGAGCTTGTCGATGTTCCCGTCGGGTTCAAATTCATCGGCGAAAAGATCAAGGAATACGAGGCGGATCATTCGCATACTTTCCTGTTCGGTTTCGAAGAGAGCTGCGGTTATCTGCGCGGCACGGAGGGCAGCCGCGATAAAGACGCGGTCGTTGCGAGCATGCTCTGCGCAGAGATGGTCTGCTATTACACTTATAAAAAACAGAGCGTTTACGGCCGCCTGATGGACATTTACGCGCATTACGGCTACGTTCTCGACAGGAATATCAGCATCAAATATTCCGGACTGAACGCGATGAAGGAGATGAACGCCGTCGTCAACGCCTGCAAGACGAAAAAGGCGGAAAAATTTGATATCTACAACGTCGTCGCGGTGCGCGATTATTCCGCATCGGTGCGCAGGCTGGCGGACGGTACGGAGGAAACGCTGAACATCCCCAAGACCAACGCCGTGTATTACGAATTGGAAAACGGCAGTTTCATCTGCGTCCGCCCGAGCGGTACCGAGCCCAAGCTCAAGATCTATTACTCCGTCCGCGCCAAGGACGAAGAGGCTGCTGAAAAAGCGTATGAAAAGATGAAGGCGGCTTTCGAGGCTTTCCTCCGCTGACACCTATAAAAACGTTCAAACGGGCGGTGCGCGAAACGCGCACCGCCCGTTTGGCTTTTCATATTATAATATTAAGGATAGAAAAAGCATTCGGAGGGTGCTATATTCGTCCGATTCGATAAAATTCAAAAAAATTCGAAAAATTGCTTGACATATAAAAGTAAAAGTGATATTATGTCTAAGCTGTCGATTGAGGCAGCATCCTTTCTCTTCTGTTGAAGAGATTCAAGAAGATTGACAACTGCATAGACTTAAAGACGAAAGACAAGTACGAAAGGCAATACTAAGAAGAGTAAAGCGAAG
>CALVMD010000012.1 GCA_944342025.1 uncultured Clostridia bacterium | reverse complement strand
TTATCTCCGTTGCAATTTTTTTCACTTCTTTATAAAGCTTCTCGGTCATATCGTAGCATTCAAAAAGTGAAAGACCGGGTACTTCAAAAATATGATTAACCCTTTCGGCATATTTTTCAGGTTTATATTCAAAAGTTTCAAGCAGTTTTATATTGTGCTTGCAATTCGGGGAATAATTTTTTGTCTAATACCGTAACTTTTACTCTATGCTCCATAATATTTTTGCTCCGCTAAATTACTGTTTATCGCTCTATATGAGCAAATAAATTATAGCATAAAAGAACGCTTTTTTCAACTATATGACAACGCAAAAATATGACTTTGGCACTGTGGCGGGTGCTTGAATAAACGAGCGGCTCGGCTGCGCCTCGCCGTTCAAGCACCCGCCATAACAACAACGGAATAAGGCGAAACTCAAAAGCGCACGGGAACGGGCGTTCGCCGCTGAACCGCTTGGCGATCCGCCTTTATCTCCCGTGCGGCGGTATTTGAGCAAGCGCCTTTTATATGCCGTCGGTATCTGTATATCGGCGGTTTTTCGCTGTTTAGTATACCTGCAGTATCGGAAAGTGTCGGTATTGCTACTGAAAGTATACTTTCACCTACTCACACTCAAAGCGAAAAACGGTGTATAATTTCAAGTGTCGAAACGGAGAAAAAGCCAACGCATAAAAAAATTGTAAAATTTTTCTTTTAGCCCCTTGCTTTTTGCCGTTTTCGAGCCTAAATAGTGAGGGGTATTTTTCTGCCTCTCAAAAAATCAAGTGCGAGGAGGTGATAAACGTGCTGAAAACAGAACTCGAAGTCGTTACTGTCGGAACGCCCGACATAACGGCATTGTCAGACGATGAAAGGCGTGTTTTCTTTGAAACGATAATGGCAAGAGTTTTGGAATTGGCAAGAGAACGGAAAGAATTGTAATGAAACGGAACTTAAAGTAACGGAAACGGAATTGACAGAAAGCGGGCTTGCGGCGATTTTTGTGTGACGATGGTGAGTTGTGCCGTTTGCGGCCGAATTTTTTATTCTGAGAAAATAAAACGGCGCGGCGGCGCGGCAAATTTGCCGCGCCGCCTGTTTTTATGTTTTTCCGAAAATGCGTACGAGCACCGCGGCGGAGAGCAACAGTCCGCCCGAAACGATGTAATACACGGGAAAGGCGCCGACCGTGCTGAAAAGGAGCAGCGTGACGCCCGAAAGGAGGTATCCCTTGGCGCTCGCGCGCCTGAGGCGCAGGCGGATGCCGTTTTTCAGGCTGCGTTTGCGTTCCGCGCCCATGATGTACGACTGCGGCAGCTGGCCCGTCTCTTTGAGCAGGGCGTACACTTCGTCCGCGTTCATCAGCGCGATATCGAAGGAAAGCGCGAGCGCTTCCGCTTCTTTCGTGAACGACGAGGCGAGCGCCGTCTTTTTCGTTTGTCCGCCCCGCCGCACGATGGGGGCAAGTTCGTCTGCCGTGGCGGGTTCCAGGCGGAAAATGGGATAATATTCGTCGCCGTCCGCCTCGATGCGGCCGCCTGCGATCTTCGCGTCTTTGCCGCATTTTGCGGCGAGCGCCTTCGCGATGCGTTCCGCCGTATTTTCGGGCGAATCCATCGCCAGGTGAAAGGCGAGTTTTTGGGTCTCCCGTTTGTCTTCTGCGGCCAGGTGCCGCTTTTCCCGTCTGCGTTTGAGGAAAAAAAAGCACAGTGCGCCCGTTGCCGCCGAAGTCAGGGCGGCGGCCGCCGCCGCGCCCCAAAGGGCGGGGGTATAAAAACGGAAGATGCAGAAAAACAGCAAAAATGCGGCTGAGGTTATGAACAGCGTGTCTGTAAAGAGGGGTAAATCGAATTTTTTCACGGGACGGATGAAGCCGCTCTTCTGTATTTTGCCGAAGGCTTGCGGGCGGCCCTTTTGATTTTGTCCGTTTTTTTCTTTTTTTAAACGTTGCAAGTCTCAGCGCATTATGGTATAATAAGGCAAAAACAGGGCAAAGTATATCCGTGAACGGATGGGATTGTAAAGAGAAGTGAGTGAGATGAAAATTGCGATCTTCGGGGGCAGTTTCGACCCCGTGCATACCGAACACATCAATATCGTCCGTGCGGCGCAGAGCGCGCTCGGCGCGGACAAGGTCATCGTGGTGCCCGCCTATATCCCGCCGCACAAGCGGGACAGGGCGCTCGCCGCGCCCGAAGACAGGCTTGCGATGGCAAAGCTCGCCTTTTCTTCCCTGAAAAACTGCGAAGTCAGCGCGTACGAGCTGAACGCGGGCGGAACGAGTTATACCTATCTCACGCTCGGCTATTTCAGGAACAAATACCCCGACGCGCAGCTCTATTTTCTCGTCGGGGCGGACATGCTCAAAGATTTTTATACATGGAAAGAGCCGGAGACCATTCTTTCTCTTGCCGAGCTTGTCGTCTGCAACCGCGAAGGGGACAGGGTGAATTTCCCCACCGAACAGCTGCGTTTTTTTGCGAAATTCAAAAAAAGGTTCATCAGCATAGAATATATGGGGCGGGACATCTCTTCGACCAAGGCGCGCGTATTGACCGCGTTCGGAGAGGATCTGAAACCCTATCTGCCGGAAGCCGTCATCGACTATATCGAGGCGAACGAGCTTTACCGCGTGAAGGGGATCAAAGAGGCGCTCGCGTATCTGAAACCGTCGAGAAGAAAACATACGGTGCGCGTCGCGCTGACGGCCGCGCGGCTGGAAAACAAATATAAGCTGCCCGAAGAGAGCGTTCTTCTGGCAGCGGGACTGCACGACGTAGCGAAAAACATGGCGCCCGGCGCACCCGAACTTGCGGGCTTCACCCTGGAAGAAAAAGTGCCCGCGCCTGTGCTGCACCAATACACGGGGGCGTATGTGGCGGAGCATGCTTTCGGCGTCGAAGATGCAGACATTCTGAATGCGGTGCGCTATCACACTTCGGGCAGGCCGAATATGAGCGATCTTGAAAAGCTCATCTTTTTATCGGATATGCTCGAACCGGGGCGGGATTTCAAGGGGATCGCAAAGCTCAGAAAACTGTTTGAGGAAGATCTCAACGAATGCATGTACCGCAGCCTGAAACACGAACTCAAATACCTGAAAAAACAGGGCGGGGAGATCTATCCGCTCACGTTCAGGGCTTTTGAATATTACAAAGGAGCCAGAAAAAAAGTATGACCGAACAGAGAAAATTAGCGGAGAAGATCTGTGCGCTGCTCTCGGCGAAGAAAGCGGAGGACATTCTCATCATCGACGTGTCCGAAAAGACGACGCTGTGCGATTATTTCGTCATCGCCAGCGGACACAGCACGACGCAGGTCAAGGCGCTGTGCGACAATCTGGAAGAAAAACTTTCGGAAGAGGGGTTGGAGCCCCGCCGCACCGAGGGTACGCGCGAGGGGCGCTGGGGCGTCCTCGATTACGGCGACGTGATCGTCCACATATTCAACGACGAATCCCGCCTTTTCTATCATCTCGAACGCCTTTGGGAAGAGGGCGGCAACGCGACCGTCTACAAAGACTGAGCGCCTATTCGAACCGTATCTTTTTCGGTTCGGAATATTTCGGCCGCGGGCGGGAGGCGCGCTTTTTTTCCACAATGTAGTAGACGCGCTGTTCTTTTTTCTCGCCTGCCTTTTCCTGCGAAGGTTTTTCGGCGGCAGATTTTGCGGGCTGCGCGGCCTTTTCATCTTTTTCCTCTTTGCTTTCGGCAGAGCGCGAGCGGCGCATTTTGTCGTAGAGCCGGGCGCAGCGCACCCCCGTCACCAGGGCAAAACACAGCCCGAACAGGATCATGAGATACAGTCCGCCCAACAGGGAGGATGCGAGAAGATTCACGGCGCGTGTCTCCTTTCGGAAGATATTTTCGTGAAACAATATAACACCCGGACCGCCCCTGCGGGCGGGCAGTTTTTATCGGATAAGGGGAGGTTTTGACGAAATGCGGGTATATGACGTGATCGAGGCGAAAAAGCAGGACAGGGAACTTAACGAAGAGGAGATCTCTTTTTTCGTAAAAAAGGTCGCGGACGGGAGCGCCGCGGACAGTCAGATCGCCGCGTTCTGCATGGCTGTGTACTTTAACGGCATGACGGACGAGGAGTGTTTCTGCCTCACGCGCGCGATGGCGGAGAGCGGAACATGCGCGCCCCGCCCGAAGGCGGAAGGGGTGTATGCCGATAAACATTCCACGGGCGGCGTGTCCGATTCGACGACGCTCGTCCTCGTGCCCGTTCTGGCGGCGCTCGGGGTCAAATGCGCAAAGTATTCGGGCCGCGGTCTGGCGCACACGGGCGGCACGCTGGATAAGCTGGAGAGTTTTCCCGGGCTTCGGGTCGATCTTTCGCCCGAAGAGTTCGAACGCCAGGTAGAGAGAGTGGGCGGCGCTGTTTCGGGGCAGACGTCGGAAACGGTGCCCGCCGACAAGCGCATGTACGCCGTGCGCGACGTGACCGCCACGGTGGACAGCATTCCGCTCATCGCGTCGTCGGTCATGAGCAAAAAGCTGGCGTCTTTTGCCGACATCATCCTGCTGGACGTCAAATGCGGCGACGGCGCCTTTATGAAAACGGCGCACGAGGCGGAAAAGCTCGCTCGGCTGATGGTTTCGATCGGGTCAAAGGCGGGGCGGAAGACGCTCGCCGCCGTCACCGATATGGGCGCGCCGCTCGGCGACAACATCGGCTGCAATGCCGAAGTCAACGAGGTCTTGCAGATTTTGCGCGGGGAAAAGGAGAACGACCTTTCCGAGCTTTCCCTGTTCCATGCGGCGAAGATCCTGCAGGCAGCAAACGGATGCTCTAAGGAAGAATCGATAGAGGCCGTGCATGAATGCGTGCGTTCGGGCGCCGCGCTGAAAAAGCTTGCCGAGATCGTCTCTGCGCAGGGCGGCGACGGACGGCAGGTCTACGGCAATTTTCCCCTGGCGAAGAATGTCTTTTGCGTCGAGGCAAAGGAGGAAGGCTGGGTGGATGTTTCCGCCCTAGCGCTCGGCAGGGCGTGCGCCGCGCTCGGCGGCGGCAGAGAAAGAGAGGGGGAAGGCGTGGACCATGCGGTCGGCATTCTCCTGAAAAAGCGGCGGGGCGATCATGCCGAAAAGGGAGAAACGCTCGCCGAAGTGTATTATAACCGGGATCAGGGCGAGGGGCTTGCCCTCGCCGAGAGCGCGTTTACGGTATCGGACAAAAAGATCAGGCGCCGCCCGCTTGTCCGTGCTTTTTTCGGCGGCGAAAGGAGATAGACGATGTTCGGAAAAAAGAGGGCGGATGCACCCGAAGAGACCGAGGTCAAAGTAAAAACGGCCGAAGAGGAAAAGGAAGAGATTAAAGAGAGCGGAACGGAACAAAAGGCTCCTGCGACCGAAGAGAAGGATCCGCTCCGCATCAGTGCGGACGAGCGGGAAGAGTTCGAAGAATTCCGCCGTCAGAAAAAAATTCTCGAGATCAAGCGGCTTCTGAAAATGATCGACCATACTCTCCTCAAACAGACGGCGACGCGCGAGGACATCCGCAGGCTCTGCCGCGAGGCGAAAGAGTACGGCTTTTATTCGGTCTGCGTTCAGCCGGTGTATGTAGACGAGTGCTTCCGCTGCCTCAAAGACGCGCAGGCTATTAAAATTGCGTGCGTCGTCGGGTTTCCCATGGGCGAAAACAAGACGGAGACGAAAGTGTACGAGACCAAGCGCGCCATCGCCGACGGCGCGGACGAGATCGATATGGTCGCCAGCATTTCCGCGATCAAAAACGGGGACTACGGCTATGTGAAAAAGGAGATCAAAAAGGTAGTGGCGGCGGCAAAGCATTGCCCCGTCAAGGTCATCATCGAAACGTCTCTTCTGACGCGCGACGAGATGATCAAGGCCGCCGAATGCGCGCGCGACGCGGGAGCGGCGTTTGTCAAGACGAGTACGGGCTATTTCGGTGCGGGCGCGAAAGCGGAAGATGTGCGCCTTCTGAAGCAGACGGTCAAGGGTGCCTGCCGCGTGAAGGCTTCCGGCGGCATCAAAAACGCCGAGCAGTTCCGCGAGATGGTGGACGCGGGCGCCGACAGGGTGGGGACCAGTTCGGGCGTCGAGATCGCCGACGGCATCAAAAAAGAATAATATTTTATGGCAAAATCAGCCCGCCGCCGAAACTCGGCGGCGGGCGTTGTGTTTATAAACAGAATAAAGCACCGGCCGAATCAAAGCGCCCGCGCGGGTTACCGCGCGGGCGCTTTGCGATCGAAAGATCAGACTTGTGCGCGTTTTTTCCACTCCGTAGGGGACAGACCGAAAGCCTTTTTGAACTGCTTGGAAAAATAATTATAATCGGAGATGCCGCATAGCTGCGCTATTTTATTCACGGGGAGGCGCGTTTGTTCCAAAAATCTCCGCGCCGTTTGCAGGCGCCTGTTTTTGACGAAATCCGCAACGGAGGAGGAGAAATATTCCCGGAAAAGAGAGTACAGTTCGGCGCGTGAAAGGTGAAATTTGCGGCACAGCGCCGCCACGGACAGATCGCCCGTCAGGTTTTCTTCGATGTATGCCGCGATGCGCGCGTCGATGCGCGCATCGTAATCGGAAACGAGCGTTTTCAGGTACTCATAGCCCGCGCACGCGTCGAGGATATGGATGGCAGAGCTGATCTTGTCCATATCCGCCGTGGGGAGTTTCTCATACAGCTTTTGCAGAGCGGCATTTTCTTGCCGCGGCTTGCCATCTTTCGGGCGTATCTGCCCGATGACGATATATCCGATGATATTGTCGTTGTATAAAATGGGGGAAAAGCACTCCACAAGCCCCGCGTGGCAGGTATACACGGCGCGGCGGTGCGTCCTTTTGCACTCGGCAAAGGCGCGCCTGTCGCACGCACGGCACTTTTCGTCCGCAAATTCATCTTCGCGAAGAGTACGGCAGAACGGCGTCAGCTTTTCGGGATAGTAGCAAAGCTCGTTTTCCGCACTGTCGTAAATGCAGATCTTCATATTTGTCAGGTTGTAGAAGTCGTGCAGCAGTTCCCGCATCTTTTGCAGGTCGTAGTCTTTCATATGCGTAAACTCCGATACGAAATTACCATATTTTTATACAAATGATACTATATCGCAGAGGAAAAAGCAAGTATAATGGGGACGAAAAAAAGAGACGGAGGACGTCCGCATGAACTTTTTGAGCCTGGATGTGGGCACGACCTGCTGCTAGTGCCAGCTTTTTTCGGAGAGGGGAGAAATCCTCGCTTATAAGAGCGAGGAATATCCGCTTCTGGAACGGGACGGGGAGAAATACGTCGACGTTGCGGGGGTCTTTTCGCGCGTCAAAGAGATGATGCGCTTTGCCGCAATGCGGGGCGGATTTTCCTCGATGTGCATTTCAACGTTCGGCGAATCGTTCGTTCTGTTGGACAAAGACGGCGACGTTTTGTTTTTGCCCATGCTCTACACCGACCCTCGCGGAGAGGAAGAGGCGGAAGAGATTTTGCAAAAATTCGGTGCGGAGGAGTTGTACGCCCGCGTCGGTGTTTTGCCGCAGAGCATGTTCTCTCTTTCCAAGCTTTTATGGATCAAAAAACATGCGCCCGAGGTGTTTGAAAGGGCGGATAAGATCCTTCTCATCTGCGATTATTTAGGCTATCTTCTCACGGGCGAACGCGCCGTCGATTACGGCCTCGCCGCGCGCACGGGCGCGTTCCATATCGCGGAGCGCGCGTTCGATCAAAAAGTTTTGTCCGCTTTCGGGGTGGACGTATCTCTTTTTTCCGTACCACGGCCGACAGGTAGCATTGTCGGGAAAGTGAAAAAGGCTTTGCTGAGAGAGCTCGGCATCACGGACGACGTGACACTTGTCCTTGGTTCGCACGATCAGATCTGCTCGGCGCTCGGCGCGGGCGCGGTAAAAGCGGGCGACGCGGTGGACGGGTTGGGCACGGTCGAGTGCATGACGGCGGTCTTTGACGCCGTTTCCGCCGATGTCCGCATGGGCAAGCAAGGGTATCCCGTCGTTCCGTATGCGGTGGACGGGCTGTACTGCACATACATGTTCAACTATTCGAGCGGGCTGCTCGTCAACTGGTTCAAAAACGCTCTTCTGCACGGATATAAGGGGGAAGAAGAGTCCTTTTTTGCCTATATCGAAAAGGGGATGCGCGAAGGCCCTACGGACATTCTGACGCTGCCGTACTTTGCGGGGGCGGCGACGCCGTATCAGAACATCAACGCGAAGGGCGCGATGCTGAATCTCACCGTTTCCGCATCCGATTCAGACGTATACAAGTCCATCCTGGAAGGCACGGCGATGGAGATGCGGCTGAACGCCGAAACGGTCAAACGGTACGGCATCCGCATCCAATCTGCGGTCGCGACGGGCGGCGGCGCAAATTCCGAGAAATGGCTCCGCCTGAAAGCGGACATTCAGAATATCCCTTTCCGCACGCTGCGCTCTTCCGAAGGGGGATTGTGCGGCTGCGCGATGTTGCAGGCCGCGGCGGCGGGCGCGGCGAAAGACCTTGCGGAAGCGGCAAAGATCTTCGTGCAGTATGCGGGCGAATATCTCCCCGACAAGGCGGCGCATGCCGCATACGGGGAGCAATATAGAAGATACAAAAAAATCTATCGGACGGTAAAGGAGTTTTATTGAGATGAAATTCGTATTGTATTTCGGCAACCGCGGGTTTATGCCCGCAGAACTCATCGCGGGCGCTCGCGCGGATATGATCAAGGCAGTCACCGACGCAGGGTACGAGTATCTGGCGATGGACGAGAACGCGACCCGTTACGGCGCGGTGGAAACGCGCGAAGAGGGCAGGCTGTACCACGACTGGCTGAAAAGCCACGAGGGGGAGTACGACGGCGTCATTCTGTGCATGCCCATCTTCATCGACGAAAACGGCGCGGCGGCGGCATTGCAGGACGCGAATGTGCCCATTCTCATGCAGGCGTACCCCGACGAGATCGGAAAAATGGACTTCGCGCACCGCCGCGACGCCTTCTGCGGAAAATTCTCCGTGACGGACGTGTTCTATCAGTACAAGATCCCGTTCACGGTGATGAAACCGCACGTCGTTCACCCTTTGAGCGAGGCGTTCCGCCAAAATCTGGACGATTTTGCCGCGATCTGCCGCGTAGTCAAGGGCATGCGCCGGTTCAACCTCGGCTGCATCGGGGCGCGGACGACGGCGTTCAAGACGGTGCGCTTCGACGAAGTGACCTTGCAGCGCTACGGCATCAACGTGGAGAGCTTCGATCTTTCCGAGCTCGTGTTCAAGGTCGGGCAGAAGAAGGACGACGACAAGGCGGTGCTCGCCAAGGTCAAGCGGCTGGAAAGCTATACGGATTTTTCGCATGTGCCCGAAAAGAACAAGCTGACGCTCGCAAAGATCTCCGTCGTCATCGACGAATATATCGAAGAATACAAGCTGGACGCGATCACGCTCAGGTGCTGGAACGAGATGGAAACGATTTTGCGCGTCTGTCCGTGCGTGCTCATATCGGAACTCAACGACCGCGGCATCGTCTGCTCCTGCGAGATCGACCTCTGTTCTGCCATCACCATGCGTGCAATGAACCTTGCGAGCGGCAAGCCTACGGCGTGCCTCGACTGGAACAATAACTACGGCGAGGACGAAAACAAGGTCATCCTCTTCCACTGCGGGCCTGTCGCGCAGTCTCTCATGGCGGGCAAAGGTACCGTAACTGAACACAAGATGTTCGCAAAAGGCGACCCCGGTTCGGGCTGGGGCAGCAACGAGGGCAGGATCGCCGCGTTCGATATGACTTTCTCCAACTGCTTTACCGAAAACGGAAAACTCAAAGTATATGCGAGCGAGGCGCGCTTTACGGGCGAGCCCATCGAAAAGGAATTCTTCGGCTGCGGCGGCGTGGCAGAGATCCCCGATCTGCAGAACAAGCTCCTGCGCCTTGCACGCGGCGGGTTCAAACACCACACCACGGTGGGCGTCGGGCACATGAAAGAGGTGCTCGAAGAGGCGTTTGCCACCTATCTGGGCTACGATATCGTCAGCATAGAGGAGTGAGACATGTTAGCGTCATTGAGAGAAGTCATTGAAATTTCCAAAAAGAAAAAAGCGGCGGTCGGGGCGTTCAATACGCCCAACCTCGAATGTCTGCTCGCTGTGCTGGATGCGGCGGAAACGCTGAACGTGCCTGTCATCTGTTCACACGCGCAGCTGCACGAGTCCGTCGCACCGCTGGATAAAATCGGTCCCGTGATGCTCGAGCTTGCCAAACGCAGCAAAGTGCCCGTGTGCGTGCATCTTGACCACGGCGAAGATTTTTCTTATTGCAAAAAGGCGATCGCGCTCGGGTTCACTTCGGTCATGATCGACTATTCGACGCTTCCGTACGAAGAGAATGCGAAGGGCACGCGCGAAGTCGTCGACTACGCGCATGCGCACGGCGTCGACGTCGAGGCGGAGCTTGGGAGGCTCCCCAACCGCGAGGGCGGCGCGGGCGGCGGGGAGGAGCGCCCCGAAGATCTGTACACCGATCCCGACCTCGTGCCCGACTATCTCAAAAAGACGGGCGTGGATGCGCTCGCCGTCGCTTTCGGCACGGCGCACGGCATCTATAAGGTCAAACCGGTCCTGAACATGGACGTCATCACGAAGGTGCGCGAAAAGACGGATATTCCCCTCGTCATGCACGGCGGCAGCGGCATTTCGCATGAAGAATACCGCGAGGTCATCCGCCGCGGCATCAATAAGATCAACTATTTCAGTTATATGTCCTATGCGGGATACGCGGAGGCAAAGGCGCATGCGGAAAAGGAGCCGACGGGCTTTTTCCATGACATGGCGCTCTCCGCGCAGAAGGCGATGGAAGAGAACGCGCTGACGACGTTAAAAGTTTTCAGCAATCTGTAACGGGCAGGGGCGCCGCATTGCGGCGCCCCGTTGAAAAGGAGTAAATGAATATGGACGGACGGATTTCCAATTTTATGCAGGTCGCCTCAGTCCGCCGCTATGAGCTGACGGAAGGGCCGGAGCGCGGTCTGCGCGTTCTCGACTGCGACAACGGTAAATTGCGCTTTTTGCTCAATGAGAGCAAGGCGTTGGACGTGATGCAGCTGTATCACGAGGGGCAGAACATTTCGTTTATCAGCAAAAACGGCTTTACCGCGCGGGAGATACCGTTTGCAAACCGCTTCGAGGGCGGCATGCTCTATACCTGCGGGCTGGACAGCGTCGGCGGCAGAGACGGTTTCGAACTGCACGGTACCCATCACAACGCGCCCGCAAAGGTGACGCGCGCGGAATGCTCAAAAGAGGGGATCCTCATCGAGGCGGAAATTTCCGAGACGGAGCTGTTCGGCAAAAACCTGGTCTTCCGCCGCCGCGTGTTTTCGGCAATAGGGTCGGATACGCTGGAAATTTCGGACACGCCGGAAAACAGGGGTACGCGCACGGAAAATTATTGCCTTTTGTATCACGTCAACGTGGGGTATCCCATGCTGGACGCGGGCGCACGGCTTTTTGACGATGCGGAGGAAGTTGTTCCGCGTACGTCGTGGGCGGCACGGTACGCCGAAAGCAGGTGCGGGATGAAGGCGCCCGTGCCGAACGAAGAGGAGATGTGTTATTTCCTGAAACTGAAAACGCCTCGCATTTCACTGAAAAACGCGGCGCTCGGCAAAACGTTTTCTCTCGAATGGTCGGGCGATACGCTCCCGCATTTCGTGGAGTGGAAGAGCATGGCGGCGGGCGATTACGCCTTGGGGTTAGAGCCTTGCACGACGGAGTTGGACGGCGGATTCGCATACAGCGAGATCGGTGCGGGAGAAAAGGTTCTCTTTTCCCTTTCTATCCGCGTGCAGAGCGGGGCATGACGGAAAACGGCTTAACAGACGCTGCGGTATGACGGGTAAAAGAAGCATCCGGGCACAAGGGGCGATAAAAAACGCCGTCTGTCCGTCGGGGGACATGCGGCATTTCCGACTGCGGCGGCACGGGCGCGGAAAAATAAAAATGAATAAAATCAAGGCGGCGCGAACATTGTTCGCGCCGCCTGTCGCAGTATAAGATTGATCCGGAAAGGCCGCCCGAGACCGTGCGGTCACCAGCTTCTGCCGCCGCCTCCGCCGAAACCGCCTCCGCCGTGGAAGCCGCCGCCTCCGCCGAAACCGCCGCCGCTCCTTCCGGAGGATGCGGGGCGGGAAACGAATGCCGTTGCCATGCTGCGGGTGGCGGTGCGCATCGCCGCATTGAAGACCATAAAGTCAAACAGCGTATTGTTCGGGGCGATCGCCCATGCGGGAGGATCCATTTTGATGTCCTTGAACTTCTCTTCCCAGATGTCCGAAACGCCGAGGACCTGCGCATAGGGCAGGATGTTGTAGTAATATTCGGGATCTTCCGCGAGCATCATTTCCAGCCTGTCTTTTTCGGCCAAACGGATAAATTCGCGGAATCCGAGCATCGGGTTCATCGCCTCGACATATTCTTTCCTGAAACGCAGAGAATAGGGCGCGGCGATCGCCGTTCCCGCAGCTAAGAGGCACAGGAAAGGCTTTAAAGCGTCGAGGACGAGCGTCTGCGGGACGAGCAGGAATACCGCGGCCGTAAACACCGCCGCGATGGCGATTTGACCGATCAGAATGCCGGTCCGTGTCCGTTTTGAGACTCGCAGGCTGTTTTTCAGCGACCAATAGCCGAGCGCGAAGATCGCTGCCAGCGGGATTGCCGCCAAAATGCCGCCGATGGCCGTGACGGACGAGGAAATATGCAGGCCGCGCAGGAGCACGGTCAAAAAGCAGAAGAGCGCCGATACGATCAGGACTGCGGCCGCAAGCAGCGCCGAATTTTTGGAGAACATCTTCGGGCATTGCTTTTCCGCAAGTTTTTTTGCTTTTGACGCAGCCGAATAGAAGGTATTCGAAAGGGACGAGACCGCCACCGTTTCATCCTTGGCGAAGATGCGTTCAAAAACGACCCTTTCATATTCGGGCGCGTCGGCCTCCAATTCGCCGATCTTGTGCAGGACGGGATCGTCTTCTTTGGTCAGGTCGATAGTCAGTTTTTTGTTGTGTGCCCAATAATAGATGAGCGAAGTGATGTCGCCGTTTTGTACGCTTCCGTCTATCATCGCGCCGACGAGCAGCGGATTTGCGCCGTTCGGCGGCGTAAAATTGACGACGGGCGTAAAATCGTGCTTGGGAAAAAGGATCGCAAGGACGACGGCCGCCGCCAAGAAAGCGATCGCGACGAGGAGCGCGGCAATTTCGCCGCCGTCGGGCGACATTCCGCCGAGTGTGCCGGAAGGCATCGTGCATTGTACCGTAACGGGCGTAAAGGGCGAAAGCCCGCTCGCCGTCACCGTCAGCGTTTTGCCGTCGAGAGAATGGTTTCCGGTAAAGTCGTCGGTGTTGACGAGAACGGATCCGGTCGGCTCTTCGGGCAATATGAGGGTACAAACCGCGTTTTCGATGTCAGTCGTCCAACCGCCGCCGATAAGATTGATGTAGATCGTGTCGCGTCCCGCCGAAGAGGGGAGTTTGAACGTATACTCCAGCGTATACGTCACAGGTTCCCCGACGGGTGCCGTTGCGTTCGCGTCGCCGAGGTAGACGCTGATGAAATCGCCCGACATCTCAACGTCGAAAACGTCGTCCGAAGAGATGTCGCCGTACACTTCGCCGCTGTTATAAGGAAGATCGCGAATGATGCCGTGCTTGCCATATTCGTTGAAGACGGCGGTGATCGTCTCTGTTACGGAAAAAGTGCGGCCGCTCTCGTGTTCGTAGCGCACTTCGTAATTCTGAACGGTATAGGTATCGTCTCTTCGCAGCGGTTCGTCCGAGTCGAGAAAATTCGGTAGGACGGCAAAAAGCACGAACATGACGGCAACGATGCCGAGCCATACGATAACGGAAGAATATCTTTTCATATTCTCTTACCTGAAAGGTCAAAATTGAACTTTTACGTTTTTGCGCGCTTCTTCTTCGATCTCGTAATAGGCAAACTTTTCGAGCTTCATCATCTTTGCGATGAGGTTGCTGGGGAATGTCTGCATCTTTGTATTGATCTGCTTGGCGTTCGCGTTGTAATATTTACGCGCGTTGGCAAGTTCCGATTCGATCTGCTTGAGCTGATTTTGAAGGTCGAGGAAGTTCGTGTTTGCCTGCAATTGCGGGTACTGTTCCACGACGACGTTGAGCAGGGTGCGCAGAGAGCTCGTGAGTGCGTTTTCCGCGTTGATCCGGGCTTCTGTGCCGCCCTTTGCCGCCATGGCGGCATTGCGCGCGGCGATTACGTTTTGCAGCGTTTCGCTCTCGTGTTTGGCATAGCCTTTCACCGTTTCCACAAGGTTGGGGATAAGATCGTATCTCTTTTGCAGGTATACGTCGATGGTCGCCCAGGCTTCTTCGCAGGAGTTGCGCATTTTTACGAACTTGTTGTATGCGCCGACGCAGCAGGCAACGATGATGATGACCAGGATGACTATGACCGCAACGACGATCGTAGGCACGACCCAGCCGGGGAGAAGCAGGTTAAACATAATTTTTGCCTCCGATAAGGTGATTTCCGCAAAAGCGCTTCGCCGCCGCGGGCGGATAACTTTTGCCTTTTTATTATATAATATTAGAAGTGCGTTTGTCAATCCGAACAAAAAAACTCCTTCCGAAAAGGGAAGGAGTTTATCCGCCGAGTTTGTCCGTCAGTTTTACGATCTCATTCATATGATAGATGAACGCGTCGATGTCTTCTTCGCTCAGAGGAGAGACGCGCTCTTCCAGCTGTCTGCACGCAAGGCGGAAACAATCGCGGATCGTTTGTTCGCCTTTGGCGGTCAGCGAAATATAGATCTGGCGCCGGTTGGTTTCGTCGGTGGCTCTCTCTGCTCTCCCGCCGTCTACAAGTTCTCCGACGATGCGCGTGAGCTGCTGATTGGATACGCCGAGCTTTTCTGCAAGAGCGCTCATGCCCGTCTTTCCGTTCTGCCGTAAAATCACCAGACAGAAAAGCTGATGCGGAGAAAGAGCGGCTTTTCCGCCCGAAGCTTTCGGAACGTTGTAGTTTTTTCGGAACACCGGCGCCATGCATAAAAGCAGCTTTGCCAGTTCTTCCACTTTTTCCTGTTTGGTCGGCATGATGGTTTACCTCGTTTTCGATATTTATTATATTCTCCTTACCTGTGCTTGTCAATCACTTTTATGTAATTTTCATGAATATTTACATTTAATATATATGAAATAATTGACAAGGGGGGAAGACGGGTGCTATAATCGTAAAAACGATCGGATGAGACATTACGCGGGAGGTTTAAATGCTCAGGATACTGAAAACACTAAAAGCGAGGGAGTGGGCCTATTTTGCCGTCGGCGTCGCGTTCATCGTATTGCAGGTTTGGCTGGATCTCACTATGCCCGATTACATGTCGCAGATCACGCAGCTCGCCGTCATGGGCGATGCGGCGAACATGCCCGAAATCTGGAAAAACGGCGGGCTGATGCTTGCGTGTGCGCTCGGGAGCGCGTTGAGCTCGGCCGTCGTCGGCTTTTTTGCCGCGCGCATCGCGGCGGCGGTATCTTTCCGTCTCAGAAGCCGCGTTTTCGACAAAGTGGAAAGCTTTTCGATGGAAGAGATCAACAAATTTTCGACGGCAAGCCTGATTACGAGAACGACCAACGACGTTACGCAGGTGCAGATGATCATTTCGATGGGGCTTCAGATCGTGATTAAGGCGCCTATCCTTGCGGTGTGGGCGATCGTAAAGATCTTAGGCAGCAATTGGCAGTGGTCGGTCGCAACGGCCTCAGCCGTCGTCATCATGATCGTGATGATGCTTGTTTTGCTCTTTGTCGTGTTCCCGAAATTCCGCCGCGTACAGAAACTGACGGATAATCTCAACGCCGTCACGCGCGAAAACCTCACGGGCGTACGCGTTGTCCGCGCGTATAATGCCGAAGATTATCAGGAGGAAAAGTTTGAAAAGGCGAACGGCGAACTGACCAAAACGCAGCTGTTCACCTCCCGCGCGATGGCGATCTTGGCGCCCGTGATGACGATGATCATGACGGGGCTGACTCTCGCGATCTATTGGATCGGCGCGTACCTCATCGATGCGCTCCCTTCGGGGCAGGCGCGTTCCGAACTGTTCGGGCAGATGGCTGCATTTTCAGGGTATGCAACGCAGGTCGTCGTCGCGTTCATGATGCTCGCAATGATCTTCATTATCATGCCGCGCGCGATGGTGTCCGTCAAACGAATCGGAGAAGTCCTCGATACGCAGGCGAGCATTACAGACGGCGCTCTTTCGGCTTCTCCCGAAGGGTCGCCTTCAGGTACGGTCGAATTCAAGAATGTCTCTTTTAGATATCCCGACGCGAACGAATACGTCCTGCAAGACATGAGTTTTAAAGCGGAGCGCGGGCAGACGGTGGCGTTCATCGGTTCGACGGGCAGCGGAAAATCGACGGCGATCAATCTCGTTCCCCGCTTTTACGACGCGACGGAAGGGGAGGTTCTGGTCGACGGCGTGAACGTGAAAGATTACACCCTCCGCGCCCTGCACGACAAAATCGGGTATGTCCCGCAGCGCGCCGTCATGTTCTCGGGTACGGTGGAGAGCAATGTCGCCTACGGAGAAAAGAGCGGAACGGAATACACGCTCGAAGACGTGAAGGATGCCGTGCGCGTGGCGCAGGGTACCGATTTTATCGAGAAGAAAGACGATGCCTACCGTGCGCATGTGGCGCAGGGCGGCACCAACTTTTCGGGCGGGCAGAAACAGCGTCTCGCGATCGCGCGCGCCGTCTGCCGCCGTCCGGAGATCTATATCTTCGACGATTCCTTCTCCGCGCTCGATTATAAAACGGATCGGCTGCTGCGCACGGCTCTGAAACAAGAAACGGGCGGGGCAACTTCTCTCATCGTTGCCCAGCGAATCGGCACCATCCGCGACGCCGACCTCATCATCGTGCTCGACGAGGGGAAGGTGGTCGGCAAGGGTACGCACGACGAGCTGATGAAATCGTGCGGCGTGTACCGCGAGATCGCTTATTCGCAGCTTTCCGCGGAAGAACTTGAAAATTCGATGGGAGGTGAGCGCACATGAGTGAAGAAAAGACCGCCCGTCCCCCGATGCGCCGCGGCCCGCACGGCCCCGGCGCACATGTGGCGGAAAAACCGAAAGATTTTAAAAAGGCGATGGGAAAGCTCATTCGGTTCATCAAACCGTTCCTGATCCCCGTGATCGTGGCGCTCGTCTTTGCGGTGGCGGGCACGGTGCTGAACCTGATCGGTCCGAACGTTCTGAGTGACCTTACGGACGCTATTCAGGCGTCTTATCGGTACCTGCCGCAGTTCGGCATCGACGAAGTGTTTGCCATGGACATGCGCGAGATCTTCCGCCTGTGCATGTTCCTTGTCGTCATTTACGGCGCGGGATTGATCTGCTCGTACATCCAGGGGCTGATCATGGCGACAGTCACACAGAAAAATTCCAGAGCCCTGCGCACCGAGATCTCCGAAAAGATCAACGTTTTACCCCTTAAATACTTCGATTCCAACTCGATCGGCGACGTGCTCTCGCGCGTCACCAACGACGTGGACTTGATCGGGCAGACCCTCAACCAGTCGGTCACCACTTTCGTCACGGCGGTCGTCATGCTCGTCGGCAGCGTGATCATGATGTTCGTCACCAATTGGATCATGGCGTTCACGGCGATCGGCGCAAGCCTCATCGGTTTCGTATTCATGTTCCTCATCATGGGCAAGTCGCAGAAGTATTTCGCGCGTCAGCAGCGGTATTTGGGCGACATCAACGGACACGTCGAAGAATCGTACGCGGGACATAACGTCGTCAAGGCGTACAACGCGGAAGGGAACGTCAAAAAGACGTTCAACGACCTGAATTATAAATTGTATACGAGCGCGTGGAAGTCGCAGTTCTTTTCGGGGCTGATGCAGCCGCTCATGGTGTTTATCGGAAACTTCGGGTATGTGGCGGTGTGCGTCGTCGGAGCGGTGCTGCTCGTTAACGGTTCGATCGGCGGGTTCGGTACGATCGTTGCGTTTACGATGTATGTTCGGCTGTTCACTTCGCCCCTGTCGCAGCTTGCGCAGGCGTTTACAAGCATGCAGTCCGCCGCGGCGGCGAGCGAGCGCGTGTTCGAATTTTTGGAAGAGCCCGAGCTTTCCGACGAGAGCGGCAAAACGCGCAGCCTTCCCGCCGACAAGGTCAGGGGAGACGTCTCGTTCGAGCACGTGCATTTCGGTTACGATCCCGACAGGATTATCATCAATGATTTTTCCGCCGAGGCAAAAGCGGGGCAGAAAGTTGCGATCGTAGGCCCCACGGGCGCGGGCAAAACGACGATGGTCAACCTGCTGATGCGCTTTTATGAGTTGAACGGCGGATGCATCAAGATCGACGGCATCCCTACGGACGAACTTACGCGCGAGAATGTACACGATCTGTTCTGCATGGTCTTGCAGGATACCTGGCTGTTCGAAGGCACGATCCGAGAAAACGTCGTATACAGCAAGCAGAACGTCACGGACGAAGAGGTGGAGCGCGCCTGCAAGGCGGTGGGGCTGCACCATTACGTCATGACGCTGCCGCAGGGCTATGATACCGTGCTTGACGACAAGGCGACGCTTTCCGCGGGACAGAAACAGCTCGTCACCATTGCCAGAGCGATGATCGAAAACGCGCCCATGCTGATTCTGGACGAGGCGACAAGCTCCGTCGACACGCGCACGGAAGTTCTCATTCAGCGGGCGATGGATAAGCTGACCGAAGGGCGCACCTCGTTCATCATCGCGCACAGACTTTCCACCATCAAAAACGCGGACCTCATTCTCGTGATGAAGGACGGCGACATCATCGAAAAGGGAAATCACGAACAGCTCCTCGCGCAGAACGGTTTTTACGCAGAGCTTTACAATTCGCAGTTCGATCCCGCATAAGCGGGAAAAAAGGCGGGCGCCGCAACATTGCGGCGCCCGCCTTTTTGTATGGGATTTCGGACACATCCTTGCTTTCGCAAAGCAGGTGTGTTATAATAATGGCGACCGTGAAGGCGCATGGCCGGCGCCTCGGTAAGGAGGGAGATCATGTACGGGCAGAACGATATAACCAATCTCAGAAATATTATCCGAAGTTCGAAACGCGCCGTGTTTTTCGGCGGGGCGGGGGTCAGTACGGAGAGCGGTATCCCCGATTTCCGTTCCGAGGACGGGCTGTACCGCCAACAGTACAGGTTTCCGCCCGAGACTATGCTCTCAGCCGAGTTTTTCTGGTCTCACACCGAGGAGTTTTACGGTTTTTACAGGGATAAAATGCTCGTGACGGACGTTTCTCCCAACGCGGCGCACTATAAACTTGCGCAGTGGGAGAGGGAAGGGCATATCGCCGCCGTCGTCACGCAGAATATCGACGGTCTGCACCAGAAAGCGGGCAGCAAAAACGTGTTTGAATTGCACGGCAGCATATACCGCAACTTTTGCACGAAATGCGGCATGGCGTACCCTGCGCAGAGGATACAAAAGGGGAAAGGAGTCCCCCGCTGTGCGTGTGGCGGCATCGTAAAGCCCGACGTGGTGCTTTACGGCGAAACGCTGGACGATAAGACGGTTTCGGGCGCGGTCGAGGCGATCCGCCGGGCGGACAACCTGATCATAGGCGGCACTTCGCTTAACGTATATCCCGCGGCGGCGCTCATCGATTATTTCCGCGGGGAAAACGTCGTCGTCATCAACCGCGGCGCACCCGCCAAAGACATGCGCGGCGTGTTCTTTATAGACGGCAAAATCGGCGAGATCTTCTCGCTGATCTGATTCGGATAAAAAATATCGCCGCAAGGCGGCGGATTGCAGATCGGAGGTCAAAGATATGAAAATTCTTATGGTAAACGGCAGCCCGAGAAAGGGCGAAACGCGCGCGGCGCTCGAAGAGATGGGAAAAGTCTTTACCGACGCGGGCGCGGACTGGGAGATCGTCGATCTCGGCGCGGCTCCCGTAAACGACTGCGTCGCCTGCCGCAAGTGTACGGAGCTGAAAAAGTGCGCCATCGGCGGCGATATCGTCAACGAACTGATCGAAAAAGCGAAGAGTGCCGACGGGTTCGTGTTCGGCACGCCCGTCTACTATGCTCATCCGACCGGCAGGATCCTCTCCGTGCTGGACAGGGCGTTCTATGCGGGCAAATACGCGTTCATGCACAAGCCGGGCGCGGCGATCACTTCTTTGCGGCGCGCCGGTTCCTGTGCGTCGATGGACGTGATGAACAAGTATTTCACCATTTCCGAAATGCCGATCGTCTCTTCCTCTTACTGGAACGACGTGTTCCGCCCCTCCGAGGCGGAGAGCGACGCCGAGGGGCGGCAGACGGTGCGCAACCTCGCCCGCAATATGGTCTGGCTGGTGCGCTGCATCGAGGCGGGGAAGGAAAAGGGGATCTCCGTTCCCGCGAACGAGTACGGAACTTGGTCCAACTTCAATAAATAAGGAGAAACCTATGCCGAAAAAAGTCATGCCGCCCTATATCGGCGCGGCGTATTATCCTGAAATGTGGCCCGCCGAAGCGGTGGACGGCGAGATCGCCAAGATGAAAGAGCTGGGCGTGAACTGCGTGCGCGTGGGCGAATTTGCGTGGAGCCGCATGGAGCCCGAGGAAGGGGAATTCGACCTTGCCTGGCTTAAAGATGTATGCGACAAGATGTACGCGGCGGGCATCGCCGTCATCATGTGTACGCCATCCGCCACGCCGCCCAAGTGGCTGACGGACAAGTACCCCGAAACGCTCAACGTGCAGTCGAACGGCGTTCCCTCTCAGTTCGGCGGCAGGTGCCACGTCTGTAAGTCCAGCCCCGTCATGCGCGAAAAAAACCGCATCATCGTCCGCAAAATGGCGGAACTGTTCGGAAAACATCCCGCCGTGATCGGCTGGCAGCTGGACAACGAGATCTTTCACTACGGCGACGGCTGTTTCTGCCCTCTCTGCCGCGAGCGCTTTACGGAGTACCTGAAAGATAAATACAAGACGGTCGCAGCGCTCAACGCCGCGTGGGGCACGGCGCGCTGGAGCCAGACGTACGACGGGTTCGACAAAGTGATCCCGCCCCGTCACGATACCTGGAATCATCCCTCCCTCGTCGCGGAGTGGATGCGCTTTCAGGACGAGACGATCATTTCCTATATCCGCGAACAGGCGGAGACGGTGCGCGGATATTCCGACGCGCCCATCGGCACGGACATGATGCCCATGCTCGAACTTTCTCACGAGAAGATGAACGCCGCACTGGACGTGGTTCAGATCAACCATTACGACCGCGCGGACGAACTGTACCGCACCCTGTTTCTCTACGATCAGATGCGGCCGATCAAAGAGCGGCCGTTCTGGAACACGGAGACGCAGGCGGGCTGGAACGGTTCCGCTTTTTCGGCGAGCGGCAGCCGCCCCGAAGGCAACTGTTACGTAAATACGTGGCTTCCCGTCGCCAAAGGCGGAGAGATGAACCTGTACTGGCACTGGCGGGCGCACCCGAACGGGCACGAGATCGGCCACGGCGCGGTCTGCTCCTCTTCGGGCAGGTTTTACCGCGTCGCCGAAGAGATCAAACGGGCGGCGGCGGAATTCAGGAAATGCGCGGCGTTTCTGAACGGCACCCGGGTCGAATCGGACATCGCCATCCACTGTTCCGCGACGGCGGCGGTCGATTTTCATGCCGCGCCGATTTTGGAAAACTTCGATTACAGGGACATCCTTCTGCACAACTATTACCCGCCTTTCCGCCATCACAACGTCGATCTTATCGACACGGGCCACGACGTGGACGGGTATTCGGTCGTCATCTCCCCGTTTTTGGCGAACGTCGAAGAAAACGGGCTGAAAGAGCGCATGCTCCGCTGGGTGGAAGAGGGCGGCACGTGGATCGTAGGCCCCATGTCCGATATCATGACCGACTATGCGAGCCGCTATGCGAACGCGCCGTACAGTTTTCTCGAAGAGGCAGTCGGCGTCTATACGAAGTTTGAACAGCCGATCGACGATGCGCAGGTCTTTGCGCGCTGGACGGAAGACGGTGCGCCCCTTGCGGTCTCCCGCTGTTACGACGCGTACGAGCTGCGCGGGGCGGAAGCCCTTGCAGAGTATGCGGGCGGCGGGCTGGAAGGGTATGCCTGTATCGCGCGGCGGAGCGTCGGCAAGGGCAGTATCATTCTTCTCGGCAGCGTGATCGGTGGAGACGATCTTCTCCGCCTGGTCGCGATCCCGCCGATCGCCGAAGCGTCGGAAAATGTCGCCCTGATCGAAAGAGGCGGGGATGCGGAAGGCGTCATCGCCGCCGAGATCGAAAACAAAGAAGGTTACGCCGTCTTCGAGGGACGGTACAAAAACCTTGTTACTGGCGACACGGTCGAGGGGAAAACGGTCATCCCGCCCTATTCCGTCCTCGTTCTTCAAAAGATCGGTTAAACGATAAGGCGTGCGCCGCAGAGTCCTGCGGCGCACGCCTTTTGCGGTTTTATACGTCTCAATATCAGGAATTGCGGCGCTCTTTCGGCTGGCAGGTCCCCGTTTTGATCGCGCTTTTCCTGTTAACGGCAGAACGCTCTCAGGGCGCGATATACAATAAAATACAAATAAGGCACTGAGCACCAAGCCGAAAGGCAACCTCATCTACGGCTATATCCACGACCACAACGCGAACAACGCTTTGCAGGATTTCTACATAGCGCATTGCCCGTCGCTTCGGCAGATCATATTCAAGGCTTCGTTTACTGCGCGTCTATGCCGAGGGAACGCAGGATCGCCGCCGCCTGCAGCAGATTGATTTTGGCGCCTTTCAGCTCCGCCAGCGAGGCGGAAAAGCCCGCGCCCGACAGGTCTGAATCTTTCAGGTCCAGCCCTTTGAGCGGCGTGTTGAAAAAGTTTGCCCGAACGAAAGAACACTTGCGCACCTGCGCATTTTTCAAAGTACAGAGGGCGATGTCCGCATTCGAAAGATCGCATTCGTCCCAAAAGAGGGCGTTCGCCCTGACGGCGTTGAAATTGGAGTAAGAAAACGCGTTCTTCTCCGCAAAAAAATCGCGGAGCGCACTTTCGGAAAAGTCCGTGCCCACGCCCTTGCACTCGGAAAACCGCACGCGGCGGAAGGAACTTTTCGTAAACGAGGCGCCCGATAAATTGCATCGTTCGAATATGCAATCGGAAAAATCACAGCCGTCCAGCGCGGCGCCGCTCAGGTCGCAGGAAGAAAAAATGCACTCGGAAAACTCTCTCTTTTTCATTTCGATAAGGAGAGAGAGTTTTGTAAAGTGTATCCGTTCGATGCGCTCTTCGGGGTCCGCGCCCGGCAATTCGCCGCACGGGACGGGAGGGACGGAAAATTTCGGGGAAAGCAGTTTCATGGCAACATTATAAGCGGTAATTTCCGGGCTGTCAAGCGCACGTGTCGCGGCAAAGAAAGTTGACAATCCCGCGCAAAAAGAGTAAGATAATATCTGCGGTGCGCGATTGCGCCGCCGGAGCGTTTTATGAAGAAATCACTGATCAAAAATTATGCGAAACTCATCGCCCGCGTGGGCGGAAATATCCAGAAGGGGCAGGAAGTTTTTATCACCGCCGAAACCGACCGGCCAGATTTTATCGTCCTTCTGGCGGAGGAGTGCTATAAGGCGGGCGCGGCGAACGTCTTTGTCGATTGGAAATGCCAGCAATTCGATAAACTTGCCGCCCGTTTCGAATCGGTGCGCTCTCTCTCCGCGGTGGAAAGCTGGGAAGAGGCAAAACTCGCTTATCAGGCAGATCGCCTGCCCGTCACGATCAAAATTCTCTCCGCCGATCCCGACGGGATGAAGGGGGCGGACAGAGAAAAACTGACTTTGGCATCCATGGCGCGCGCCGCGATCACAAAGCCGTATGCGGATAAAATGACCAACCGCCATCAGTGGTGCGTGGCGGCGGTGCCCTCCGTCGGTTGGGCAAAAAAGGTTTTCCCCGACGACCGCGCGAACGTCGCCGTCGAAAAGCTGTGGAACCTGATCCTGAAAACTTCCCGCGCGGACGGAAAGGACCCGCTCACTGACTGGATGTGGCACAACAGAGAGCTGAAAGAGCGGTGCGACGCGCTCAACGCGCACAGGTTTGCCTCTCTCGAATATAAAAGCTCGAACGGCACCAACCTTCGCGTCGGGCTGATCGGAAAAGCGAGATTTATCTCGGGCAAAAAAAGCACCGCCGACGGCAAATATTTCAATCCCAATATTCCCACGGAAGAGTGCTTTACCACTCCGAAAAAGGGGGAAGCGGAAGGGATCGTATACGCGGTCAAACCGCTCTCGTACGGCGGGGAACTCATCGAAGATTTCTGGATCCGGTTCGAAAAGGGCAAAGCAGTCGCCTGCGGCGCGAAGAAAAACGAAGAACTGTTAAAGAGCATCCTCGCGATGGACGAGGGCGCCTCGTATCTCGGCGAATGCGCGCTGGTGCCTTACGATTCGCCCATCAACCGCTGCGGCATCCTCTTTTACAACACTCTCTTCGACGAAAACGCGTGCTGTCACCTGGCGCTCGGCAGGGGGTACAGCAACACGATCGAAAATTTCGCCGCGTACGGCAAATCGGATTTTGCGGAAATGGGCGTGAACGATTCGGGCATACACGTCGATTTCATGATCGGCGCGGAAGATCTCGACATCACGGGCGTGACCGAAGACGGTACCCGCGTGCCCGTATTCCGCGGCGGAAACTGGGCTTTCTGAGAGGTGAAACATGCAGAAATCCATCCTTAAAAATTATGCGAAACTCCTCGCCCGCACGGGGCTGAACGTGCAGAAGGGGCAGGACGTCGTCATCTATGCCTCGATCGAACAGCAGGAATTTGCGCTCATGGTGGCGGAAGAATGCTACCGCGCCGGGGCTCGGCGGGTCTTTCCCGAATGGTCGTACCAGCCTTTGGCAAAACTGAACGCGACCGAGCGCTCGCTTGAAGAAATGTCCCGCGTGATGCCTTGGGAAGAAGAGAAGGTCAGCAAACAGCTCAGGACACTGCCCGCACGGCTGTATATCGAGAGCGCGGATCCCGACAGGATGCAGGGCATCGATTTCGAAAAATATGCGAGCGCCATGCAGTCGCGTTCGGCGATTCTCAAACCTTACCGCGATCAGTACGAGAACAAAGAGCAGTGGTGCATCGCGGCGGCGGCGGGCGCCGATTGGGCGAAAAAGGTCTTCCCGAAAGAAAAGAGCGCGGCGGCTGCCGTGGAAAAACTGTGGCGGGCGATCATCGACGTATCGCGCGCGAACGGAAACCCGATCGCCAACTGGACGGAACACAACAAAGATCTGTCGAAAAGGTGTGCATACCTGAACGGATTGGGGCTTGCCTCTCTGGAATACAAGAGCGAAAACGGCACCGACCTTCGCGTAGGCCTCATGCCGGAGGGGGTTTTTGCCGCCGGCGGGGAAAAGACGCTGTCGGGCGTTTTCTTCAATCCGAACATCCCTTCCGAAGAGGTGTTCACGACTCCCAAACGGGGTGAGGCGGAGGGGATCGTCTATTCCACAAAACCGCTGTATTATCAGGGGCAGCTCATCCGCAATTTTTCCATCCGTTTCGAAGGAGGCAGGGCGGTCGAAGTGCATGCGTCTCAGGGCGAGGCGGTACTGAAAAAGATGATCTCGATGGATGAGGGGGCGGCGTATCTCGGCGAATGTGCGCTGGTGCCGTACGATTCGCCTATCAGCAATTCGAAGATCCTCTTTTACAATACGCTGTTCGATGAAAACGCGGCGTGCCATCTGGCGCTCGGCCGAGGATTTTCCAACTGCGTCCGCGATTACGAAAAATATTCGGAAGACGAGATCAAGGCGCTCGGCGTGAACGATTCGATGATCCACGAAGATTTTATGATCGGCTGCGACGACCTTGAGATCACGGGCGTGACCCGAAATGGCGTGCGCGTACCCATTTTCCGCGGCGGAAACTGGGCGTTCGGCCCGGAGGATGAAGAATAAACGCGAGCCGAAAGCGGAAGGAAGGGCTCCGCCCGCAACGTTGTTGCGGGCGGAGCCCTTCCGTTTTTTGTCGTGATATCAGCGGTTTGCCTTAAAATCTGCGCGAGGGGGCCGGCATCCTGTAAACAGCGGGAGAGGGCGAGCCGTCAAACAGTCTCGCTTTGCCGAAGGCGCGCCACAGCAGTACACAGCCCAGAATGCTTATCAGGATAAAGAAGATGTAAACGATAAATCCGAGCCGAGTCAAAAAGATTGCGGCGGCGATAAAGACGCCTTCTACGGCCAGCCCGCCAAAGGAAAGGATGAGCGCGGGCACGCTGTTTTTGACGGCGGCCGTCTCGTTCGTCCAGTCGTAGCGCGGGAATTTATAGTTCAGCCCCGCGCCCGCCATCGAAACGAGGGCGGCATATGCGACGGGCGAAAGGAGGAGCACGATCCATTGCAGGGGGGAGGCGGCTGTCTGCACCAGCAGAACGACGTTGAAAAAGAGCGCCGCCGGAACGGAAAAGACCGGGCCCGTCGCCGATTTTGCGAGGAGTACCGTGCGGGCCGGCAGGGGCAGGGAACACATGATCCAACAGGATTTCCCTTCCATCGATACGGATGCCGCCGACGGGAGGATCATTCCCACAAACATCAGAGTCAGTCCGCCTCCGCCGTAGACGAGAGAGGGAAGAAACCGTTCCAGTCCGCTCGAGCGCAATGCTTCGGCGAGTGTGGATACGGGATCGAAAATGAGGAACGCGACGGCCGCGATGAGCAAAAACAGCACGCCCACGATCGAATTCAGCAGATATGCGGGGGAAGCCGTCAGTCGTTTCAGCTCTTTTTTGAAAAGCGTACCGAATGCAGAACTTTTGCGGATCTGTTTTTCTTTAAATGCGACGCCGCCGCTCTTTGCGGCAAGGCGCGAGACGATCTTTTCATAAAACGGGGCCGCGATCGCGACGAGGAGCGCAAAAGCCGCCGCACAGACCGCGGCAAAGGCGAAAACAGCCCATGCCTGTCCGCCGAGCGCCAGTGCAATCAGCTGCGCGGGCGGGTAGATTTTACCCGCCAGAACTTGCGAAACGGAAGCCATATCCGGTTCCGACTGCATCCCGTAAGAGAGCGCAAAAGACGCGATCAGTATGACGACGAAAAACACGATGTTCAAAAGGCTCTGCGCGAAGTTTTTGTGACGGAACCGCGACGCCGCCGCGGCGACCAAAGTGCCCACTGCCGTCGCAGCGGCGAGCGGCAGAAGGGGCGCAAACAGCGTGGCTGCGAGGATCACGAAAAAATCATAAAAAGAGCCGGCTCCCGCAATAAAAAAGACTGCGCAGGAGGGCAGCATGACGAGCAGGGTAAAGGCAAGATTGACAAAATAAGAGCATGCAAGCCTAGATACGATGACTGTTCTCTTTGTTACGGGCAGACTCATGACGAAATCGTGGTCTTTTGCGGAAAACAGGATGCTGCTGCCGCGTATGAGCGAAAAGATGAGTACGATGAAGGAGGCGATTGCCAGCATGAACGGCGGCAGAGCCTCTTCCGCGTCTTGCATCACAAAGAGAAAGGCGGCGAGAATATCGTACAGTATGATCGCGGCGACGGCAAAAGAGAGAAGCACCGCCGCACCGACGGCACGGTTTTTGACGCGCCGGTCGTCCGTCTTTCTCAGTTTGTTCAGCCCGAGAAGCCCCTTCATCTGTACTTTGGTCAAAAGCAGCCATTTAGCCTTCATTTTGTTCGACGACCTCCAAAAAGACGGATTCAAGGCTTTCGTCGCCGCGCACATCGTCTATATTTCCGCTTGCGACAAGCCGCCCGCCTTTGATAATGGCGATCTTATTGCAGAGCTTTTCCGCGACGTCGAGAACGTGCGTGGAGAAAAAGATCGCGGCACCCTGTCCGCACATTTCTTTGAAGACCTGCTTGAGCTTGAACGCGGCCTCCGGGTCAAGTCCCACGAACGGCTCGTCGAGGACGAACAGCTTCGGTTCGTGCAGGAGAGCGCCTATGACGGCGAGCTTTTGTTTCATGCCGTGCGAATAGGCGCCGATGAGAGAACCGAGGTCTCCGCCGATGCGGAACATGTCGGCGTATTTGCCGATCCGCGATTTCCTGTCCGCATCCGAAACGCCGTATACGTCCGCCATAAAATTGAGATATTGGATGCCCGTCAGAAATTCGTACAGATCGGGATTGTCGGGTATGTACGCCGTGACCGATTTGCAGGCGACGGGGTCGCGCCTGACCGATTTTCCGCAGATGAAAATATCTCCTTCCGAAAAATCCATCACGCCCGTCACCGCGCGCAGAGTGGTCGTCTTGCCGGCGCCGTTTTGGCCGATAAAACCGTAAATATCCCCCGCGTACACGTCCAGAGAAAGGTCGTCCACCGCGCGTTTTGTTGCGGAATAGCTCTTGGAAAAATGGCTTATTTCGAGTATCTTGTCCTGCATAAAACTCCTTTTCGGCCGCAAAACGCGGCCTGCGGGTATCATGGTAACATACGCGTGGCGCCTTGTCAACCGCTTTGGAGGTTTCGCACCCCAAAAGATTGCTTTGCACAGCCGCATATGATATAATGAAAGCGATGAATTTTTTCCGCAAATAAGTTCTGCGGATGCGATTGATTCAATGAATACGGAGGAATGTTTATGAAATATGTTTCGGTCGGCGGGCTGCGTTTGCCTGCCGTTGCGGTGGGGTGCATGCGCCTGAACGGACTGGAAGAGAAGGTGCGCGAGCGCTTTATCGGCTCGGCGCTGGATGCGGGGTTGAACTTTTTCGATCATGCGGATATTTACGGGAGAGGAGAATGCGAATCGATGTTCGGCGCGGCCGTAAAAGCGCTGAAAATTCCCCGCGATAAAGTCGTCATTCAGTCTAAATGCGGCATCGTGCCCGGGGTGATGTTCGATTTTTCCAAAAAACATATCTTAGAGGCGGTGGACGGCTCCCTGAAACGCCTCGGCACCGATCATCTCGACGGGCTTTTGCTGCACCGTCCCGATGCGCTCGCAGAGCCCGAGGAAATCGCCGAAGCGTTTTTTGAACTGGAAAAGTCGGGCAAGGTCGGTTATTTCGGGGTCTCGAACATGCATCCGATGCAGATCGAACTCGTTAAAAGCGCGGTGAAACAGCCGATCGTTGCCGATCAGCTCCAGTTTTCTCCCACGAATGCTACGATGATCTCGAACGGGATCGAGGCAAATATGCTCACGGACGGCGCGGTCGCGAGGGACGGCTATATTCTCGAATATTGCCGCCTGCATTCGATCACCATTCAGGCATGGTCTCCTTATCAGTACGGGTTTTTCGAGGGCGTGTATTTGGGGAGCGGAAAATATCCCGAACTCAACGCGGTGATCGGAAGAATTGCCGAAAAATACGGCATAGAGGACGTCGCCGTCGTCGCGGCTTGGATCCTGCGTCATCCCGCAAACATGCAGATGGTCACGGGCACGATGAACGCAAAGCGCCTCGCGGCGATCGCAAAGGGCGCAGACGTCGTTCTGACCCGCGAAGAATGGTATAAGATCTATATGGCGGCGGGGCACATCCTGCCGTGACCGAGGGCGGGGCGGAGCCATGACAGAGGAGAAAAAAGAGTCGGAGAAAAAAAGAGGCAGGATAAGAGACGTCGGGCTGCTGTTCGTGCTCTTTCTCAAAATCGGCCTGTTTACATTCGGCGGGGGGTATGCGATGATCAGCCTTATCCGCCGCGAATTCATCGAAAAACGCAAATGGATCACTGCGCCCGAATTTACCGACATGATCGCCGTGTCCGAGTCTACGCCCGGGCCCCTCGCCATCAACAGCGCGACGTACGTCGGCTATAAGATCGCGGGGTTCTGGGGTTCGCTCGTCGCGACGGTCGGCGTCGTCATCCCGTCTTTTACCATCATCTACGTCATCTCCCTTTTTTTGGAGCAGTTTCTCGAATTGGCGCTCGTCGCGGCGGCGTTCAAGGGGATCCAGGTCGCGGTCGCCGTCCTCATCCTTTCGGCGGGGATCAAGATGTTCCGCGAAATGGAAAAAAAGCCCGTCACCGTCGCGATGGCGGTTCTGGTCTTTGCCGTCATGCTCTGCCTGGACGTCTTTGCGCTCTCCTTTTCGTCCGTGTATATGATCCTGATCGGCGCGGGCGTGGGACTGGCGTTTTATGTCGGCACGCGCGTAAAAAAGAGCCGCACCGCGGCGCTGTCCGCACCGGACGCGCCTGCGGAAGAACGGGGCGAACGGACTCCCGATTCCGAAAATGACGCAGAACGTGAAGAGCGTCCGTGCGAAAACGCGGCAGAGCCTTCCGTCGGAGTGCAAAGCGGCGGGGAAGATTCGCAGGAAGGGGGAAAGAAGTGATGGAGTACCTGACCCTTTTCCTTATTTTCTGCAAGATCGGCGTCGTGTCTTTCGGCGGCGGGTACAGCATGCTGCCTATGATCCAAGATGAGGTCGTCTCCCGCGGCTGGCTGACGGAAGGGGAGCTGATGAACTTTATCGGCGTGGCGGAATCCACGCCCGGGCCGATCGCGGTCAATCTGGCGACGTTTATCGGCTCGTCGCAGGCGGGCATTCTCGGCGCACTGTGCGCCACGGTCGGCGTCGTTCTGCCCTCCTTTATCATCATCCTCATCATCGCGTCCGTCTTCAAAACGTTTTTGCAAAACAGATGGGTGCAGGGCGCACTGGTCGGCATCCGCGGCGTCATCGTGGGGCTGATCTGTGCGACGGGGCTGTGGATGGCGGTGCAGATCTTTTTCCTCACGGGCGAAAACGGGACGTTCGGTTTCGACTGGCGCGCGGCGGCCATAGGCGCGGGGCTTCTGGCGGAGATCTTCCTGTTCAGAAAATTTACCGGACGATCGCCCTCTCCCATCATTTTAATTCTGACGGCCGCGGCGCTCGGCATGCTCCTGTACATGATCTAGCGCCCGAAAAAGGCGTTTTTATGTCAGAATGAAAATTGTATAAAAAGCCCTGCGGGCAGCCGGAACGGCTGCCCGCAGGGCTTTTGCGTTATCCTTTTATATTTCGGTCATACGTTGAAGCGGAACAGCACGACGTCGCCGTCTTTCATGACGTAATCTTTGCCTTCCGAGCGGACTTTGCCCTTTTCTTTGGCGGCGTTGTAGCTGCCGCATTCGAGCAGGGTCTCGTAATCCACGACTTCCGCGCGGATAAATCCCTTTTCGAAGTCGGTGTGGATCTTGCCCGCCGCCTGCGGCGCCTTGGTGCCTTTCGTGATCGTCCACGCGCGCGTCTCCTTTTCGCCCGCCGTGAGGTAGCTGATCAGACCGAGCAGGGAATAGGACTTTTTGATGAGCCTGTTCAGCCCGCTCTCTTTCAGCCCCAGCTCTTCCAGGAACATCGCCGCCTCGTCTGCGGGCAGCTGAGAAAGTTCTTCCTCCGTCTTGGCGCAGATGACCAGAACTTCCGACCCTTCTTTTGCCGCAAACTCTTCCACCGCTTTCACGTAAGGAAGGTCGGCGTCCGCTTTGCCCATGTCCTTTTCGGAGATGTTCGCGGCATAGATGACGGGTTTTGAGGTGAGCAGGAACAGATCGCGCATCTGTTCCTTTTCCTCGTCGGTCAACTGCATCGTGCGGGCGCATTGCTCTTTGCCGAGGTGTTCGAGCACTCTTTCCAGGAATTCAGCCTCGGCAAGGAATTTTTTGTCGCCGCCTTTGGCGGAGTTTTTCGCGCGGTCCAGCCTTTTTTGCACCGTTTCCATGTCGGCGAGGATGAGCTCGAGGTTGATGGTCGTGATGTCGCGCACGGGATCGACCGTATTTTCCACGTGCGTCACGTTTTCGTCGTCGAAACAGCGCACCACATGCACGATCGCGTCCACTTCGCGGATGTGGGAGAGAAATTTATTTCCCAGCCCTTCGCCTTTGGACGCGCCTTTGACGAGCCCCGCGATGTCTACGAATTCGATGACGGCGGGGGTCACTTTTTTGCTGTCGTAAAGGGCGGCGAGCTTATCCAGCCGCTCGTCCGGCACCGCCACGACGCCGACGTTGGGTTCGATGGTGCAGAAGGGGTAATTCGCCGCCTCCGCGCCCGCGTGCGTGATCGCGTTGAACAGGGTCGATTTGCCTACGTTGGGAAGTCCCACTACGCCTAACTTCATAAAAACAAAAATTCCTTGTCGTTTATTTTTCACGGGACATTATAATACAAATCGCGAAATATTCAAAATAAAAGGGCGGGCAAAACGCGAAAAAGTTGTCAAAATGCGCAAAATGTGATAAACTTATCCGGAAATAAACAAAGAGAGGTCGCTATGGATTTCAAGAAACACATCGCCGCCAACATCGCGGCGGAAGGGCTTTCAAAAGAGGAGATCTGTTCCATGCTCGCTCTCCCGCCCAATACCGAAATGGGCGATTTTGCGCTGCCCTGTTTTAAACTTGCCAAAACCTTCCGCAAGGCGCCCGCGCTCATCGCGGAGGAGATCAGAAACGCCTATCCCGCAGACGACGCCCTCGTTTCGGAAGTGACGGCGGTCAACGGCTACGTCAATTTTAAGATCGACCGCGCTTTCTGGGCGAAAGAGACGCTCGGAGAAGTGCTTTCCGCGCGCGAAAAGTACGGCTCTTCCGACGAAGGGCAGGGCAGAACGGTCTGCATCGACTATTCTTCCGTCAACATCGCAAAACCGTTCCATATCGGGCACCTCTCGACCACCGTTCTCGGCAGTGCGCTTTATAAACTGCATAAATTTTTGGGTTATCGTCCCGTCGGCATCAATCACCTCGGCGATTACGGCACGCAGTTCGGCAAACTCATTTCCGCCTTTAAGCGCTGGGGCAGCCGAGAGGAGATCGAAAAGGGCGGCCTGCGCGCGCTCAACGCGCTGTATGTGCGCTTTCACGAAGAGGCGGAAAAGGATCCTTCCCTCAACGACGAGGCGCGCGCCTTTTTCAAAAAGATCGAGGACAAAGATGAGGAAAGCGTGGCGCTTTTCGAGTGGTTCAAAGAACTTACCCTCAAAGACGTGGGAAAGATCTACGATCTTCTGGACGTGCATTTCGACAGCTGGGCGGGCGAAAGTTTTTATAACGACAAGATGCAGCCCGTCGTGGACGAACTGCGCGAAAAGGGGCTTCTGAAAGAGAGCGACGGCGCACAGATCGTCGATTTAGAGGCTTACGGCATGCCGCCGTGCATCATTCTGCGTTCGGACGGCGCGTCTTTGTACGCCACGCGCGACATCGCCGCCGCCATCTACCGCAAAAATACCTACGATTTTTATAAGTGCCTGTACGTCGTCGCATACCAGCAGAACCTGCATTTCCAGCAGTTTTTCAAGGTGTTGGAACTGATGGGCAAAGAATGGGCGAAAGACCTCGTGCACGTCGCGTACGGCATGGTTTCTTTGGAAGAAGGATCGATGTCCACCCGCAAGGGCAGGGTCGTCTATCTCGAAGACGTCATCGCCCGCTGCGTCGAAAAGGCGCACGACATCATCGCCGAAAAGAATCCTTCTCTCGAAAACAAGGACGAGATCGCAAAGACGGTCGGCGTCGGCGCGGTCATCTTCGGCGCACTCTATAATAATAAGATCAAGGATATCACCTTCTCCTACGATAAAGTCCTCAATTTTGAAGGGGAGACGAGCTGTTACGTGCAGTACACCTGTGCGCGCGCGAACAGCGTGCTTGCAAAGGGCGGCGCGGCGCGCGCATGCGAGGCGGAAACGGTCCTGCCGCAGGAGTTCGAAGTCGTAAAGCAGCTTTCCGAATTCCCCGCCGTTTTAAAAGACGCGCTGGATAAGTACGAACCCTGTTACATCGCCCGCTATGCGGTCGATCTGGCGCAGAAGTACAATAAATTTTATTTCGACTGCAAGATTCTGAACGCACCCGAGGCGGAAAAGAATTTCCGGCTCGCGCTGACGGAGGCGACGCTCGTTACGCTTAAAAATGCGCTCGGCCTTCTCGGCATCGGCGTTCCCGAAAAAATGTGACGGAAGGGAGTGACCTATGCTCAAAGCGGTCATATTCGATCTGGACGGAACGATCCTGGATACGTTGCCCGACCTCAACGCGTGCATGAACGGTGCGCTTGCAAGTTACGGCTGCCCGCCGATCACTTTGGAAGATACGCGGCGCTATGTCGGCAACGGAGGGCTTTTGTTTGCCGAGCGCGCCCTGCCCGAGGAGAAAAAGGGAGAAGCGGAGCATTTTTATAAAGACGTATATTGCCCCATTCATTTTCGCTGCAAAAACGAACTGACGAAACCTTTCCCGGGCGAAGCGGAGTGCCTGTCCGCCCTGCGGGCTGCGGGCGTGAAGCTTGCGGTCGTCACCAACAAATCGCAGAGGGCGGCGGACGAACTCGGTCAAACGCTTCTCAGACCGTACGGATTCAGCGTCATTTTCGGCAACCGGGACGGGATCCCCGTAAAGCCCGATCCCGCGCTGACAAAGATGGCGCTCGCCGCAATGGGCGTCTCCGCCGAAGAGGCGGCATTCGTCGGCGACGGAGAGACGGATGTTCAGACGGCGAAAAACGCCGCTATGCGCTCGGTGAGCGTTTTGTGGGGGTACCGCTCGAAGCGGGAGCTGGAAGAGGCGGGTGCTGAGCGCTTTGCCGCCGACTTCGGCGAACTTGAAAGGATCCTTTTGGCGATGCGGTAAATTTCGCCCGCGAATTTATACGGCAAGTACGGATGATTTTCGCGCACCCGTTGACAACGGGTGCGCGTTATGCTAAAATAAGTTTGTCAAAAAAATGCCGCGGCGGCGCGGCTAGAAGGCGGGTTATTATGGAATATACGGTATCGGCAGACGAGATCAGGCGCGTCAAAGGGCTGGGATTTTTGCAGGATAAGCGCTATCCCGACGTTTTCAATGCGCGCGTCATCACGACAAACGGCAAGATCACGGCAGAACAGGCGCGGGCGCTTGCCGACGCGTCTGAAAAGTTCGGTTCGGGCGCCGTTGCCATGACGGTGCGGCTGACGGTCGAGATTCAGGGGGTAAAATACGAAAACATCGAGCCGCTCAGGGAATATCTGGCAAAGTTCGGATTACAGACGGGCGGCACGGGCAAAAAGGTGCGCCCCGTCGTTTCCTGCAAGGGGACGACCTGTCAGTACGGGCTGATCGACACTTTTGCCCTTTCCGAAAAGATCCATAAACGCTTTTACGAGGGGATGCGCGACGTCGCACTCCCGCATAAATTCAAGATCGCGGTCGGGGGGTGCCCCAACAACTGCGTAAAGCCCGATCTCAACGATGTCGGCGTGATCGGCCAGCGCGTGCCGACCGTTTACCTTGACAAGTGCCGCGGCTGCAAAAAGTGCCGCGTAGAGTCGGCGTGCCCCATTAAAATCGCGCACGTCGAAGCGGGCAAGATCGTCATTTCCGCCGACGAATGCAACCATTGCGGAAGATGCAGGAACATGTGCCCGTTCGGCGCGGTCACGGACTATGTGGACGGGTATAAGATCTATCTCGGCGGCAGGTGGGGCAAGCGCGTAGCGCAGGGCCGCGCGATGTCGAAGATCTTCACCTCCGAAGAGGAAGTGATGGCGGTCATCGAGCGTGCGATCCTCCTGTTCCGCGACGAAGGGGCGGACGGAGAGCGTTTTGCAGACACCGTCGCAAGACTCGGATTCGAGAACGTCGAAAAGAAACTTCTAGGCTGAGACCGAAGGAGGGGCCCCGACCGGCTCCTCTTTTTGCGGGGGCAGAGCGAATCGTTTCGCTTGAGGACTGGCGCATATGTATTGTCTTTCTATCGATCATACCTTAGCGGGCGTCGCCGTGCGGCGCCGGTTCGCTTATTCCAAAGCCGAGCGCACCGCGATCGAAAAGCGTTTTTGCGGGCGGGTCGGGTGCGTGTTGCTGGTGACCTGCAACCGAACGGAATTTTATTTCAATCGTCCGCGCGAAGAGACGCCGCTGCCTTTCGGGGAAAGAGACGCCGCGCTTTTCAGGTTTTACGAGGGGCTTGCGGCGGAAGAACACTTGTTCCGTCTTGCGGCGGGGCTCGAATCGATGCTCGTCGGCGAAGACGAAATTTTGGGTCAGATCAGAAATTGTTACGAAGAGTCGCGCCTTGCAGGTGCGGCGGAAGGGCTGCATGAGGTCTTCCAGGCGGCGCTTGCCTGCGGCAAGCGGGTCAGAAGCGAGACGGCGATCTCGTCCGCCGCGTGTTCGATCGCCACGCTCGCCGTAAACGAGGTGTTGCGCATGAAGCGCGGGGAAAAGAACGTCCTTCTCGTGGGTGCGACGGGCAATATCGGCGGGAGCGTTCTGAAAAATCTGATCTCTTCGGGGGATGTGCGCGTGACGGCAACTTCCCGCAGCCACGGATTTTGTTCTGAGGCGGAGGGCGCCGTTTCTGCCGATTATGCGGACAGATACGACTATATAAACGATGCGGACGCCGTGATCAGCTGTACCGCTTCGCCGCACACCGTGTTCGAAGCGGAAAAGATCTCCCGCCGTATAAAACAGGAAAAAGAGAGATTGTTCATCGACCTTTCCGTCCCTCCCGATATCGACGCTGCGGTCGGCAGGCTTGGCGGCTGCCGCCTTGTCGGGATCGACGATTTGCGGGAAGCGGCGGAAGAGAATAACCGCAAAAAGTGCGCTGCCGTCAAAGGGGCGGAGCGGATCGTTGCGGAATGCCTTCTCTCTTTCCGCGCACACGAGGCGGCGCGGAGAAACGCCGCGTTTTTTTCGGGAATTCCCGAAAGCGAGCGCAAAGCGCTGTTTTTGCTGAAAAAAGAGTCGCCGGAGCTGTTTATCGATCGGTGTGCGCGGCTTCGGGAGAGAGAAATATGAGGTGTTTCCCTTTCATGGTCAATATAGAGGGGCGGACATGCCTTCTTGTCGGCGGCGGCGCCGTCGCGGCGAGAAAGGCGGAAAAGCTCGCCCCGTTCGGAGTAAAACTGCTCGTATGCGCGAGGGAAGTCTGCCCCGCGCTGGCGCCGTACCGCCGCGCGGAGGAATATGGCGCGGAACTCTTGGAGACCGTCGACTTCGTCATCGCGGCGACGGATGACAAGGCGCTCAACGCGCGCGTCGCCGAGGATTGCAGGGCGCGGCGCATTCCCGTCAACAGCGCAGACGACAGAGAAAACTGCGATTTTTATTTCCCCGCCCTTCTGACGCGCGGGGACGTTACCATCGGCATATCTACGGGCGGTTCTTCTCCCGCGCTCGCGGGGGAGATCCGCCGGTATCTTGAAAAAGTTTTGCCGCCCGATCTTGCACGGTTTGCCGAAGAGGCGGGGAGATTGCGGGGCACGGACGGTTATCTCCCGTACGTTGCGGGTATTTTCGATCACGAGGATTCGGATGGAGAAGATTAAGATCGGCACGCGCGGCTCTCGGCTGGCGCTTATACAGGCGGAGATCGCGGCCAGCGCCTTTCGCGAAAAAGGGTATCTTCCGCACATCTGCGTTGTCCGCACGCGCGGCGACGCGGACTTTTCGCGCTCTCTTTCCGAGATCGGCAGAGGAGCGTTTACCGACGTCTTTTCGGACATGATCGCGCGGGGCGAGATCGACTGCGCCGTCCATTCGGCGAAAGATCTTCCGACGGGAGAAGAGAAGGATGGCTTTTATTGCCTCGCGCGCGCGGACGCGCGGGATGTACTCGTATATAAAGGGAAAGGGGGAGTGCACAGGGTCGGAACGGGTTCGCCCCGCCGCGCCGCGGCAGTTTCAAAACTTTATCCCGAAGCCGATATATTGCCCGTGCGAGGGAATGTCGATACCCGCCTTCGGAAACTGTTTTCAGGCGAATTCGACGCGGTCGTTCTGGCGGCGGCGGGGCTTTCGCGGCTGGGCTTTTTACAGGAGAACGGTTTGCTTTTTGGAGGGAACGCCGCCTGCGTGCGTTATTTCAGCCCCGAAGAATGTGTTCCCGCCGCGTGCCAAGGCATTATCGCGGTAGAGGGCGAGGCGGGGAAGGAGATCGGCGATGCCGCCGTTCTTTGCGCCGCTCTTGCCGAACGGCGCATGCAGCGTGCCGTCGGAGGGGACTGCTCGGGCGGCGCGGGCGCATATCTTTGCGGAGACATTTTATACGCGCAGAAAGACGGGCGCATCGAGTGTACGGCGTACCGCGGAGACGAGAGCATCCGTTTGCTTGCGGAGAGGTTCGTATGAATGCGGTGTACCTTGTCGGCGGGGGCTGCGGCGCGGGATCGCTTACCCTGCGCGGCGCGCAGCTGATCGGGCAGTGCGACTGCCTCGTCTACGACAGCCTGATCGACGGCGGGATCCTGTCCCTTGTAAAGCCTTCCTGCAAAAAAATCTTTGCAGGGAAACGGGCGGGCAGGCACGGGATGAAGCAGGAAGAGATCTGCGCCCTTCTCGTCGAATGCGGCAAAAAGTACGCCCTGACTGTCAGGCTGAAAGGGGGAGATTCCTTTGTGTTCGGCAGGGGCGGAGAAGAGATGCTTGCGTTGAAAAAAGCGGGGATCTTTGCAGAGAGCGTGCCGGGCGTCACGAGCGCGGTTGCGGCGGCGGAGCTTGCGGGCATTCCCGTCACGCACAGGGGCGTATCGGGCGGCGTGCATATCGTGACTGCGCACGCGGCGGAAGGCGAAACGGATTTTTCCGCCCTCGCAAAGGAAAAAGGCACGCTCGTGTTCCTCATGGGGAAGGCGTCGGCAGAAAAGATACAAGTTCAGCTGATCGGCGGCGGCATGAGCGGGGATACGCCCGTCGCGCTCATTTCCGACGCGGGTTCGCTCCGTCAACGCGAAAAGAGAGGCAGACTGTCCGATCTTGCATCGCTTGCGGAAGAACTCCCCGCGCCGCTCGTCATCGTCGCGGGAGAGGTCTGCGCCATGGACGTGCGCGCGCGGAAAGGCGGCGGAAAAGTCGTTGTGACGGGCACGGAAGGGCATGCGGAAAGGCTTGCCGGATGTCTGCGCACAAACGGGTTCGGAACGGCGGTTTGCCCTTATCTTCGCATTGTTCCGCGCGATTTTGACGGCGCTTTGCAAAATATAAGCGGCTTTTCGTGGCTCGTGTTCACGTCCGTCAACGGGGTGGAAGTCTTTTTTGAAAGAGTGAAAGAAACAGAGATCGATCTGCGTGTCTTCGGTGATAAAAAATTTGCCGCGATCGGCTCCGCTACGGCGCGCGCACTGCGCGGATATGGTTTTGCCGCCGATCTCGTGCCGAAAGAGTATACCTCGGAGGCGCTCGCGGCGGCGCTGAAAGAGACTGGCGTTTCCAAAGAGAAGATCGCGCTGCTGCGCTCCGTGCAGGGCAGCGCCGTTTTATCCGAAGTCGGGACGCAGATCGGCATATACGATACGGAAACGGACGAAGAGATGCTGCTTTGCGCAAAAGATGCGCTTTGCGGCGCGGATGCGATCACTTTTTCTTCGGCGGGCGGCGCCCGCGTGTTTTTGGAAAGATGCGTTCTGCCTGACGGCATTTTAGTTGCCGCTATTGGAGAAGAGACTGCGCGCGCGGTGCGTGAATTCGGAATAGAGCCGATCGTATCGGAGCGGGCAACGGCGGACGATCTGGCGGAGGCGGTGCGGGCGGCAAAGGAGAGAAAAGGATGCAGAGAATGAGGAGGATGCGCGCGGATGCGCGCCTTCGCGGGCTGGTTTCAGAGACTTCGCCCGACGTAAAAAAACTGATCTATCCCGTCTTTGTGACGTACGGAAACGGCGTGAAAGAGGAAGTCCCGTCCATGCCCGGCGTATACCGTTATTCGGCGGACCGCCTCGGCGAGGTCGCGGACGAGGTGTTTTCCGCAGGGATCGCGGGGATCATGCTCTTCGGCATTCCCGAGCGCAAAGACGAAAAGGGCAGCGGCGCGTACGATGCGAACGGCGTTGTGCCGCGAGCCGTTGCGTTCTTAAAAGAATATTTCAAAAAAGCGGGCCGCTCTTTTCTCATTATCGCGGATATCTGCCTGTGCGAATATACGTCGCACGGGCATTGCGGCGCACTGTGCGGCGGTGAGGTGGACAACGACGCGTCCCTTCCGCTGCACGCGGCGGCCGCCGTATGTGCCGCGCGGGCGGGCGCCGACATCGTTGCGCCTTCTTCTATGATGGACGGCGTCGTCGGAGCGATCAGGCAGGCACTGGATGCGGAAGGGTTTATCAATACCCCGATCATGGGGTACAGCGCGAAATTCGCATCGGCGTTTTACGGACCTTTCCGCGACGCGGCAGATTCTGCGCCGCAGTTCGGCGACAGAAAATCTTATCAGATGGATTATCGCAACGCGCGGGAAGCGCTCAGAGAGCTTTCCGCCGACGAGGAGGAGGGGGCGGACATCCTCATGGTCAAGCCCGCGCTCTCTTATCTCGACGTCGTCGCGCGCGCAAGGCGCAGGACTGATCTGCCGCTCGCCGTTTACAACGTGAGCGGGGAATATTCGATGGTCAAAGCGGCCGCCGCAAACGGCTGGATCGACGAAGATAAGATTGTGGAGGAGATCCTGACTGCCTTTTTCCGCGCGGGGGCCGACATCGTCATCACTTATCACGCGCTCGGATTTGCAAGGCGGCTGAGGGAGGGGAAGGAATGAACGAGTCTTCCCGCCTCTTTGCCGAGGCAAAAAAAGTGATCCCGGGCGGGGTCAACTCTCCCGTCCGCGCCTTCCGCGCCGTGGGGCGCGATCCGCTCTTTATCGCGGGGGGATATAAAGACGTCATCGAAGATGCCGACGGCAACCGATATATCGATTACGTCATGAGTTGGGGCCCTCTCCTTTTCGGACATGCAAAAGAAGAGATCGTCTCCGCGGTCGCGGAGACGGTGAAAAGGGGGCTTTCGTTCGGCGCTCCTACGGGCAGAGAGACCGCCCTTGCAGAGGAGATCTGCTTTGCGACGGGCGCGGAAATGGTGCGGCTCGTCAATTCGGGAACGGAAGCGTGCATGTCCGCAATACGCCTCGCGAGGGGATATACGGGCAGGGATAAGATCATCAAATTCGAGGGGTGTTATCACGGGCATTCGGACGGATTGTTGGTCAAGGCGGGTTCGGGCTGCCTTACGGGGGCCATGCCCGACAGTGCGGGCGTCCCTGCAGCGTATGCGGCGCAGACGCTCGTCGCGCGGTATAACGATACGGAGAGCGTGAAAGCGCTTTTCGAGGCAAACCCGGGAGAGATCGCCTGCGTCATCGCGGAACCCGTTGCGGCGAACATGGGAGTCGTACCGCCCGAAGAAGGATTTTTGCCCTCTCTTCGGAAACTGTGCGACAGATACGGCGCTCTTTTGATCTTTGACGAAGTGATTACGGGCTTTCGCGTCGCTTACGGCGGCGCGGCGGAGCGGTACGGCGTTTTGCCCGATCTCTTTGCGTTCGGCAAGATCGTCGGCGGCGGCATGCCGCTCGCGGCGTATGCGGGAAGGCGCGAGATCATGCGGTGCGTCGCGCCCGTCGGGAAAGTTTATCAGGCGGGCACCCTTTCGGGCAATCCCGCCGCCGTCGCGGCGGGGCTGAAAATGCTGGAGCTGATCCGCGAGAGAAAAGACAGCATCTATCCGTTGCTCGAAGAGAAGGGCGCAGATCTCGAAAGAGCGTTTCGCGCGGCGGGCGTGCCCGTCAATCGGGTCGGGTCGCTCCTCTCTCCGTTTTTTGCAAAGGCGGCGCCGAAATCTTATGAAGACGTGCAAAGGTGCGACGCGCACGCTTTTGCCGCTTACTTTTCCCGTATGCTGGAGAGGGGCGTTTACGTTGCGCCTTCTCCTTTCGAGGCGATGTTCGTTTCGGCGGAGCATACGAAAGATCATATCGGAAAGACCTGCGAGGCGATCGCACAGGCGTGCGAAGGCCTTGCGGTTGGTTCATAAAATCAGAAATCAATAATCGGAGGAAAGAGAAATGCAGAACATTCCCAAGATCAAGGTTGGGGTCGTGGCAGTCTCCAGGGATTGTTTCCCCGAGAGCCTGTCTGTGAACAGAAGGAAAGCGCTCGTCGCGGCGTACGAGAAAAAGTACGGCAAAGAGAACATTTACGAGTGCCCCGTGTGCATCGTGGAGAGCGAGATCCATATGAAGCAGGCGCTCGCAGACGTGGAGAAGGCGGGCTGCAACGCGCTCGCGGTGTACCTCGGCAACTTCGGGCCGGAAATTTCCGAAACGATGCTCGCCAAGGAGTTTTCCGAAAAGGTGGGCGGCGCGGTCATGTTCTTTGCCGCGGCAGAGGAAGATATCCCCACGCTCGCAAGTTCGCGCGGCGACGCATACTGTGGCATGCTCAACGCTTCGTATAATTTGAAACTGCGCGGCGTAAAGGCATATATCCCCGAATATCCCGTGGGGGATGCGGAGGAGTGCGCGGACATGCTGCACGGCTTTCTGCCCATCGCGCGCGCGGTGTATGCTCTCAAACATCTCAAAATCATCTCCTTCGGGCCTCGTCCCACAAACTTCCTCGCGTGCAACGCGCCCATCCAGCAGCTTTATAACCTCGGCGTGGAGATCGAGGAGAATTCCGAGCTTGACCTGTTCGAGGCGTTCCACAAGCACGACGGGGACAAGCGCATCGCGGACGTCGTAAAGGATATGGAAAAGGAGCTGGGCAAGGGCAACAAAAAGCCGGAGATCCTGCCCAAGCTCGCGCAGTACGAGCTTACGCTCCTCGACTGGATCGAAGCGCACAAGGGTTCGCGCGAATATGTGGCGATCGCCGGCAAGTGCTGGCCCGCGTTCCAGACGCAGTTCGGCTTTGTCCCGTGCTATGTGAACAGCCGCCTTACGGGCCGCGGCATCCCCGTCTCCTGCGAGGTGGACATCTACGGCGCGCTGTCCGAATTCATCGGCACGGTGATAAGCGAAGACGCGGTGACGCTTCTCGACATCAACAACACGGTGCCGAAGGATCTGTATAAGGCGGACATCGAGGGCAAGTACCCGTACGCGCTCACCGATACCTTTATGGGCTTCCACTGCGGCAACACCTGCTCGAAAAAGCTGTGCTTCTGCGAGATGAAGTATCAGCTCATCATGGCGCGTTCTCTGCCCGAAGAGGTCACGCAGGGAACGCTGGAAGGGGACATTCAGGCGGGCGACATCACCTTCTTCCGCCTGCAGTCGACGGCGGACAACAAGCTGCGCGCGTATGTGGCGCAGGGCGAAGTTTTGCCCGTGCGCACGCATTCTTTCGGCAGCATCGGCATTTTCGCCATTCCCGAAATGAAGCGGTTCTACCGCCATGTGTTGATTGAAGGCAATTACCCGCACCACGGCGCGGTGGCGTTCGGGCATTTCGGCAAAGAGCTGTACGAAGTGTTCAAATACATCGGCGTACCCGTGGAGGAAATCGGATACAATCAGCCTGCGAGCGTCAGGTATAAGACGGAAAATCCGTTTTAAGCGCATATAAGCGTCGCAATACGTTGTCGCGCTTGCGTTTTGCCGCGGGTTACGTGCGTCTGTGTACGCGCCCCTTGCAAAGCCGCGCGCTTCTTGTCTTGCTCGCTTCTCTGCGCTTAAAGCATAGGAGGTTTCAATGAATACATATATCGGCATCGACCTCGGCACGAGCGGGACAAAATTCCTGCTCGTGACGGGCAACGGAAAAATTTTAGCGGAAAACACCCAGACCTACGATGTTTTTTATCCGCATCCCGGTTGGAGCGAGCAAAACCCCGAAGACTGGTTCGCCGCGGCGATGCGCGGGCTGAGAGAACTGCTCAAAGGTCAGGACAAAGCCGCTGTAAAGGGTATTTCCTTCGGCGGGCAGATGCACGGGCTGGTCGCTTTGGATAAAGACGACAACGTTATCCGCCCCGCCATTTTATGGAACGACGGCAGGACGGAAAAGCAGACGGAATATCTCAACACCATCATCGGGAAGGAAAAGCTCTCGGCGTATACGGGCAACATCGCGTTTGCGGGCTTTACTGCGCCCAAAATTTTGTGGATGAAGAGGGAAGAACCGGAAAACTTCAAAAAGATCGCCAAGATCATGCTGCCCAAAGACTTTTTGGCGTATAGGCTTTCGGGCGCTTTCTGCACCGATTATTCGGACGCGAGCGGCATGCTGCTTTTAGACGTAAAAAACCGCAGATGGAGCAAGGAAATGTGCGAGATTTGCGGCATTTCAGAACAGCAGCTGCCCAAACTGTATGAAAGTTACGAAGTTGTGGGGACGCTCAAAGAGGAGATCGCGGAGACGCTCGGGCTTTCGGCGGACGTCAAGGTCGTCGCGGGCGCGGGGGATAACGCCGCCGCCGCGGTCGGCACGGGCGTGGTCGGCGAGGGCGGCTGCAATATCTCCCTCGGCACGAGCGGCACGCTGTTCGTTTCGGCAACGTCGTACAGGGAAGATAAGATCAACGCCCTGCACAGTTTCTGCCATGCCGACGGGGGCTGGCATCTGATGGGGTGTATCCTCTCGGCGGCGTCCTGCAACGCCTGGTGGTCGGATAAAATTCTGCAGACGAACGACTATGCGAAAGAGCAGGAGGGGCTGGAGGAAGAGCTCGGCAAAAACGATGTGTATTTTCTCCCTTACCTCATGGGCGAGCGCAGCCCGCACAACGACGTGAACGCGCGCGGTGCATTCATCGGCATGCGGCCGGATACGACGAGAAAGCAGATGACGCTCGCGGTATTGGAAGGGGTGGCGTTCGCACTTCGCGATTGTCTGGAAGCGGCGAAAAAGAACGGCGTGAAGATCGAACGAACCAAGCTTTGCGGCGGCGGCGCAAAGAGCCCGCTTTGGCGCAAGATCATTGCAAACGTCATGGATATGCCCGTCGACATCCCGCAGACGGAGCAGGGACCCTCTTACGGAGGGGCGATGCTCGCCATGGTCGGCTGCGGAGAATATAGGTCGGTGCGGGAAGCGGCCGATGCGATCGTGCGGATCAAAGAGACTCTTTTGCCGGACAGAGAGATCGCGCGGCGGTATGCGGAAAAATACGACAACTTCAGGCTGCTTTATCCTGCTCTGAAAGATGCGTTTTCGGAAATTTAATGCTAAACACAATGCGGGAGAGGCAGAAAGTGCCTTTCCCGTTGTTTTTATGGGCCGACAGGAGAAAACAGTTGCGAATCTTTAACGAAAATGGTACAATTTGCTCATGATGAAAATTGTAGCGGCAAGCGGCAACCGCGGAAAACTCAGAGAGATCGCGGAAATATTTAAAGGATGCGAAATCGTTTCCATGAAAGACGCCGGATTTTCCGACGAAATAGAGGAGACGGGGGCAACGTTCGAAGAGAACGCGCTTTTGAAGGCGCGCGCCGTCAGCATGGCGTTGGGGTGCGTCGCCCTGGCGGATGATTCGGGCCTTTGCGTCGATGCGCTCGGAGGTGCGCCGGGCGTTTACAGCGCGCGTTATGCGGGCGGGCACGGCGACGATGCCGCAAACAACGCACTGCTCTTAAAAAACCTCGCGGGCGTTCCCGAAGAAAAGAGGACGGCGTATTTTGAAAGCTGCGTCGCGCTCTGTTTCCCCGACGGGAGAGAGCTGACCGCGTCCGGGCGGACGTACGGCAGGATCTTGTTTTTTCCGGAAGGGGACAACGGTTTCGGGTACGATCCGCTCTTTTTCAGCGACGATCTGAAAAAGAGCTTCGGAACGGCGGACGCCGAGGAAAAAAATGCCGTTTCGCACAGGGCGAGGGCGCTTGCGGCGCTCGCTGAGAAATGGGGAGAAATGCTGTGAAAACGATCGTCGTCATTTCGGACACCCACCGCAACACCGCGCCTCTGGATAAGATCGCGACGGTGCTTGCCGAATGCGATCTGATCGTCCATTTGGGCGACATGGCGTCCGACGCTCGCCAGATTATGCGGCAATATCCCGAAAAGACGTATGTCCTCGCGGGAAACAACGATTTTTTCGGCGGGGAAAGCGAAGTGATTCTGGACGTGGAGGGGCGGCGCGTGTTTGCCTGCCACGGGCACAGGTACGGCGTGAAGAGCGGCACGGAAAGGCTGGTGCGCGCAGCAAAGGAGAAGCTGTGCGATATCGCGCTATACGGGCATACGCATGAGCCGGAGATCAGGGAGGAGGACGGCGTCCTTCTGATCAATCCCGGATGCATGACGCGGTTTTCCCCTAAGGATACATATTGCTATTTGGTGATCAACGGTTCTAAGGCGGTGCCGACGATCGTAGAGATCCGATAAAAAGAGTTTTTCGTTTGGCACGCTGCATAAAAAATGTAAAAAAAAGGGACATAAAGACATAAAAAATAATTGACAACGGGCGCGGGATTTTGATATAATCTTTTAGCGTTGTGAATGCGGGTGTAGTTCAATGGTAGAATTCCAGCCTTCCAAGCTGGCTGCGTGGGTCCGATTCCCATCACCCGCTCCAAACACAAAGAAGAGAGCGTGTTTTGCGCCTGTAGCTCAGTAGGATAGAGCAATGGCCTTCTAAGCCATGTGTCAGGAGTTCGAATCTCTTCAGGCGCGCCAAATTTTATGGCGGGTGTAGCTCAGTTGGTTAGAGCGCCAGATTGTG
>CALVMD010000011.1 GCA_944342025.1 uncultured Clostridia bacterium | reverse complement strand
CCCTCGGCGGCTTTCTTTTCCGACTCCGGCAGCGCCGCGTATTCCTTCTGTTCCGCAACCTTTGCCAAATACACGCACCGCCATGCTCCTCGCAAAGCTCGGCGCGCTCTGGCTAACAGTTCCTTCTTTTTCTTTTCTCCTGCCATTCGTGGACCTCCTTACCGCTGAACGATCTTTACATGCTTGCCCAATACTTTGACGGGAATCATGGGGCTGTATTGCATGCTGCGCATGACATAATCGTATAGCTCCATGTACGCCCCCTCCGAAATCTCTTCCGGAAGGTCGCTTCCGTCCCCCTGCCTCGCTTCTTGTTCGAACGTTTCAAGGTCCAAACTGTGGCGCATGCAGTAGCGCTCTATTGCACAGTCTAACTCGTATACAAAATCTGAGAGCATATAACGGTATCGCACCATATTGACCATGGTTACGTCTTTTCCGCCGTTCCGCTCTCCGCTCTTTTCCGGCTCCGCTATACGCGGGGCCTTTCCTTTTTCTCCTGCCATTCGTGTACCTCCTTTATAATGAAAAGTATATCTTCGTATACTTTTCATTTTTATATTAGCACATCTTTGTATACTTTGTCAATGCTTTGTGACAAAATAGTTTACGAAAAGGAACTTATTTTTTATAATCAAAGCAAAACTGAAATATAATGGTGATATTATGCAGATAGATGAGATTAAAAAATTTATGAAAGAGAATAAAATCACATATGACCTTTTAGCTGAAAAGTCTGGATTATCAATCAGCACAATAAAAAAAATCTTTTCCAAACAAGCAAAATATCCCCGAATTGACACTATGCAGGCCATCGAACACGCCCTCGGCCTGGACGAGCCGGTGATCAACTGGTACATGCTCACACCGGACGAAAACGAACTTGTCACCGAATACAGAAAACTCGTCCCTTCCATGCAGGCGTATATCTTGGACAGCGTTAAAAAGCTCAATGCCGCGCAAAGCAAATAGCCCCTTGTGACTTTTCAGGCCGCTGCTATCCTGATCAGGAAGCCGGCGCCCGATGTAAATCACAATCGTGGCAGAAAAACTCGCTTTCGCTTTTTTTCGGGTATAAAATATCTCTTGTGATTTAAGGGGGTATTTTATGGACGATCTCGAAAAAATAAAAATCTATGCGCAGATGCTGTTGGAGGTGGTGAACGAAGCGGAAAAAAGAAAATACGAGGAAAAGAAAAATGCCGCTGCCGAAAAGGAGCGACAAATGTTGATTGATCTAAGCGGAATTTCCGTTAGCACCAAGCCCCGCGCAGACGGGCGCTTTCAGGGCTATTACACCCGTGACGGAAAAAAACACTATGTTTACGGAAAATCTGAACAGGAAGTAAAAATCAAAATCGAAGTACTTTTGCAAAACGGAGAGCCGAAGAAAAAGCAAAACCGTGCCGAAAGCAAAAAAGCCATCCCGACAGTCACGGAATGGCTAGAAAAATGGATCGAATTATACAAAGCACCGAATCTGAAACCGACAAGCATGCGACAAGTGCGCGGCGCCTTAAAACCTGCTTTCGCTGCCTTGGGAAATAAAAACCTCGCTGCTGTAAACACAGAGGATATACAGGCCTTTTTACTCTCTATCGAAGCACAACGCACTCGCGATCTTTGCCGCAGCTTTTTAGCGCAGGCTTTCAAAAAAGCATACCTTCGGGGCCTGATCAAACGAAATCCTTGCGAAGCTCTCGAATTAAAAAAGCATAAAAGCGTCCATCGCAAAGCACTGACAAAAGAAGAGCAGCGCAAATTCCTGAAAGCGATCGAACCGCTCGCCACGCGCCCGCTGTTTGTCTTTCTTCTCGAAACAGGGCTGCGGATCGGCGAAGCGCTGGCGCTCACATATGCGGATATTGATTTCGAAGCAAAGACTGTATCGGTAAATAAAAACGTTGTGTTCATCGGCGGAAAACGTATCGACCAAGATACGCCGAAAAGTGCGGCAGGGATCCGCGTTGTCCCCGTTCCTGATGAGGCAATACAGCTAATCTATCGCGGGACTGATGACGCAGCGCTTGTTTTTCCCTACACCTACTCGGGCGCTCGTTCCGCTCTTCGCCGCGTTTCTGTATCACTCGGCTTTGAAGTTACTGCGCATCTCCTCCGTCACACTTATGCGACACGCCTGGAAGAGGCTGGCATCTCCCCTAAGCTGAAACAATATTTACTCGGCCATTCTTCGCTCGAAATGACGCAAAACGTTTACACCGACATTCAGATCGATTATGTAAAGGAAAATTCGGAGCGCATAAAGGCCGCTTTTGACACTTAATTGACACTTTCATAACGGCAAAAATGCGCTTTCGCGCAAAAAGAAAGCCCCAACATCTTGTAAAATACGACTGAGATAATACAAGATATTGGGGTTTTGGAGCTACTGGCCGGACTTGAACCGGCGACCTGCTGATTACGAATCAGCTGCTCTACCGACTGAGCCACAGTAGCACATCAGCTATTTAATTTATCAGGCTCATTTCTCGCAACGAATACAGCTGGAGCGACTGAGCCACAGTAGCACATCAGCTATTTAATTTATCAGGCTCATTTCTCGCAACGAATACAACTGGAGCGACTGAGCCACAGTAGCACATCAGCTATTTAATTTATCAGGCTCATTTCTCGCAACGAATACAGCCGGAGCGACTGAGCCACAGTAGCACATCAGTTATTTAATTTATCAGGCTCATTTCTCGCAACGAATACAGCCGGAGCGACTGAGCCACAGTAGCACATCAGTTATTTAATTTATCAGGCTCATTTCTCGCAACGAATACAGCCGGAGCGGCTGAACTGCGCAGCGATCGATCCGCACGGCTTACCCGATCACATCGGCAAGTAAAGAGCAAATCACGTCCGCACTATTCCGCTCTGCACGAACAAAGCTATATTATTATAGCATATTCTCAAAAAAAATCAAATGTTTTTACGCCCTTTCGGCACAATCATGTTGATTTTTTTCGGCAACACGCAAACTCTGACTTTCCCGCTGATCCCTTTCTCACCGTCAAAGTTCCATACGACGTTATCGTCCGTTTCGATTTCGAATTCCGACGCGGAAAATTTAGTGATCAATTTATCTTTCACTCGATAGCCGAAAATAAACAAATGCACGAGCGCAAAAAAAGCGCGGATACGACGGAACAAATTCGGATTTTCTTTTTGCCGTATCGCGGCAAATTCTATTTTTCCGTCCGCCATGCTTCCGTGTTTATTCAATTTTATGCCCGCCACACACTTTCCGTTCATGAAAACGACCAGAACGCTCGGCGTTTTGACTTCGTAATCACCGCTTCGCACAGTGACGTCAAACACTTCAAAACGAAGGTTTTTTTTGATCCCTTCTAAGCCATAGGCAATACGCCCGATCCGCTTCTTTTGGGCCTGCGGCGTCATGTACGACGCACTTGTGAAAGCGCCTGCGGCAACGACGTACATCGCATAGCGTTCGTTGACTTTCATACAATCAACGAGCACATTATCCCCCGTAAGTACGGTTTTCACCGCTTTTTTCAACCCTTTCGGGATCCCGAGAGAGTGCGCAATGTCGTTTACCGTTCCGCTCGGTATATAGCCGAGTTCCGGAGGACATTCGAGCGCGCCGATCCCCTGCACGACCTCATTGAACGAGCCGTCGCCGCCGGAAAAAATGATCGCATCATATTTATGCGCCGCCTCATGCGCGGCGCGTTCCATATCGCCGACCCCTTTGGTGGCATATACATCGACCGTATCATACTTCTCCTGCAACTTGCGCACGATATAATCTGCTTTTTTCGCTATTCTCCCTCTGCCGCTGACAGGATTATACATAAACAAACATCGCATAACGATTCAGTTCCAAAAAATGTCGTTTAATGGTTTTATTATACCTTATATTTTTTATTTTGACAACCGTTTATCGCAAAAATCAGCGGTATTAAACAAAATGCTGAGCCAAGCCGTAAAACACTTTCCTTTTTGTTCGCTTTCCATTATAATATTCCTAAACTGAAAACATTATTTACAAGGCGGAAAAATCATGAACTACCATATCGGCAACATGCTTATCTATCAGGAATTCAACGGCTCGAACGAATGCCCTCTTTGCAAGATCCGTAATATTTTGGAAAAAAGGCTCGTCGACCAGTATCTGAACGAATCGGTCATGGAAGATTCGCAGCGGCGCATGGTCAACGAACTCGGTTTTTGCAGCCACCATACGCAAATGCTGCAAGCGCGGCCGAACAAACTCTCCCTTGCCCTGCAGCATATCACAAGGCTCACCGCACTCAAAGGAAAAATCGAAGTGACCGCCGATTTGAAAACCGCAGAAAAAATGGCTCCTGTTTTTACGGATTCCGTAAAAACATGCGTCATCTGCGAAGGGGTAGAAGTCAACATGATCCGCTATTATAAGACGGTCGCAGAGATGTTCTGTGCAGAAAGCAAATTCAAAGAAATTTTGCTATCCACAAAGGGCTTTTGCCTGGAACACTTCGGTTTTCTTCTCAAATATGCAAAATTTGCCCGCGGAAAGAAAAAAGACTATGTCTATACACTCACCAAACTGGAAAGAGAAACGCTCAACAAACTCTTGGAAGACTTGCAATGGTTTACGGCGAAACACGATTACCGCAACGCAGATAAACCCTGGAACGGCGCGGAGGACGCTCTGCAGCGTTCCGTATATAAACTTCACGGCATCGAAGCAAAATAAACACAAAAAAATGCAGGGCAACCTAAATCGGACGCCCTGTATTTTTCATTTTTCATGCTCTTTCAGGAGATCATCGCTGAGCCGCAATATCTCCGGAGCATATTTTTTCTTCAGTTTTGCTCGCAGCAATTTAAACACGGGGATCGCCGTCAAAGCGAAAAGCGCCCCGATTGCCGCCACGGCAATGCCTGCGGCGATCATACCCGCTTCCATAAACATCGCCATCCCGCCGCCAAAAACAAGCAAGCCCGCCACCGCGGCCACAGCCGCAACTGTCCTCGGTACGCGGCGGACTTTTTTGTCCAGCGCTTTCAGCCGGTCAAACGCGGAAAATTCTTTTTCACCCGCGTATTGCCTGCGGATTCCTTCTATCTCGCGCCGTTCATCCGCCGTCGGCGCCGAATAAGTATAGGTAAATTTTTCACGCTCATTCATTTCCGTCTTCCCCCGGAATATCGTCACCCTTCCTTTCGGCTTCCAATCGTTTCAGCAAAAAACATCCTCTTGCAATCATAAAAATCCCCATCGCGGCGGTCGATAAAAAGATAACCAACCCGACGACAACGTTCAAAGCCATCATATTTTCATCTCCCTCCGAATAGAGCGCGATCAAAGAAGTTTGCAGCGCGAGCAGAGAGACCAGCGCATCCGTCAGATTGATATTTCTGAGCGACTGGGCGAGCGGATCGCGGTTCTTTTTTGCCTTGAACATGTTGACGAGCGCCAGCGCGATCTTGTAAAACGAATACGCGGCGGAGGCGATCGCCGTGATCTCGGTATGTGCGTTCGGCGATTCTCCGGACATCATCTGCATAAAGGCAACGGGCAACACGACCTCCAAAACGAGCAAAAAGATCCCTGCGCTGCGGAATATTTTCAATTTATATTCATAGGATCGCACTTCGTCGCCCGCAGCGTTTTTTACCGCGCGCCTGCCGCCGATCAGAACCCACAGTCTTATCACGCTCAAAAATATGTAATACGCCGCCAAAGCACCATACCAGAGCGAGTGCACCAACAGGCCCATTACCCCGTAAAAAACCGCAAACCCCGTATTCAGCGCAAAAGTGACGCAAGAAAACGCTACGGTGCGAAAACCGTAATTTTCGACTATTTTCCGGGTAAAATCGTGGCGCGAAGCGCGCTCTTTCAGGCTCTGTCTGATGCCCGGCAAGCAGCGGACGAGCGTATAGACGGAATATCCTAGGCACAGAGCCGCCAACACGAAAACGATATAACTGAGCACCCCCATTCGGGAAGCGGCTGCGCAATAGACGGACAAAGCAACCGTCACTGCGGTAACCGCATACAAAACGATCAGAAAGTAACCGTTCGGCTCTTTTAAAAAACGCAAAAACCTGCCCTTATTCATCCCGCTCCCCGTTAAGATACACCGTAAACGCACTGCCCTTTCCGACTTCGCTTTCCACGGAGATCCTGCCGCCCAAAACATCGATGACTTTTTTTACGAGCGCAAGCCCCAGGCCGTTGCCCTCCTGCGCGTGAGACGTGTCGCCCTGATAAAACTTATCAAATATATGAGCGCCCGTTTCCGCGTTCATGCCGCACCCCGTGTCGGAGACCCTGACGACAGCGTACCCGTCTTCTCTTTTCAGAGACACGCCGATCTTGCCGCCGTCCGGGGTAAATTTGACGGCATTGGACAAAAGATTGTTCCAGATGATCTCCAACAGGCTTGCATCGGATACGACGGTGATATCGTCTATGTCACAGTCAAGATTCAAGTTTTTGGAATCCAGCAATTCTTCAAAAGACAGCACACATTCCCGCAACTGTTCGGAAAGGTCGAACGGCTGTTTTTTCGGCAGGATCTCCTGATTTTCCAATTTGTTGAGTTTGAGAATGTTTGTAACGAGGGAAGAAAGCCTAGCCGCCGCGGAAACGAGCGTTTCCGCATATTCGTGCCTTTCCTCTTGAGAAAGGTCCTCCCTCTTCATCGCCGCCGCATAATTGCGGATCACAGACAGCGGCGTTTTGATCTCGTGCGAAACGTTGGCGATGAAATCGGTGCGCAAGAGTTCCGTTTTGGAAAGTTCCGCCGCCATGCGGTTGATGTTCTCCATGATTTCGTCGTACGCATTATAATTCACATACAAGTGCGAAGGTTCCAGCCGCACCGAAAAATCTCCCGACGCGATGCGGCCAGTCGCATTCAAAATGGCAGACACGGGCTTTTCGACCAAAAATTTACGGCGGAGAAAGTCTGCAAGAGTGCACACAAGAGCAAGAAATAAAATACACCCAAGCATCGTCCCCGCGATCAGCCCCTTATTCCCCTCTCCGTCCGACTGCACGCGTCCGTATAAAAACAGTACGACGGTCACGACCGCCGCAATACAAATAAAATAAACCGCATAGCCAACAACCGACGCAACGGCGCGGCGCCGTGCCCTGCTTTTGCCCGTATATTTCACCGCAATACCGCCTTATAACCGAGCCCGTGTACGGTCACAATATCGAAGCCGTCGCAGGCAGCCGTTTTTTCGCGCAGTTTTGCCATATACACATCCACGGTGCGCGACGTCGCGGAAGAATCGTAATCCCACAGCGATTCCATCAGCTGCGAGCGGGTAAACGTCTTTTTGGGATAAGAGAGAAGTTTAAATAAAATGTCAAACTCGCGCACGGTCAGAGGAAGTTCCTCTCCGTTGACATATGCCGTATGCTCATCTGCGTCCATCGTAAGATTCCCCGCCGCGAGCGTTCTGCTTTCCGAAATGTTTGCGCGCCGCAAAAGCGCCCCAACGCGCAGGACAAGCTCGTCCGGGTCGAAGGGCTTTACCAGGTAATCGTCTATCCCGAGGTTGTATCCTCGCTGTTTGGACGCCATATCGTCGCGCGCGGTCATAAACAGAATAGGAATGCGGCGATCCAATTCTCTCACTCTCTCCGCAAATTCGAAACCGTCCATGCCCGGCATCATAATGTCGCTGACGATCGCATCGAAGTGTAGCTCTTCCATTTTTTTCAGCGCGTCCGTTCCGTTCAGACAGCCTGCAGCGCGGTACCCGCTGCCCGACAGAAATGTACAGACGATATGATTGAGCTTTTCATCGTCTTCGACGACAAGAATGTTGACTGCCATATGCCGTGTGCTCCCTTATGCGGATTTTATTATACCCTTTTATGTTGCCGATTTAATAACCTGTTGTTAAAATTTTGTAAAACTCAGAAAAAAGAGAGCGCCCGCAAGCGCTCTCGCAATTTTTCTCAATACGCGCGGGCAAAAAGAACGACATGTTTCGCCTTTTTGCCGCAGCACACGCACGTTTCGGCGCATTCATCCTCGACGAGCACGCGCGCAGTAGCGGCCGTCTGTTCCTTGATCTTATCCTCGCATTCGCGGCAGCCGCACCAGCCGGCTTTCACAAAATTACCGCCCTCGACGCCTTTCAGAAGTTCGTCCATGTTTTCAGCCGAAACGACGCGCTCTTCCTTGCGTCTCCTCGCCATTTTCAACAGATTTGACTGAATGTCCGCGAGCAGCTTTTGCACCGTTTCGGCGGCGTTCTCCAAGGGTGCTTCCACTTTTTCGTGCGTGTCGCGCCGGACGAGCACCATCTTGCCCGCCTCGATGTCGCGCGGCCCGAGCTCGATGCGAAGAGGCACGCCCTTCATCTCCCACTCGTTAAACTTCCAGCCGGGGCTGTTGTCGGTGGTGTCCGAATCGGCGCGAATGCCCGACGCAAGCAGCTTCGCCTTCAAATCGGCGACAGCCTCCAAAACGCCCTCCTTTTTCGCCGCAATGGGGATAAGGATCGCCTGCACGGGCGCCACGACGGGCGGCAGGACCAGGCCGCGCTGATCGCCGTGCGCCATAATGAGTGCGCCGATGAGCCGCGTGGATACCCCCCACGACGTGGTGTACGCATACTTGTGCGTTCCGTCCTTATCCAAAAACTGAATGTCGAACGCCTTGGCAAAATTCTGCCCGAGATAATGCGACGTGCCCGCCTGCAAACTTTTGCCGTCGTGCATCATCGCCTCCATGCCGAAAGTGGCAACGGCGCCCGCAAACTTTTCCTTTTCCGTCTTTCTGCCCGTGAATACGGGGATGGCGAGGCAGGTCTCGGCGAATTCTTTGTAAACGCCGAGCATCTTCATCGTCTCTTCCATCGCCTCCTCTTCGGTGGCGTGGGCGGTATGGCCCTCCTGCCACAAAAATTCGCTGGTCCTGAGGAAAGGGCGAGTCGTTTTTTCCCAACGCATGACGTTTGCCCACTGGTTGATGAGGATGGGCAGATCGCGGTAGGATTGCAGCCACTTGGAATACATTTCACCGAAAATCGTCTCGCTCGTAGGGCGGATGACGAGGGGCTCGGCGAGCGTTTCGCCGCCGCCGACCGTCACGACCGCAACTTCCGGCGCAAATCCTTCGACGTGCTCCGCCTCGCGCGTCATGTAGCTGTACGGGATGAGCAGCGGGAAATAGGCATTCTGATGCCCCGTCGCCTTGATGCGCGCGTCCAGCTCCTTCTGGATGTTTTCCCAAATGGCGTAACCGTACGGGCGGATGACCATCGTGCCCTTGACCGGGCCGTAATCGACGAGTTTCGTCTTGACGACGACGTCCGTGTACCAACGGGGAAAATCCGTTTCAATATCCGCGATCTGATTGACAAACTGATTATCTTTCGCCATATGCTTCTCCCAATGCGCACCGTGCGCATAAAAAATGTGATATACTTGTTTCAGTATACCACATTTTGCCGCGCGTGTAAATTTATTTTCCCTTAATCTTCGGCTTTCGGCCGAAAAAATCAGTCCTGACGCCGTTCCTTACTGCGCCAGATCATGGAGACGGACCCGGGACCTACGTGCGAACCGATTACGGGTCCCATGATGGTCACATCGGGGCGGTATCCCCACTTCTCTTCCACCATATCCGCAAGTTCGTTCGCCTCTTCCTCCGCGTCGGTATGCACGATCCAGATGAGCCTGTCCTCTTCAACGGGCGGGAACCTTTTCATCTTTTCGAGTGCGTACGAAAACGCCTTTTTCATCCCCTTGCACTTTTCGACGACCGTCAGTTTTCCTTCGTTCGTAAAGGAAAGCACGGGTTTGATTTTGAGCACCGTCCCGGCCGCCGCTGCAAACGCGGAAACCCTGCCGCCCTTTTTCAGATAGTAAAGATCGTTCGCGATGATGACGTACTGAATATGAAAAGGCATGTCCTTGACCGCGGCGTACGCCTCTTCCGCGCTCTTGCCTTCCGCGCGAAGGCGCACCGCCTCTTTGACGAGAGCACCCTGTCCGATCGTCGCAGCATACGAATCGACCGCAAAGATCCGGCAGGAAGGGTATTCCTTCATCACGTCGTCTGCCGCGTCTTTTGCCGCCTGAGCCGTCGTCGAAAGCCCGCTCGACAGACTGAAATGCAGGACATTTTCCGCGCCTTCCTCCGCCAGCTTGCGGAAATGCAGAAAGTGATGATCGTAATTGAGCATAGATGTGCGCGAAAAACCGCCGTCTCTGAGCTGCTTATAAAAATCGACGTACTGCGAATACTCGGTAAACGCGTCCTTTGCCTCGATGAGGGCGCCGCCCTTTTCCATCGTATAGGTGAGCGGCACGATACGGATGTCGTGCTCCGCCACGTAATCGCTGTAAAGATCGCAGGTGGAATCGCTGGATATTATAAATTTTTCGTTCATATACCTCTTTTTCGCCCCCGAACAGAGAGCTGCCGTCTTATTATTGTTATTTGAAACGCGCCGCATACCGCGGCGCGCAAAATAAACGGTCAATCCTGTCTCTCTTCTTTGCTCGTCCAAAGCACGGCCACGGCGCCCGGTCCGACGTGCGAACCGATGACAGGTCCCATGATGCTCACATCGGGTTTGAATCCCCATTTCGCCTCTACCATGGCGGCAAGCTCGTTCGCCTGCTCCTCCGCGTCGGTATGAACGACCCAGATCAGACGGTTTTCTTCGACGGGCGGAAATTTCTCCTGCTTTTCGAGCGCCCACGCAAAAGCCTTTTTCATGCCCCTGACCTTATCCACGACGACAAGTTTCCCGTCTTTCGTGAAAGAAAGCACAGGTTTGACCTGCAGGACGGAACCCGCGATCGCGGCAACCGCCGAGACCCTGCCGCCTCTTTTCAGATAATAGAGATCGTTGGCAAAGATCGCGTATTGCAGATGTTTTTGCATCTCCACAACGTAATCGTACGCTTCTTTTGCCGTTTTCCCTTCGTTGCGCAGGCGAAGCGCGGCTTTGACTTCGGCACCCTGACCGATAGTCGCAGACAGAGAGTCTACGGCGTACACATTGAAATCGGGAAAGTCCTTTTTCACGTCCGCAGCCGCTTTCTCCGCAACGGTAACCGTGGGCGAAAGCCCGCTGGAAATGGTAAAATGTACGACGTCTTTGGCGCCCTCCTCCGCAAGTTTGCGGAAATGAGAGAGATGGCTCTCGTAATTGAGCATCGATGTGCGCGAAAAGCCGCCGTCTCTGAGCTGCTTATAAAAATCGACGTACTGCGAATAATCTGTGAATGCGTCAAGCCCGTCCGTCATCTTGCCGCCTTTTTCCATCGTATAAGTAAGACTGACGAACTTGATGTCGTTCTCACGGATAAAATCGCTGTAAAGATCGCAAGTGGAATCGGTCGATAAAGTAAATTTGTACATGTCCCCTTGTTTCTCTCCCGTTGTATTATAGTAAATTTATTATATCATAAACATTTTTTTTTGTAAATTAAAATAAACGAAATAAATCCTTCTGTGACCGCCGCCGTCTTTTTTCTCATTTTTGCACCGATTTTGAGCAATATTACAAAATTTTGCACGTTTTTTTCAAAAAGCGCTTGAAATAGCGCAGAGAATACTATATAATATTCAGGAGATATCAGAAGGGAGGGAATTATGCAGGCAAAAGACTGGCAGGCGCTGAAAAGCGGCTCCGACGTGCGAGGAACGGCGCTGGAAGGCGTAGAGGGCGAACACGTCGACCTCACCGACGAGGCCGTATCGGGCATCATGAAGGCGTTTTTATACCGCCTTTCGGACAAACTGGGCAAAAAAAAGCTGACCGTTGCGGTCGGACACGATTCCCGGCTTTCCGCAAAGCGCATTTCCGACTGCGCGATCGCGGCGATCGAAGAGAGCGGATGCGACGCACTGTTCACGGGACTTTCCTCTACCCCGTCCATGTTCATGCTCTTGCAGGATCATTCGCTCGGCGCAGATGCGTCCGTCATGATCACGGCGAGCCACTTGCCGTTCAATAAAAACGGTCTGAAATTTTTCACCGCCGAAGGCGGCCTGGAAGGGAAAGACATTTCCGAGATCCTTACCCTCGCGGCGGAAGGAAAGGCTCTCTCTCCCGCCGAAAAAGGCGCGCATAGGAACATCAACTACATCGACGAATATGCCGCGGGACTCGTACGGTTCGTCCGCGAAAAGACAGGGAAAAATACGCCGCTTGCGGGCAAAAAGATCATCGTGGACGCGGGCAACGGCGCGGGCGGATTTTATGTGGACAAGGTGCTGAAACCGCTCGGCGCGGATACCGAAGGCAGCCAATTTCTGGACCCCGACGGCAGATTCCCCAACCACATCCCCAACCCCGAAAACAAACAGGCGATGCAATCGATCTCTGAACAGGTCAAAAAGGTCAAAGCGGACTTCGGGATCATCTTCGACACCGACGTCGACCGCGCCGGCGCCGTCGATTCGAAGGGTGAAGAGATCAACCGCAACCGCCTCATCGCACTCATTTCCGCCATTCTTCTTGCAGAAAAGCCCGGCGTGATCGTCACCGATTCGGTCACGAGCGACGGACTGGCAACATTCATCAAGGCGCACGGCGGCACGCACAGGCGCTTCAAGCGCGGATACCGCAACGTCATTGACGAATCCAAACGCCTCAACGCCGAAGGGATCTACTCCCCTCTCGCCATCGAGACGAGCGGCCACGCCGCACTCAAAGAAAATTATTTCCTCGACGACGGGGCGTACCTCGTGACGCGCATCCTCGTCAGCCTTGCAAAACTTGCGGACGAGGGGAAGGATATATCCGACCTCATCAAAGACCTTCCGGAACCTTTTGAGGCGGCGGAAGTACGGCTGTCTTTCAAACCCGGCGCCGACTTCAAATTACTCGGAAACGGTGTCATCGAAGACGTCAAAAAACTTGCGGAAAACACGCCCGGACTTTCGCCCGCGCCCGATAATTTCGAGGGCGTCCGCATCGTTTTCGATAAAGATGCGGGAGACGGCTGGGCGCTCGTGCGCATGAGCCTGCACGAACCGATCATGCCGATCAACTTCGAAAGCAACGCAAAGGGCGGCTGTAAGGTCATCGCGAAAAAACTTGCCGCGATCCTCGGCACATACGATTTTCTCAACCTCGACAACTTAAAAAAATATATATCTGAATAAAGATAAGGAGATCAATTGATTATGGACGTTCGTCAGCAAACCGTCAACGCGATCAGGATCCTCTCGGCAGAGGCGATCCAAAAAGCAAATTCCGGACACCCCGGGCTGCCCCTCGGCAGCGCACCCATCGGATATACCATTTTTGCGGATTTTCTGAAATTCAATCCGAAAGATCCCAAATGGAACGACAGAGACAGATTCGTTTTATCCGCCGGACACGGCTCGATGCTCGATTACTCCCTGCTGTACCTGTTCGGGTACGACATTTCCAAAGAAGATCTGATGAATTTCCGTCAGCTCGGATATAAAACGCCCGGACACCCCGAATACGGCCATACGCCCGGCGTCGAGACGACGACGGGCCCGCTCGGCCAGGGCATCGCCAACGCCGTCGGCATGGCGGTGGCGGAGGCGCACCTTGCGGCAACGTTCAACCGCGAAGGGTTCCCCATCGTCGACCACTACACTTATGTCCTGTGCGGCGACGGATGCCTGGAAGAGGGTATCTCTTACGAGGCATGCTCTTTTGCGGGTACGCATAAGCTCGGAAAACTCATCCTCTTCTACGACGACAACGACATCACCATCGAAGGCGATACCGACATCACGTTCAAGGAAGACGTCGCCATGCGTTTCAAGGCGCAGGGCTGGCAGGTCCTGAAGGTAGACGACGCGAACGACCTCGACCTTCTCCGCCGCACGATCAGAAAGGCAAAGGCGGACACGGAACATCCGTCCGTCATCATCTGCAAGACGGTCATCGGATACGGCTCCCCTCTTGCCGGTTCGCACGAATGCCACGGTTCGCCCCTCGGCGCCGAAAACCTGCAAAAGACCAAGGAAAATCTCGGATGGACGTGCGCTCCTTTCGAGATCCCCGAAGAAGTCGCCGAACATTGCGGCGCGATCGCGAGGAAAGGCGCGTCCCGCCAGGGCAAATGGAAGAAACTGTTCAAAGAATATGAAGCGGCCTATCCCGACCTTGCGGCAAAGTACAGGCAGTATATGAGCGGCGAGCTGCCTGACCTTAAAAACGACGCCGAGCTTTTCGAATTTGCCAAGCCCGACGCGACGAGGAACACCAGCTTTACCGTACTCAACAAACTGGCGGACAGGATCCCCTGCCTCATCGGCGGCTCGGCAGACCTCGCCCCTTCGAACAAGTCCAACATGAAAAAGCGCGGCAGTTTCTCCGCAGACGATAAGAGCGGTTCAAACATGCACTTCGGCATCCGCGAACACGCGATGGCTGCGATCACCAACGGCATGCAGCTGCACGGCGGCCTTAAATGCTATTGCGCGACCTTCTTTATCTTCTCCGATTACATGAAGCACGCGATGCGTCTTTCCGCGCTCATGCATCAGCCCGTCACGTATATCCTGACGCACGACTCCATCGGCGTAGGCGAGGACGGCCCCACGCACGAACCGGTGGAACAGCTTATCGCGCTCCGCTCCATCCCGAACATGAAAGTCTACCGCCCCGCCGACGGCAAAGAGACGACGGCGGCATGGATCTCCGCACTCACGGGCAACGCACCGACCTGCCTCGTTCTGACGAGACAAAACCTCCCGCAGTACGAAAATTCAGGTCTCGAAGCACTGAAAGGCGGCTATATCCTCGCCGACAGCGACAAAAAAGTGCCCGACGTGCTGCTCATTGCGAGCGGCTCGGAAGTTGAGCAGTGCATGCAGGCGAAAGACATCCTGAAAACCAAAGGCGTCGACGCGCGCGTCGTGTCCATGCCCTGCATCGAAGAGTTCGAAAAACAGCCGCAGGCCTATAAAGACAGCGTACTCCCGCCCGAAGTCAAGGCGCGCGTCTGCGTCGAGGCGGCGTCCCCTTATTCCTGGTACAAATATGCGGGCGATTACGGAGAGATCATCGGCATGACGACCTTCGGCGCATCGGGTCCTGCGAACAAACTGTTCGAGATGTTCGGATTCACCGCCGACAACGTCGTGGAAAAAGCGTTCCGTTCTCTGAACAAACTCAACGGCTGATCAAAACCAATTGTACCTGCGGCGCATGACATGCGCCGCAGGATTTTTTCACCGCTATGGATATACATGAACTGACAGAAAAACTGGGATTTTGCAGCGAAGCAAAATTTTTGATCTTTCAAGCGGACTCTTCATACGATCACGACGCGCTCAAACCGTGTTGGCAAAAATTGTACGACGGGCGGCAAAACGAAGGCATTGCCGATCTGCGCACAGCGCTTGCCCCGGATGAAAACGGAATGAAAAGGCTCGCATGCATGCTGCATTGCTCTTTATATACCTATGAGTTATACATGAAAAAGAAGATCCCGAAGGATATCTTCTTTGCGACGATGGATTTTTTACCGCGTTTCGTAAACGCATCTCAAACGGTAAACGGCCGCTGTACTTTTACCTGGGACTGGTGGTTTTACCGTCAGCTCTCGCTTCAAGAATTCCGTCTGGGGGCGTTCGAATACGAAATGATCGAAGCGAATGGAGAAAAAACACTCTCTTTGCATATTCCCTCGAAAGCTGATCTTTCACAGCGATCGTTTTCGGATTCTGTTTCGTCCGCGCGCATGTTTTTTACACGATTTTTCCCTGATTATGCAAACGCCGAAATCATGTGCGATTCTTGGCTGCTTTCCCCCGCCCTCGGCGAATTGCTGCCGGCGTCCTCCCGCATTTTGCGATTTGCCTCTAATTTTCAGATCGAAAGATGGGACAAAGAAAGCACCGCCGCCCTCGACTGGATCTTTCCGAAAAGGGATATTCCCCTTGCTGAACTTTCAGAAAACACTTCTTTGCAAAGGGCTGCAAAGGCTTATCTTATAAATGGCGGCTCGATCGGCTGGGCACTCGGAAAATTGAAAACGCGCGATTGACTTTCGGAAAGCGCATTGTTTTCAAAACCAGACTTCTTCCGCACCGCCGGCACAAACAGCACAGAACAGCCGTATGCATCAAAGCGGCGCCGGAATTTTCCGGCGCCGTTTTTACGTTTCTCTGCAATTTCACTGTTCTCCGTCCGTTCTTCTGCCGACGCAAAGCCATTCGGTGCCCTGTTCGACCAATCCCAACACCAAACCGGCGACAAACCCGCTCGCATGCGCAAGATTGTGCAAAAGGTCATAGGGATACCATTCAAAGCCGACGGAAGACGTTCCGCCGTTAAAACACATGGCAAAATAGATCAGCCCCAGCATCGCCGCGCCCGCAACGATATTGATTATATCGCGCTTGCGCCGACGCAACAGAGTGAAAATATATTCGACCGCTATGTAACCGTACAACCCGTAATTGACGCCGGAAAAACCAATTCCCCCTAATGAAATATCGTTTGTACACGTCGAAAATTTCGTAAACGGTATCATCAGCGCCATAAACAACAGAAAAGGAAGGCTGCCCTTTTTGCGCTCGAGATAGATTCCCGCGATCAGAAAACACAGCATATTCAGAAGCACGTGCTGCCAATTCGAGTGCGTAAAACACCTCACAACAGCTGCGAATAAATTATTTACAGAAAAGCTGCCCCAAACGGGATCAACGCTGAAATCACCTGTATCCGAGCCGCGCACGGCATAGAGGATGATGTTGAGCGCCGCGATCGCCGCCGTGACGGCAAAACAGTAGTTCGCATTGCGCCGCGCCGTACTTTTACAGCCGTCGTTGAGAAGGCGCGAGCTTAAAAACTTCTCCCTTCGGATTTTCTCTGCGTCCATGTTTCATGTCCCCCTCACGTTTCGGCTCCATTATAACATGTACCCGCGCCGCCTGCAAGCGATAAACAAAATCAGCCCCTTGCCTCAAATTTTAAGAACAGTTTCTGCCCCGCAAGCATCTGCTCGACGACGAAACTTCCGTCCTGATACACGACTTTTTTGGTGTACTGCCTGCCGCGCACGGAAGCGGTGAAAAGCAGGTTGTCCCCATCGCCGTATTCGTAACGCCCCTTTGCCGTGCGTTTTGTCCCGCTTGCGGAGATTGCCTCCAAAACACATTCCCCGCCGTCTTCGAGCGTGAGGACGACGGACGGAAAATCCTTTAAAAGGTCCCTTCCGCCGAAGCGCGCCTCGGTACATTCGTAGGCGCCGAGATACGGTTTGGAAAATTCGCGCAGGGAAGACAGCTCTTCCGCCCTGCACCCGCACGCGCAGAGACATACCGACAGACACAATATCGCCATAGCGGCCGTCAAGGCCGCTCTTGCCGTAAAAAACGATTGCTTTTTTTTCATAATTTTTTTATAATATCGGAAAGTGATCCTGAAACAGTATCTGCGATCGCGTAAAAATTATGCGCATGCCGCGCAGACGGAGTTTACCATGAAATTTGACGTGGATCTTGTGGGAAAAATCGGTTCGATGGCCCTCATCGACAAAAAAGACAACATGATCGACTATACGCGCGTGGCGCGCCTTTCCCGCGAGCTCAGGCCCGGATATATCTGGATCTCGAGCGGCGCGACGGAGATCGGGCGCCTGGACTACATGATGCGCGCGGGGAAAGAACTTCCCGATACGGAAGAGTCGAAAACGGATTACAGCGCACAGGGGCAGGCGATCCTCATGCAGACATACCGCCAGTACGTGGACAGCAAGTATTCCGTACGGCAGATACTGGTCGAGCATCACCATTTCAACGACGAAGTAAAGCGGGAACACATCCGGAAATTGCTGCTCCGCTGCAAAGAGCAGAACGCCATCCCCATCATCAACTACAACGACGCCGTTTCCGAATCGGAGAACAGGCGGTTAGAACTGACCGCGCTCGCGCGCTCGCACGCAAAAGTTTACGAATGCGTCGACAACGACGAGACCGCGTCGCTCGTCGCATGTTTGGTAAAAGCCAAAACGCTCCTCATCCTCACGAGTGTAGACGGCATCTATACCGATCCGCACGATCCTTCCACCCTGATCGAAGAGATTGCAGGCAAAGACGCGTACGAGCTGACCGAAAATATCGAGAATTATAAAAAATACTGCGAAGGCGCTTCACGCAAGGGCGCGAACGGCGCCAAAGCCAAACTAGAATTCGTCAAAGATGCCGCCGCGCAGGGTACAGAAGTAATCATTGCGGGCGCGCAGTATTCCATCAAAGAGATTTTATCCGGCGACGTGCGCTGTACGCGCATCCGCATACGCTGAAAACCGGTCCGTTCATTTAAAATAAGCGCCCTGCGCCCGCATTGTTGCGGGCGCAGGGCGCTTTAAACATCCAGAAATTTATATTTTGTTCTTTTTGAAAAGATACATCCTCGTATAAAGGCAGCCGCTGTTTTCCTTGGACTGCAAATCTTCGAACAGATCCCTGAGAAAAATACCGCCGTTCATCAGCAGATCCCCGCCGGCAGAAAACGCCTGTTCGGCGGCATAGTTATCCTGGGGTCGGGTCGTAACGTCGTACACGGCAGACGGGGCAAGGCCCTTGAACGCCACGCGGGGCACGGGACCACCCAGCACCTTTCCGCTCACGCTGACGACCGCCGCCGCACAGCTTTTATCCCTGGACACGACCATAAAGCCGCCGACGTCGGAAGAAAAGACATCGCCCAACCGGTAATACGTTCCGAACTGAAAGAGTTTTCTGTTCTTTTTATAAAATTCGATCTGCCGCGCCGCCGTCGCGAAGTCGCTTTCGGACAGCTTCGACATATCGAGTTCATACCCGAGAACGCCGCCGCAAGCCACGTTGAACCGCGTTTCAAGCGGATTGCTGTCCCCCGTCTGATGATTGGGACATGCGGATACGTGCGCGGTCATGACCGTCTGCGGATAGCCGTAAGACGTTCCGTCCTGAATTTTCAAACGCGCACGCGCGTCGGTATTGTCGCTCGTCCAAAACTGCGGGAAATAGCACAGCGTGCCGAGATCGAACCTGCCGCCGCCGCCCGCGCAGCCTTCAAAGAGGACGAACGGGAACTTTTTGGTAAGTTTTGCGGCGATCCTGTAAAATCCGAGCATATAGCGATGGAAGTATTCGCCCTGCGCCACGCCCTTAGCATAACAGTCGGTCAGAGAGCGGTTGTAATCCCATTTGACGTATGCCGCGCCGCTTCTTGCAATGACGTCGGAGATCGAACGGACGACATAATTTTGCACCCGCTCGTCCGCCAGATTCAGGCAAAGCTGATTGCGCAGGCGCGTCGGCTCGCGCCCCGGCACCTTCATGGCGAAATTCGGATGACTGCGGTACAGCTCGCTGTCCTCGCTGATCATTTCCGGCTCTACCCAGATCCCGAATTCGAGGCCGAGCTCCCTGATCTTGTCCGCCAAATTTGCAAGCCCCCCGCCCGTCTTGTCCGCGTTGTCCGTCCAATCGCCGAGCGAAGACGTGTCGTCGTCACGCTTTCCGAACCAACCGTCGTCGAGAACAAACAGTTCCGCGCCCGCATCCTTTGCCGCGCGGGCGATCGCAAGCAGCTTTTCCTCGTTAAAATCGAAATAAGTGCCCTCCCAATTGTTTACGAGGACGGGACGCTCCTTCTTTTTCCATTTGCCGCGCACGATATGCTCCGCGACGAAAGCATGCATGGAAAGGCTGAGCTCATCTTCCGAAGGCGCATAGCACATGACCGCTTCGGGCGCACAGAACGTTTCGCCGGGCGCAAGCTTCCAGCCGAACATAAAATCATTCATCCCGACGAGAGCACGCGTCCTTCCCTGCTCGTCCCGCTCGAATGCCTCTTTATGATTCCCCGAATAGACGAGGTTGAACCCGTATACCCCCTCTTTCCCTTCCGCGATGACAAAGGGATTGCGGCTGTGCGAGGACATCCCCTTTTTCGAATCGTTGTAATACACGCCGCGCACGATGTCGCGGGAAATCTTCTGCCTCTCCCGCGCCCACGCTCCTTCGAACGTAACGACGGAATAGTCGCCCAAAAGATCCAGTTGCAGGCTCGCAAGCCTGCGCACACAGATCTCCTTTTTCGCCTGATTGACGATGCGGGAAGATACGGCGATCGCGTCGCAGTCGTCAAAAACGGTATAATACAGATAAAGGCACACTTTTGTGGGCGCGTCTATGTATTTGAGTTCGAGCGTCTTTCCCTCTCCGTACGAAGACGGCAACCCCTCGATCTCGGGTTTTTCCGTCAGGATCTTGCTCTTCGAAAAGGAAAAGCAGGTACTGAACCCGCCGTCCGAATTTTCGATCAAAACGCCGTACTCGGTATAATCGTTTTCGCCGTACTGCGAAAAGATCTTGCGCGGCGTGGGCGACAGCGCTTCGAATCCGCCCGCGCTCATCAATTTTTTGCCGTAATACAAATATTCCGCCGTATCCGCTTTGATCACAAGCGTCGTATTCGGTGTATCCAACCTGATAGTTTGTCCTTTTTTCCTGATCATGATTGCCTCCGTTTTTCGCAAAAAAGCATAGGCTTAAAGCCCTTTGTTGTCAGTATATCACAAATCAACGGCTTTGTATAGTAAATATAACGATAAATAACCCCGAAACAATAAAATATCTCGGGGTTATTATCGTTCACTTTTGCAAAATTCTTCAGTTTTGAGCGATTTCTTTGCCCATTTTGCAAAAATCCTCGGTCTTTTGATCGAGCATCTGCTTTTCGGCGGGCATCAGCCGGTAATACCCCTTATCCTTCATCTCGGAAAAGACGGTAAACTGATTTTCCTGCGCTTTGGTAAAATTGTCCAGGAACTGTGCCCGCAAGCTTTTCGTGCTCCCCTCTTTGATGGCGAGCGAATAGCTGTCCAACAGCATTTTTTCCGTATTCAGCATGTCCGTCAGCGAATCCTTTTCGTTGAGGCTGCTCTCTTTTTTGCACATTCTTGCCATTTTTTCCTCCTTATTTGCCTTCCAGCACGCTTAAAAGCGCGTTGAACCTCTCTTCGTGGCAGTCGGCGATCTTGCCCATGCATTCCGCAAGCGCGGCGTCCGTCAGCGTTTTGGAGTACACGCGCGCCTTTTTGCACGCCATGCACTCGCCCATCAGAAGCCCCGAAAGCACTTCCAGATCTTTAGACGTGAGTTTCGTCATATCGTTTCCTCCGCACGGCAGTATGCGCAAAAAGCCGCGCACTATACAAAAAAGGCGGCAGATCTGCCGCCTTTTTTATGTCACGCGTTCGGAAAAAGTCAATGCCGTTCCTCAAAATTGTCGTACGTCTCGCAGAACCGTCCCGAAAAGGCGGGCGGCTCTTTGGCGGCATACAGGTGCGACACATCGCCGTAGGATGCACAGCGGAAAGAAGCGATCCCCTGTTCCCGCTCTTCGGTATACACCGTCGTGACGGATGTCGGCGCGGCGCAAAAGTGCTGCAACAGCGCCACGGGCGACATGTTGAACAGATGCGAAAGGATGATCCCCGTCGCCCCGAAATGGCAGAAAAAGGCGAGCGTTTTGCGGTTGGGCGAAACTGCCTCGTAATAACTTTCTTTCCGGCGGTAACCGTGTTCTTCCAGAATGCCGTCGATCCCGCGGCACACCTCGGCATACGCCTCGGGCACGCCGCTCTCCGCGATGAACTGGACGCTCTGCCAGCGCTCCGCCGAATACAGATCGGGATAACGCTCCATCACGGAAGGCATAAAATCCCAGATCAGGTGTTCTTCTCCCGTGCCCGGCAAACGCACGGGCGTCGTAAATTCTTTCAACCAGCCGCAGGTGACGCCGGTGCGGCCGAGCCGCCCGAGCGTCGCCGCGGCTGTCCTCTGCGCCCTGCCCTTCGGCGAAAGATAGAAAGCGGAGACAGCCTCCGATTCCATTTTATCCGCCAAAAAGGCGATCTCCCGTTCTCCTTTCGGCGTCACGGAGTCCCGCTCGTAATCGGGATCGCCGTGGCGGATCAATAAAAGTCTCATTTTTTACCCATAACGCCTTGAGGGGGCGTTTCCCATGATTTCTGCCTGCCGTATTCCTCGGCAAGTTTCTTAAAATAAGGAAGAGAACGGGAGATCATATCGGGCGAAACGCAGTAGGCGATGCGCACATAGCCTTTGCAGCCGAAGTCATCCCCCGGCACGAGCAAAAGGCCGTATTTTTTCGCTCGCTCGCAGAACGCATACGCATCCTCTTCGAGCGATTTTACAAACAGATAAAACGCGCCGTCCGGTCGAACGCACCGGTAACCGTATTCTTCGAGCGCCCCTGCGAGCATATCCCTGTTCCGTTCATAGACGGAGACGTCCGAAACGGCGCCCTGGCACTTTGCGATCATTTTCTGAAACAGCGACGGCGCACAAACGTAGCCGAGCGCGCGTCCCGCGCCGCAGACGGCAAGATAGAGTTCTCTCGCGTTTTCGGCATGCGGGTTGACGAAGATATAGCCGATGCGCTCTCCAGGGAGAGACAACGACTTGGAATACGAATAGCAGACGACCGTATTTTTATAATATTTGGTCAAATACGGCACCCTGACGCCGCCGTAAACGAGTTCGCGGTACGGCTCGTCGGTGATCAGCCAGATCTCCTTTTTCAGTTCGCGGCTCTTTTTTTCGAGGAGCGCGGCGAGCTTTCCGATCGTCTCTTCCCCGTAGACGACACCGCTCGGGTTGTTCGGAGAGTTGATGAGGACGGCCGCCGTCCTTTCGTTTACGGCCTTTTCCAGAAGGGAAAAATCGATCTGAAAGGTATCGGGATCGGACGCAAGCTCGATGAGCTTTGCCCCCGCCGTCTCCGTAAATACCCTGTATTCGGTAAAAAACGGCGCGAACGTGATCACCTCGTCCCCCGCGTTGCAGATCGCGGAGAGGGTGATCGTAAGGGACGCCGCCGCACCGCAGGTCATGTAAATGAGGTCGGGATCGGTTTCTGCGCCCTGCGTTTTTGCGATATAGTCCGCGATCGCCTTTCTCGTCGCGGGATCGCCCTGCGCGGACGTATAGCCGTGCAAAGCCGTCTGGTCGCCGCTTTCGAGAAGCGCTTTGAGCGTCTCTTTCACGACGGCGGGCGGCTCTACGCTCGGATTGCCGAGGCTGAAATCGAACACCTTGTCCGCGCCGACTTCCGCCGCTCGCTTTTTGCCGAATTCAAAGATCTCTCGGATAACGGAGCGCTTGCTGCCGAGTGAATACATTCTGCTGTTCATGTTACAACCTTCCTGCCGGTATTGATTGCGCCTATTATAACACAGTCGGGCGTCTTTTTTCAAGCCAATGCGGCCCTCCGAAAAAAATCGAAGAAATTTTTCTGCGCCGTCCGCCCGCGCGGGCCAACGCTTGACAAAAAGCGGAAAAAAACTTATACTGAGTGAGAATATTTTCGGGAGGGAAACGGCTATGACGGATATGAAAGAGCCCGACGCCATTGAAAAAGACAGCAAAGCCGTTTACGAAAAGATCATCCAGTTATTGGACGAAAACCGCACGGACGACATCCGCGCTCTCCTCGACGACGAAACCGAAGAGGAGATCGCGAAACTGCTCGAATCGCTGGACGGCGACAGGCTGACGGCATTGTTCGGGTGCCTCGACAACGACGTGGCGGCAGACGTATTCGTCCTTTTGAACCGCGACACGCAAAAGCGCGTCCTGAAAGATTTCAGCGACGTAAAATTGCAGTCGGTCACGGACGAGATCATCGACGACGATGTCGGAGAACTGCTCGAAAGCATGCCGACGGACGTCGTGCACGAAGTCCTCTTAAAGGCGACGCCCGAAAACCGAAACGACAAAATCGTCGAGATCGTCGATTACCTGGAAGAGAAAAAATTCTCTCAGTTAAAGCCCCTTCTCTCGGAATTGGAGCCTGCCGACCTTGCGGAGATCTTTTCGGAATTGAGCGAAGCGGACCTGCCCATCGTCTTCCGTCTTCTGCCCAAAGAGCTGGCGGCGGAAACGTTTGTCGAGATGAACAGCTCGCAGCAGGAACTTCTGATCCGCTCCTTTTCGGATAGAGAGCTGAAACTCATGCTGGACGAACTGTTCGTGGACGATACGGTCGACCTGATCGAAGAGATGCCCGCGAACGTCGTCAAGCGCATCCTTCTGCAAGCGGACAGCGAAACGCGCAAAGAGATCAACGAGATTCTCAAATACCCCGAAGACAGCGCGGGCAGCATCATGACGACGGAGTGCATCTCCCTGCGCGCACACATGACCGTGCGGGAATGCTTTGAAAAGATCCGCCGCGAGGCGATCGACAAAGAGACGATCTACACCTGCTATGTCACCGACGATCAGAAAACGCTGCTCGGCATCGTGACCGTAAAAGACCTTCTCCTGCACGGCTACGACGAAAAAGTGGAATCCTTTATGGAGACCAACTTTATTTACGTCGACACGCAGGAAGACAAGGAAGAGGTGGCAAACCTCCTCTCCAAATACGACCTTCTGTCCGTCCCCGTCGTTGACAGGGAAAAGCGCATCGTCGGCATCGTCACCGTCGACGACGCTCTCGACGTCATCACGGAAGAGGCTACGGAAGATATCTCGTACATGAACTCGGTCACGCCTTCCGATAAACCCTATTTCGAGACGAACGTGTTCAGCGTTTACCTGCACAGGCTCCCGTGGCTTCTGATCCTCATGATCGGCGCGACCTTTACGGGCATTATCCTCAATACGTACGAACAGCTGCTCCTTCCCGTACTCGTGGCGTGCGTTCCCATGATCATGGGAACGGCGGGCAACGCGGGCAGTCAGGCTTCCGTCACCGTCATCCGCGGCATGACGCTCGACGAGATACGGCCGCGCGACATCCTGCGCGTGATCTGGAAAGAGCTTCGCGTCTCCATCCTCATCGCCCTGTCCGTCGGCGTCGTATGCTTTGCCAAGCTGCAGCTCATCGACCGCATGATCTTCGGATACGACTATCAGATCTTGTATTCCGCAGCCGTGGCCGTAGCCATCGCCTTTGCCGTCATCGTCGCAAAGATCGTCGGCTGCTGCGTCCCCATCTTTGCAAAAGCCATCCGCATCGACCCCGCCGTCTTTGCCAACCCCTTCATCACGACCATCACCGATGTTTTGTCCCTTCTCCTCTTCTGCGGCGTGACCATAGGCCTTTTCGGCATCGTCGCATAAATTTCAAAAAAGCAAACCGCCCTCTCCGTTCTTCGGAGAGGGCGGTTTTTCGCTATATTGCAAAATACCGATCACTTAAAAGCAGTCGAATCAAATTTTGCACAGAATATGTTTTTTTACTCATATATTGACACATATATAAATCAGTGTTATACTTTATTTACAAAGAAAATAAAATTATGAAGAGTAAAACCAATGCAGCAGGTTTTTAAAGAGGCTATTGGAACATCTGGCCAAATATTATAAAAACATTAAAATATACATTTGATAATGGGAGAGAAGAATTTATTATGTTAAAATTTAAAAAATTAAATCTTATTTTTCTATTAGCGTCCATTTTTACTATTGCCTGCTACGTAGCCAATATTATGCCTACTTTCTATGCCACCGCTAAATCCTTGCCTACTTCAGATGAAGTAAATAATTATCTTCTTGATAATGGATATTCTGAATTTTTCATCAAAAATACAGGGGAACAGACGAAACTGCATTTATACAATCAAAATGCTAAATTTATAAGCACCTCTGTTATACCGTCTTATAATCCAACATCATACACACTCACTTCAAATATATGGTCAGGCCTTTCACATCAACTTACAATAAGCGATATAACTGAAGACAGTAGTCAACCACAATTTATATTGACATATCATTTCTCATGGAATACAGAATTAGCACTAAACAATGACTGTTTTACTGTAAGTTGGAGCCACGGATTTGCTGGGATAACAAATTCTGCTGTATATGAGCTATATGGCAATGGTATTTTGACTGATTCCTACACCCCTTCAATTTATGTTCCGCTGCCTGAATCTTGCGGAACTTATACATTTCTACATAAAACTGGCGATGCTGCAATGACATCACATTTTATAAACAACGGCATCGGAAAGAAGCTCAATCTAGAACAATGTACTACCTTAAAGATGTATTATGCCAGTGGAACATACGGCATTTACAGCTTAAATCCTGAATCCTTTAATGGCAATTTCTCTATTACCATTGCCCAAAGAAATATATCAAGCGGAATTGGCACTGCTGTTGCGTCTTTTTATCATTGGGAAGAGGACGTAGAATATGAATTTCAAGTTGTTCTAGGAACTGAAACTACGATTGGAGTCACTGCATCAGATAATTCACACTACGAAAAGAGCCCGGATACTTCTGATAACTTTTATTTCTAATTAGCTTCAAGCCGTATCCCCGGATCTATGGGTAAAACAAGGAGATCTTTTATGAAAAAAATAAAACGTATCTTTGCGGAAGTTTTGGGCATTTCATTCATTCTGTTGCCGGTTTGCGCCTGCGAATCGGGGGCTGGGCCGCAAAAACCTACTGTAACGAACTTTGAAGCGTACCTGTCAAAAACATATTTCTATGAGCCTGCGAACGAATATTTGCGCGAAAACGGTTATCCCGAAGAATTTCTTTCCCGGACAGGAAACCGCACAAAAGTTGCCCTGCAAAACGCCGGCGCCGTCTATCAGGCGACAGGGCAGGTTTCTGCACCTTCCTCAGCGAATGAGAAACTGTGGGAAGGATTCTCCTGCTCGTTGACCGTCAGCAACGTTCCCGGACAAAACGACGACGTCGCAAAAAAATTTTTGACTTTCCACTGGGCGTGGGAAACAGAGAGGAATGCAGAAAATGACGCAATCTCCGTCAGATACGCCCCGTCTTTCCCTATTACCTGGGGTATGGAAGAAAGCATTTATGAAATTTTCGGCACGGGAACATTACAGAAATCTTATATTCCGGATGGAGCCGGCGTAACCATACCGCAAACGGATTCCGCCTCTTTTTACTCCCTATCGCGAGGCTCGTGTTTCATCAATGCGACTCTCTCGGCCGATAAACTCACGCTCCCCTGTTTCTTCAACAGCGGCGCGATGTTCCGCATGATGTATCCGGATACGATCTCCTCGGAGGGAACCTCCTCTTCCGAATACACGCCTTACGGCGAATATCTGATCGATACGTCGCATTATTACGGATCGTTTACGCTTGCATTGATTTATAATCCCGAACAATATCAAAATACAGATCTTCAGTTTTCGTTTTGCTATGAAGCCGCAAACGGCGATACATCGGTCCCCGGCATTATTGTTACATGCACCGTTTGAACTGCCGATGCAAACCGCCCTCTCCGTTTTTCGGAGAGGGCGGTTTTTTATGCTTTTTATTCTGCTGAGATGCCGCAGATCTTTGCGTATTTCTGTTTGAGATAATCGATATAATAATGCGGATCGAAGGGCGCGCCGCAGGCGATCTGCAAAATATCGGCGGGCGATTTGGACGAGCCGAATTGATGGATATGCTCTTTGAGCCATGCGGCGATTTTTCCGACCGTGGGATCCCCCATCGCGGCGTCGGCGTCAAAATCGCGGCGCATCGCGAAAAGGATCTGCGCGGCATACGCCGACCCGAGCGCATACGTCGGGAAATAGCCGATCGAACCGCCGTACCAATGCATGTCCTGCGCAACGCCCAGCCCCGCGTCGGGCACGTCCAGCCCCAGATATTCTTTGTACTTCGCGTTCCAGACCTGTTCGACGTTCTCCTCCGTCACCGACCCTTCGAACATCTCCTTTTCGATCTCGTAGCGGATGAGAACGTGCAGCGGATACGTCAGTTCGTCCGCCTCGGTGCGCACAAACCCCGCGCTCACACGGTTGATGTACGCGAAAAAATCCTCTTCGGTCACATCTTTCAGTTCTTCGGCAAAACACTCTTTCAATGCAGGGAAATGGCGGTGCCAGAACGCCGCGCTTCGGCCGACGATGTTCTCGAAAAAGCGGGACTGGCTTTCGTGTACCGCCATCGATACGCCGCCGCCCGACATGGTGTCCTGTAAATCGTCGGAAACCTGCAATTCGTATAAGGCGTGCCCCATCTCGTGGATCGCGCTGAAAATCGCACTCGCCAGGTCATTTTCGTAATAATGGTTTGTGATGCGCACATCACAGTTGCCGTTGTTGTTGGTATACGGATGTTCGCTTTCCCCCATCATCGTCTTGGCTTTGTCGAAGAGCATGACCTCTCCGAGGTATTCGCAGAATTTTTTCTGCTTTTCCGCGGGAAATTTACGCTCCGTAAAAGCGGGATGCACGGGCTTTTGCGCCGCGAGGACCTTTTTGAGGAAAGGCACAAGCTCCGTTTTGATCAGCCCGAAAAACTCGTCGTATTTTTGCACGGTCATCCCGGGTTCGTATTCATCCAGCAAAACGTCGTACCCTTTGAGGGAATCCGTCTCCTCCCAGACGACATATTTGCGGTTATAGGCGAGGATCTTTTTGAGATAAGGTTTGACGGGATCGAACTTGCCCGTGTTTTTTGCCTCTACGAATTTCGGGTACGCTTCGAGCAAGACGTTGCGGTAGGCAAGATAGTCCTCTTTCGGCACCTTGGCAAGTTTATCCGCATTGCGCTTCGCTTCTTCGATCTCGTGCCGCAGGACAGAATCGAGCGACTCTCTGTCCGCATACAATGTTTCGATGCCGCGGGTATAGCGTGCGCCCGTCTGATATTCGTACGCTATGGCCGAAAGCTCGACCAGCTGACCGTTCCGATACGGTTTTCCCGCCTCGGGCATGCGCTCCTCTTCCCACGAATGCAGAAAAAACGGAAGCGACAGCGCGCGCAGCCGCCTGTTGATCTCTTCATATGTCTGTTTTGCCCTTTTTGTCTTTGCGTTCATAAATCCTGTTCTCCTTCACGCTCCCGCACGGGCGCCGCGTTTATCGTCAATCAGTATAACACGCCGCGTGCAGAAAAGCAAGCGCCGCGGCAATTTCACCGGCACAAACCAAAAAAGCCATAATCTTCCGACTATGACTTTGATCATACAAAAAATGATCCGAACGCACCGCCGACTCAAATCGGTTTCGCATTCGGATCATCTTAACTATGGCGCAGAAGGCGGGATTTGAACCCGCGCTACGGTTTCCCGTACTACTCCCTTAGCAGGGGAGCCCCTTGAGCCACTTGGGTACTTCTGCACTCAGGCCCGCACCTTTTCGAAAAGCGCTATAATATAATAACATATTCCGACGCGATTGTCAAAGGCAATTTCCTCTTTTCCGAAAAAACTTTGGGAAATTTTGCAAAAAGAATCTTCAATTTTTTTAGCTAAATTTTTTATTAAGTATTGCATGCCCGGCTTTTTTGTGTTAAAATATTAAAAAAAGCAGGTAATCATCATGAATATTTGGCACGACATCGCGAAAGAACGCATCAAATCGACCGATTTTATGTGCTACATCGAGATCCAGAAAGGGTCGAAAAGCAAATATGAACTGGATAAGCCTACGGGCGTTTTGCGCCTTGACCGAGTCTTATATACCTCGACGGTCTATCCGGCAAGTTACGGCTTTATCCCCCGCACGCTGGCAGACGACGGAGACCCCTTGGATGTGCTCGTACTGTGCAGCGAACCCATCCTTCCCGCCACGCTCGTTCAATGTTATCCGATCGGCGTCATCAACATGATGGACGACGGCAAGCGCGACGAAAAAATCATCGCCATCCCCTTCCGGGAGCCGACCTATAATATCTACAGCGATATTTCTCAGCTGCCGCGGCACATATTCGAAGAGATGCATCACTTTTTTGAAGTGTACAAAGCGCTCGAACACAAGACAACGGCCGTCAAAGAGATCATGGGCAAAGACAGCGCGGTTGCGATCGTACAGAGCAGCATAGACAATTATAATAAAATGATCGAGGGAATAAAATGAAAATCTTATTTATCGGAGATTCCATCACAGATGCAGACCGCGACAAGAGCAATGCGGCGGACCTCGGGAACGGCTATGTTTCTCTCCTCGCAGAAAAGCTCAAGCCGCTCTATGAAGACATTGCTTTTACTTTTGTCAACCGCGGCGTCAGCGGCAGCCGCATTTCCGACGTGGAGGCAAGGCTGGACGCAGATCTTTCAGAAAAAGCGGATATCGTGATTCTCCTTGCGGGCATCAACGACGTGTGGCACAAATACCTGAACGGGACAGAATTCGACCCCGCAGCCGTCGCGGCGTGTTTCGACCGCGTGGCGGAAAAAGTCAAACAGTCGGGCGCAAAACTCATCATTGCAGAACCCTTCCTTCTCGATGTGCCCGATAAAAAACGCTTCCGCCGGGAATTCAACATGGTTTTGGACGCCGTGCACGGCGCGGCAACCAAATATGCGGACGCGTACATTGCGCTCGATGAGATCTTCGCCGGCGTTTCCAAATCGGTCAGCGTTTCCGCGTATTCGGCAGACGGCATTCATCCGACCCATCGCGCCGCGCGCCTGATTGCGGACAACCTCATAAAAAAAATCCGCCCCTTTATTGCCTGACATGAAAAAGAAACTTCTCGCCGTCATCGATATGCAAAACGATTTCATCGACGGCGCACTCGGGACGAAAGAAGCGCTCTCGATCGTGCCTCGCGTTAAAGAGCGCATCCTTCGCGCCCAAGCGGAAGGAGAAACGATCGTCTTCACCCGCGACACGCACGGCTCCGATTACCTGTCCTCTCTGGAAGGGAAATCGCTGCCCGTCCCCCACTGCATAAAAGGGACGCACGGGTGGGAGATCAGCGCCGACCTTCCTGCGGCAGAAAAAATCATTGACAAGCCGACGTTCGGCAGCGTTTCTCTCGCCGAACACGTCCGCAAGGCAGGCTATGAAAAAGTCGAGATCGTAGGCCTATGTACGGACATCTGCGTCATCTCGAACGCGCTTCTCCTCAAAGCGTTTTGTCCCGAAACAGAAATCAGTGTCCGCGCCGACTGCTGTGCGGGCGTCACGCCGGAAAGCCACCAAACGGCGCTTTCCGCCATGTGCACGTGTCAGATCAAAATCGTCTGACCGTACACGTTTTTTTGTCTAAGCAATTTAAACGCCCTTTGCATGGTATTTGTGCAAAGGGCGTTTCGTTTTTTTATTCAGCGTTCGCTCTTGCTGACCGATTCGACCGCGACTGAGCCGCCGCGAACCGCCTCCATGCGGGAAAGATAATACTTTTTATAAAATTTAAGAATGTCGTCGTTCTCCGATTCGGTCTTGACGCTCTCCAAAATGACGCTGTTCCTGCCGTAATCGGATACGGACACGCCGAACACCTCGGCAGAGCGGAAAACATCCTCCACTTCGTCCTTTTTCAAAGAATGGATCTTGATGAACAGAATCTCTTTTTTATGAATGGGAAGATCGGTAAAATCGAGAACCTTGATGACCTCCACGCTGCGGTTGAGCTGTTTTTTGATCTGCTCGAACGTTTTATCGTCCCCGACGAGACTGATGGTCATGCGCGACACGGTGGGATCTTCCGTCTCTCCGACGGTGAGGCTCTTCAGATTATAAGACTTCCCCGAAAAAAGCCCCGAAATTTTTGCGAGAACGCCGACCTCGTTTTCGACATACAGCGAGATCCAGCGCTTTTTCATGGCGTCGCTCATTTTGCCTGCCCTCCTTTTTTCACTTCGGTGATCATATCGCTGAGCGCGTTGCCGCCCGGTACCATGGGGAGAACGTCGCTCTCCCTGTCGATGATAAATTCGATGACGGTCGGCGCATTTTGATTCCGTTCTGCCCGATCGAACGCGGCGGCGATCTCTTCGCGCTTTGCGACGCGTATGCCCTCTATGCCGTAACTTTCGGCAAGGCGGACGAAATCGGGGATATACGGCGGGCACGCCGTATTCGGGTCGGAACACCACGCGCCGCAGCTTTTGCGTTTTCTCAGGCAAGTACACGAATACCTGCCGCCGTAAAACATTTCCTGCCACTGGCGCACATTGCCGAGGTACGAATTGTTCAGGATACAGAGAGTGAGGGGCAGCTCTTCGCACACGGCAGTCGCAAGCTCCTGGATATTCATCTGCACGCCGCCGTCGCCCGAAATGCAGACGACGGGCATTTCAGGTCTTCCGAGCTTTGCGCCGATCGCGGCGGGAAGCCCGTATCCCATCGTGCCGAGCCCGCCCGAAGTCAGAAGGCGGCTCTCTCCTTTCAGTTCCAGAAACTGCGTCGTCCACATCTGGTTCTGCCCCACGTCCGTCGTGACGATGACGTCGCGGTAGCGGCGGTTAATCTCGTCGATCACGTCTTTGGGCGTCAGCGGACCTTCGCCCTGCTGCACGATCGGTTTTTCTTTGCGGAGGGCGGCAAGTTTTCCGATCCATTCGGAAACGTCGTGCCGCTGCGGCGGCACGATCTCCGCAAGTCTCAAAAGCGCCTCGCGCGCGTCCGCCACAATAGGCACGTCTACGACGATATTGCGCGAAATGGACGCGGCGTCGATGTCGATATGCACGATCTTGGCATTTTTGGCAAATTCTTCGATCTTGCCCGTGATACGGTCGTTGAAACGCGTGCCCACCGAAAAGAGCAGGTCACATTCGGACACGGCGGTATTTGCCGCGGCGCTGCCGTGCATGCCCATATTCCCGAAATACAGCGGATGATCGGTAGGGATAGCGCCCTTGCCCATGACCGTCGTGACGACGGGCGCCTTTATCTTATCCAGAACCGAGCGGAGCGCGTCGCCCCCGCGCGAAATATTCACGCCGCCGCCGATGAGAAAGAGCGGGCGCTTTGCCGAAGCGAGCATTTCCGCCGCCTTTTTCAGCTGCCCCATATGCACGCCCGTGGAAGGCTTATAACTGCGCATGAACACTTCCTGCGGGTATTCGTCCGACCCGAGGGCTAGCTGGATGTCTTTGGGAAAATCGACGACGACAGGACCCGGCTTTCCCGTACGCGCGATATAAAACGCCTCCTTTATGATACGGCCGAGATCTTCGCGGCGGCGTACCGTTACGGCATATTTGCAGATACTGCGGCAGATCCCGACAATATCCACTTCCTGAAAGGCGTCGTTCCCGATCAGGTGGGTCGGCACCTGCCCCGTAAAGCAGACGAGGGGCACGCTGTCGAAATTCGCCGTGGCGATCCCCGTCACGAGATTGGTCGCACCCGGACCGCTGGTGACGAGGCAAACGCCCGTCTTGCCCGTGGCGCGCGCATAGCCGTCCGCCGCGTGAACGAGCCCCTGTTCATGCCGAGGCAGAACGACGCGAAACGCCGTCTCGCCGTACAATGCGTCGAAAATATCGATCGCCATGCCGCCCGGGTACGCGAAGAGCGTATCCACCCCCTCCTCTTTGAGCGCCTTGACAAAAAGTTCGCACCCTCTGATCTTCATATCTATACCTCCGTGCCCGTAAAAAATTTCGGACAAAATACAAAACGCCCCGAACGGCAAAAGCCGTTCAGGGCGATACAATACCGCGTTACCACCTGAATTCGGAAAAAATTTTCCGCACTCGACCCGATGCAGGCGCTAAAAAGCCGCGCCGATACCGGCTCCCTCGTAACGGTGGGAAAAAACCGTCGGCGCCTACTCGTTTCCTTTCGGGCCGCCGCTCGGGGGCTACCTTCCGCCGCATTTCCGCAAGGGCTTTCACCTGCCGCCCTCTCTCTGCCGCGAACCGTGCGGGTACTCCTCCCCGTCTCTGCGTTTGATTTTATTTATCATACCATACCCGAACGCAATTTGTCAATCTTTTTTGATTTTTTTATGCAAGGGCATTGACAAACCGATCTTTTTGCGTTATGCTTAATACAGATAATACAGTTAATACAGAAAATACATTTCGAGAGGGAACGCATGCAAATACGCCTGAACGGCAGAAAAAACATCTACGAAGAGATCGTGGACGAATACGAGCGGTACATCCGCGCGGGGGCGCTGCAGGAAGGAGAAAAACTTCCGTCCTGCCGCACGCTCGCGATGGAACTCGGGATCAACCCCAACACCGTGGAGCGCGCGTATGCGGAACTGGAACGGCGGGGACTGGTAAAGACGCTGCCGAAAAAGGGCGCCTTTGTCTGCGGGGCAGAAACCTCTTCCCTCCGAGACGAGGCGAGAAGGCAACTGACCGCGCTGAAAAACGCGGGTGCGGGCAAAGACGAACTTTTATCTCTCATCGAAGAAATTTATTCGGACGGAGGCAAGAAACTATGATCGAACTGCAAGGATTATCCAAGTCGTTCGGGGCAAAAAAAGTTTTGGACAAAATCGCGCTGACCGTTCCGGACGGCAGCGTATTCGGGCTTGTCGGCATCAACGGCGCAGGCAAATCCACCCTGCTGCGGCTGCTGGCGGGCGTTCTCCGCGCGGACGAAGGAGACATTTTGTTCGACGGAGAAGAGATCTTTGAAAACGAGCGGAAGAAACGCGAATTGTTTCTTCTGCCCGACGACCCCTACTACTCGGCAAATACGACGGCGGAAAAGCTCATCGAGCTGTACTCGGCCTTTTACTCCTTTGACAAGGGTGTCTTTGCGGAATACGAGCAGAAATTCCGCATTCAGCGGCGCGCGCCCCTCAGAAATTTTTCCAAGGGCATGAAGCGGCAGCTGTTTATCGCGCTGGCGCTCGCCTGCAAACCTCGTTATCTGCTGCTCGACGAGGCGTTCGACGGGCTCGACCCGCTCGCGCGGCTGGAATTCAAGCGCGGCCTGATCGAGCTGAACGAAGAGACGGGCGCGACGGCGATCATATCCAGCCATTCTTTGCGGGAACTCGAAGACATCTGCAACGGGTTCGCACTTTTAGACGGCGGTAAAGTCGCGGACGCGGGCGACATCCGCGGCGCTCTGGAAAAGGTGATCAAGATACAGGTGGCGCTGCCGCGCGAGGCAAAGCGCGAGGACTTCCCCTTCGAATGCCTGTCGTTCGAGGCGACGGGAAGGGTCGCGAAATTCATCGTGCGCGGAGACAGAGAGACGATCCTCAAAGAGATCGAAAAGCTCTCCCCGCTGTTTGTGGACGAGATCGCCGTCGATTTCGAAGAGCTGTTCCTGTGCGAAGTAAAATCGAGGGGGTATCTGCAATGAACACGGCAAAATATCTGCGTTACGAATGCAGACGCAACCTTCTTCCCCTCCTCCTCTTTACCGCGATCGCCTGCCTTGTCGTCGGCATTATCTTTTCCACGTCCACACTGTATTACAACTGGCCCTACATCGTGCCCGACGGAAACGGCAGCCCGCAGATGCACCGCCCTTCCGATTCTCTGCTCGCCGCTCCCGCCGTCATCCTCGTGGTGCTGTGCGTGATCGTCTCGGTCATGCAGTTCTCGTTCCGCATGAAAGCGCGGAGCGCGGATCTTTGGTACTCTCTCCCCGTCAGGCGAGAAAAGCTCCTGTTTGTACGGACGCTGACAGGGCTTGCGCTGGTCTTTATCCCCTATACGCTTTCTTATTGGCTGGGATTCTGCATTTTGCTGGGAAGGGAAAATTACTTTTTCATGCAGGGTTATCCCCTTTACTTTCTGGCGTCGCTCCCGCTCGGCGCACTGCTGTTCGGGTTCTGTTCCTTTATCTTTACGAGGGCAAATTCCGTCGGGGACGGCATCGTGTTCATGATCAGCTGGACGTTCGTCCTCTTCCTGCCCCACCTCTATGTCAATTTCCTGGGCGTTTCGCTGCGGCCCTTGAATATTACCTCGTTTCTCCCGTTCGGCCCGCTGATCTTTGTCACAGAAACGTTTAGCGAACTGATTTGCCGAACCGACACCTTGCCCTCTCTGCTCCCTCTGGCATGTCTCATCCCCTTTGCCGTAGCGGAAGGCGTCGGCGGCTATGCGGGATTATTCCTCACTGCACGCAGACAAAGAGCGGAAAACGCGGAGCAGATCTCTGCATCTCTTTGGGGCTATAAGACGCTGATACCGTGGTTTGTATTCTTCTTTTCTTCCTGCATCATTCCGGACGACGGACAGCTCCCGCTGATCCTGTGGGCGCTCGTCCTGATCGGCGGTCTGGTCGGCTATATCGTGTACCGCCGCTCCTTCCGGCTGAAACTTGCCGATATCCTGTCACTCGTTTTAACCTTTGCCGCAAGCGTTCTCATCTCCTACCTGAACACTTATTTTATCATTCCCGCATTATAAATTCCGCATGCAAACGGAAGCCCCGCAGGCTGACAGCCTGCGGGGCTTCTTGTTTTTTCGCTGTGTTTTTATTCGGTGCGCAGCGCATTGACGGGATCTTTCTTCGCCGCGGCGCTCGCGGGGATCAATCCCGAGATGAGCGTCAGCACGACGGAAATGACCACCATGATGAACGCGCCGAGAACGGGAAGGGCCGCCAGTCCCGAAATACCCGTGAGCGGCGTCAGGATCAGGTTGATGACGACCTGCAAGAGATACGCAGCAGCCACGCCGATGAGGCCTGCGCACAAGCCGACGATAAACGTCTCTGCGTTGAACACGCGCTTGATGTCTTTCTTTCTCGCGCCGATCGCGCGGAGAACGCCGATCTCTTTGGTCCGCTCGACGACGGAGACATAAGTGATGACTCCGATCATGACGGTAGAGACGATCAGCGATATGCCCGTAAATGCGATGAGCACATAGGTGATCGCGTCGAGAATGGTCTGAACCATCCCCATCAGAAGCCCTACCGTATCCGTATATTGTATCTCGGAAGGACCGTCATAGCCATCATAAGTGCCGTTTTCCGCAAAGTACGCCTCGCGGGCGGCTTCCGCCTTCGTATTCCACGCATCAAGATACGATGTGATCTCATCTTTTGTCGTAAAATCGCGCGGATAGATCGAGAGCGCATTGGGCGTATCGTCGCCGCCGAGGGAGCGCGCCACCGCTTCATATCCCGCAGAGGTCGTGATATAGACGTTTGCCAATGCAGACAGCTGAGGGAACTGATTCACGATGTCCGAAGGCAGCCGCCCGAAATAAGTCGAAAAACTATCGAACGTATGCTCGGAAGGACACATATAGTACTGCGTGCCGGCAAACGCGATCTTGCCGCCCGCAGTCGGATCGGAAAGATCGAACGGCGTATTCATCCACTGCACGATTTGAGATTGCATATTCTTCTGAATGTAATCCGAAATCAATGTTCCGGTCAGGTTCAGCCCGTCGGAAAGGCATCCGTACGTCAGGCCGTCTTTCAGGCGAAGAACGGCCGTGATCTTGATCTCGACCCCCTCGTCTTCCGTTGCGTCCAATTCTGTACCCGTCCAGTCCGTGCTCCGCGTGCCTTCGTATTTGAACGCGTATCCGCTGCCGGCCATCTCGCTCATGCTGTTTTTGGTATACACCTCGTCGTTGAAATACAGTGTGAACGGTTTTTCCATCAATTCATCGTACGTATAAGCCAAATATCCGTCATCCGTATCGGCACCGGGGGCATAATCTCCGGTATCGCCGCCGCCCAGTTCAAACAATCCCAAAAATGTATCCTGATCGATATAGCCGAGCTGCGCCAGAAGAAGGTCGGTCAGATCGTTGTTTCCGCCGACGACGAGCACCGCCTCGTTCTCTTCCTTGGGGAAATATCCGCCCTCGTTGAGGATATCGTATTGGGAAAGCACGTATTCGGAATATGCGCCGCGCCGCTCATCGAAATCGGAGGTACCCGGCATCACGTTGACGACCTCGCCGAGATAATCGACAAGATACGCAAGCTGCGCGTACTGTTCTTCCTGTTCGGACAAAACGTCGATGAAGTACTGTTTAAGTTCTGAAAGGGACATGACCTGCGTCTTTACCGGGTCGGTTTCGTCATCGCTGCGCCCCGTCGTGACTGTCGTAAACAGGTTATCGACGAGCGTCGCGCCCGTATCCGTTTCGATCGCGTAGTACCACGATTCGTCCATGCCGTAAACGTAATCGAGATACCCTTCCTGATTGATGTCGTTGGTAACGGTCATGCCCTGCGCGATCTGCGTCAGAAAGGAGTTGACGTATACCTCGTTCCCCTCTTCGAGCTCTTTGAGGGGCGGCATGTCGTTCGACGAAGCGAAGCCCGACATGATTGCCGTGATGTCCAGAGCCGTTTCGGTCACCTGCAAAGGATAATAGGAAAGCATATCCTCTTCCGTCTTGGTTATGTAAGCGGAAAAACCGTTGGAAAGCGCCAAGACGAGACAGACGCTGATGATGCCGATGCTGCCGGCGACCGACGTGACCGCCGTTCTGCCCTTTTTTGTGAGGAGATTGCGCCCGCTCAGAAGAAACGCCGTCCAGAAAGACATGCTCGTCTTTTTCTTTTTGCCCTTTTTTGCCTTTTTATCCGCGCCGCCGTCCGACGTATCTGCTTCAGCCGTTGAAAAAGCGCCGCCGTCCGGCGTATCTGCTTCAGCCGTTGAAAAAGCGCCGCCGCCTCCTTCTTCCGTCTCGGTAAAAGGATCGGTATCGTCGACCACATTGCCGTCGAGCAGGCGTACGATGCGCGTAGAATATTTTTTCGCAAGTTCGGGGTTATGCGTGACCATGATGACAAGGCGCTCGCCCGCAATTTCTTTGATAAGCTCCATGATCTGCACGCTCGTTTCGGTATCGAGTGCGCCGGTCGGCTCGTCGGCAAGCAGAATCTCGGGATCGTTAACGAGGGCTCGCGCGATGGCGACGCGCTGCATCTGCCCGCCCGAAAGCTGGTTGGGCTTTTTATTCAGCTCTTTGCCGAGCCCCACCCGTTCGAGCGCGCGCTTCGCCCGCTCGCGGCGTTCCTGCACGGAAACGCCCGAAAGCGTGAGCGCCAGTTCGACGTTCCCCAAAACCGATTGGTGCGGGATGAGATTATACGACTGAAAGACGAAGCCGATGCTGTGGTTGCGGTACGCGTCCCAATCGCTGTCTTTAAAGTTTTTCGTGGAAACGCCCTTGATCACGAGATCGCCGCTCGTATAATGATCCAGCCCGCCGATGATGTTGAGAAGGGTGGTTTTTCCACAGCCGGACGGCCCTAAAATACTGACAAATTCATTCCGACGGAATTGCAGCGACACGCCTTTGAGCGCATGTACGTCCGCATCGGCAACCTTGTAGTCTTTCGTGATGCCTTCCAGCCTGAGCATGGCCTGCGACATATATAACTCCTTCATGATAAAATTATGCAAATAAAAATTCGATCCGCCGCCTGCCTTTTGCGTCAGGCCTTTGCTCCGCGGCGGCGGAGATTTTCAAGCGCCGGCAAAGTCAAATGTTCATACTTTTCGACGGCGGCATCGAACGCACCCACAAACTCTTCGGCGCTGTCAAGAAAATCGCGCACTTTTCGTTCGCCGAGCGTTTGGATCACTTCATCCATGACATCGGTCATCTTTTCTTTAATATCCTCATATATGCCACGAGCACTTTCGCTCAGTTCGATGTAAGCGATCTTTTTATCCTTTTCATCGGGAACGCGGCGCACGATGTCGTCCCGCTCAAGCTTGTTGACCATCTGCGAAACGGCCGAACGCGTAACACCCAGTTCTTTGGCCAAATGGCTGGAAATGATCTTTCCGCCCTCCTCTTTCACGCGGATGATCTCTTTCATCATCTGCATTTCCGTATTGTTGAAGGGAAATGTGTGATTGAACAATTTCAGTCCGGTCAATCTCTTGGCAATTTTAAATATATCCTGCATCAACGAGCCAGCATCCATACGTTATCCTCCGATCTTAGAAAATAAATCTATAAGTGTTAAGCCCTTAATTGTTAACCACATTTTAGTATTAAACTTAACAAAAGTCAAACAAATCGCAAGGAACAGAGACAATTTTCATCTTTCTTTCATAAAACGGCAAAGCGGCGAAAAGGCTAAGCTTTCCGCCGCATACTGCGCTTACCAATCTTGTTTTTTCAAAGATTTCGATTTCACGTCGTCGTAATAAGAAAAATATTTTTCCTTGTATCTCTCTTCCTCCTTCCGTCCGAGAAGCGCCGCAAGCTCTTCGGGGCTGAAATCGGAAAAATCGGCTTCCCCGTCGTACGACGAGAAAAATTTATAAAGGTCCGCTTCCGACATGATTACCTCCTCCCCTCCCTGCGGGCACGGGTCAGGTACATAGTCGTCCCGTCCGATTCCGTCATGACGGAATATTTCTGCAATGCGGGCAGCAGTTTTTCCATCAGGCTCTTGAACGAATTGCATCCGAAGTTTTTCGGAATAAAGTCGGAATACTTCTGTTTCATCTCCATAGAGATCTGCGCATAATAAGCCTTGCCGTTGTTGTCGTCGATCAGGCGGTCGATAATATCTACGAGATCCTTTTTCTGCGTAGGCTCGATGAGTTCGGGTTTCTCGTTCTGCGGAGCGGGCGAAGGAGATTTCGCCTTGCCCTTTTCCTTCTTCTTTTTTTCTTCCGCAAAAAGATAGATATATTCGTTGAAGGCGTTGACAAAGCCGGGATTCACGTTTCTGCCGCCCATGCCGATGACGACTTTGTCGCGCTCGCGAAGTTCCCTCACAAGGCGGGTGTAATCGCTGTCGCCCGCGGCGATGCAGAACACGTCGACGTCCTTTTCGAACAGCACGATGAGCGCCTGAATGATAAGCGCGATGTCGATGGTGTTTTTTCTCGGCTGCACTTCAAACTGCTGCACGGCGGTCATCGAATAGCGGTTCACCTCGTCCTTCCAGGCCTTGACGGAACCTTTCGACCAGTCCGCAAAAATACGTTTGACCGTGACGTTGCCGTAATTGGAAGCAAGGTCAAAGATCTGTTTGGCACTGTATGAAGGCACATTCTCCGCGTCGATGAAAACGGCGACGTTTTTGACTTTATCCATCTCCGCCGCCCTCACTGCTTGCTCTCGCCGTCTTTACCCGAATATTCGCCGAACGGATCGCCTTCTCCGCCCTGGCGACCGTTTCCCTGTCCGCCGCTTTGCGTGCCGTTCTGTCCGCCGGAATATTCTCCGAACGGATCGTCCGGCTCCTTGGGCTCCGAAGGCGCGCCCTGCTGCCCGTACGGGTTGTTGTACGGATTATTATAGGGATTGCCGTACGGGTTGTTGTACGGATTGTTATAGGGATTGTTATACGGGTTTTGCTGCTGATAATAGTACTGCTGCTGGCGGCGGATCGCTTCCGCACGGGCGCGCATATAAGCGTCATAATCGATGGGCTTGCGTTTCCTGAACGCAAATGCAAGAAAAGCCGAAGCGGGCAAAAGCACGCACAAAACCGTCATCCAGATATAAGAAGCAGGCGCATAGCGACGGAAAAAGCAGATAAACAGGAATACTGCCGCCACGATATAGATGATGTCGAATATAATCGCAAGCACGTTCCCGACGCGGTACATGTTATACAGTGCGAGCGGAAATTCCGTCGTAAATGCGGCGGACAAGCCATAATCCGATTCCGTCACCGTAATAAACCTTGCCGTATCCGAATAAGCATACAGCTGCGGAACGCATGTGACTGCAAGAGAAGCCGCATATAAGATCTCTGCCGCCATCGCGATATAACCGAATTTTTTGATCTTCGAACGCCCGAGCCGCAGTTCGCCGCCGAGCTCACCCATCAGATAGGTGGAAGCAAACGGGATATAAGCGCACCAAACGAGCTGTCTTTTCCCCGCGTTTTTCGCCATCGTGCTCAGCGCGATCGCCTTAAAAACGTAGACAAGCACAAAAAATCCGCCCGCAATGCCCAAAAAAGCATACGAAAGCGTATCCGCAGCCGCGATGCCGTAAAATTCCGCAGCCGCGGGGTTGAAAAGGTTCAAAAGCCAATTCAGGATGATGAAAAATTCCATTTTTACTCCTTGTTTGCGGGCGCCGTTCGGGCAGCCCCGCCGCTATATTCACCGTTGAACAGAGGAAATCCGTAATCGACGGAGAGAAGAGTCAGTCCCTTTGCGGGCATCGTTTTTCCCAAAAGTTCTCTGTCACCCGTGCACAGCGCCTCCTCCACCGCAGAGAGGGGAAGCTTCCCCGCGCCGCATTCGAGAATCGCGCCCGCCATGATGCGAACCATGTTGTATAAAAACCCGCCGCCGCACACCTCGATGCGTACGCCGAGCACCCCTTCCGCATATTCGTCCGCCCAAGGCGCGGTTTCCACAGAATACACCGTGCGCACCGTCGTTTTGACCGACGAACCCGCCGAAGAGAACGCGGCGAAGTCGTGCTCGCCCTCCAAAAGCCGCGCACATTCGCCCATGCGCGCAAAATCGGGGGATTCGCCATAGCGCACCGCGTACCGTTCGAGGAGCGGATTTTCGCGCCGCGAAAAGTAAACAGAATAGCGATAGGTCTTTCTCTTTGCCGAGCGGCAGGCGTCGAATCCCTCGGGCGCGGCGGCGCTTTCGAGCACGCGCACGTCAGGCGGAAGCTTGACGTTGAGCGCGTCGGCGATCCGCTCCGGCGCGATCTTTATTCCGTCCGGAAGGGCAAAATTGCAGACCTGCCCCGCCGCATGAACGCCCGCGTCCGTCCTGCCGCTGCCCGTCGCGCGGGACTCACAGCCGAAAGATTCTTTCACGGCGCTTTCGATCTCGCCCTGCACGGTGCGGCCGTTTTTTTGTATCTGCCAGCCCGAAAAATGAGTTCCGTCGTAGCTGACCAAAAGAGCAATATTCATAAAAACGCACCGAAAATACCGCAAACGTATGCGAGATTATTTAACAAAATAACCGATGATCTCAAATTTGCCGCCCAGATAGGTATTGAGCAAAACCACTCCCGCAATCAATGCGGCAAACAACAAAAGGCCGATAAGGTCGCGCCAGGTAAAGGTGAGCTTTTTATATTTCGTGCGCCCTTTCGCGCCGCTGTAACAGCGCGCGTCCATCGCGTCGCCGAGATCTTCCGCCCTCCTGAAAGCGCTGACAAGCAGCGGGATCAGAATGGGTACGACCGCTTTGGCACGCTTGATCAGCCCGCCCGTTTCAAAGTTGGCGCCCCTCGCTTTCTGCGCCGCCACGATGCGGTTGGTCTCATCCATCAGCGTAGGAATAAACCGGAGCGCGATGCTCATGATGAGCGCAAGCTCGTGTACGGGAAGACGGATCCATTTGAGCGGAGTCAAAAGGCTCTCGATGCCGTCGGTCAGCGCGACGGGCGTCGTGGTGAGCGTCAGAATAGAAGTGCCCATGACCAGAAGGAAAAGGCGGAAGGCAAGAAAGATCATGTTGATGATCGCCTCCCACGAAACGGAAATAAATTTCCATTCCCAGATCATGTGCAGCTCTTCGCTCGAAGAATAAAAGAACAGATTCAGGATTGCCGTAAAGATGATGAGAAAGAGGATCATCTTTACCGAACGGAGCACCCTGCCGAAAGGCACCCGCGAGAAGAGCACCGCAACGATCAGAAACAGCGTGACCGCCGCAAGAGCGAAAAAGTTATCCGCCAGAAAGATCGCCACGATGTATGCGATGATGAATACGATCTTGGCGCGCGGGTCCATGTTGTGTACGAAAGATTTTGTCGGGTAATACTGCCCGAACGTTACGTCATTGAGCATTGCCGCCTCCCTGTCCCTTCCAAAGAGCCAGCGTTTTTGCGATAAAGTCGTCGCAGGTGAAATCGGTGTCGATCTCTATGCCGCGCTCTTTCATGACGCGCGCGCATTTCGCCGTGACGGGGATGTCCAGCCCGAGGGAGATGAGTTCGTCCGAACGCTTGAAGATCTCGGCGGGCGTGTCTTCCATGACCACTTTCCCCTCCGAAAAGACGGCGGCGCGGGTACAGTTCTCCGCGATCTCGTCCATGTCGTGCGACACGATGACGACCGTCTTGCACCAGCTCCCGTGAATGGCGTGCAGAAGCTGCATGATCTCCTTTTTCCCGAGCGGGTCCAGCCCCGCGGCGGGTTCGTCGAGGATGAGGATCTCCGGCCGAGTGACGATGACGCCCGCGATGGCGACGCGGCGGCGCTGGCCGCCCGAAAGCTCGAACGGGGACTTGTCCTTCACGTCTTCATAGTCGAGATCGACCCGCCCGATCGCCTCTTTTACGGCGGCTTTCATCTCCTCTTCCGCCATGCCCTTGTGAAAGTTTTTCAGGCCGAACATGACGTCCTTTTCCACCGTTTCGGCAAAGAGCTGGTATTCGGGATATTGAAAGACCATGCCTACCTTGCTGCGGAGTTCCAAAAATTTGCATTTTTTGTCCGAAAGGTCGTAATCTCCCACCGTGAGCGAACCGCCCGTCAGTTTGATGAGCGCGTTCAGATGCTGGACAAAGGTAGATTTTCCGCTGCCCGTATGTCCGATGATGCCGAAAAACTCGCCCTCTTCGATGACGATGTCGACGCCTTTGAGCGCCTGCGAAGCGAACGGGGATTTCGGATTATACGTATAGGTCAGATCTTTTGCAACGATGCGCATATCTCCTCCGCCAGTTCCTCCGCGTTGAAGGCTCCCTTTACGGGCATGCCGCCTTCCGCCAGTTTTTTCGAAATATACGCCGCGCGCGGCAGCGTAAGATTGTATGCCTCCAGCTCTTCGCTGCGGGAAAACACTTCCTCGGGCGCGGCGTCCATGACGACTTCGCCCCGATGCATGACGATCGCCCGGTCGGCTTCGAGCGCCTCTTCCATAAAATGTGTGATGAGGATGACCGTCATGCCCCGATCTTTGTTGAGCTTTTTGATGACGTCCATCACCTCCCGCCGCCCTTTCGGGTCGAGCATGGCGGTACTCTCGTCGAGGATCATGATCTTCGGCATGATGGCGAGCACCCCTGCGATGGCGATGCGCTGTTTCTGCCCGCCCGAAAGGCGGGAAGGCGTCGAATGTCTGAACGCCTGCATCCCGACCGCGTCGAGCGCAAAGTCGATTCTCTTTCCGATCTCTTCGCGCGGCACGCCGATGTTTTCGGGACCAAACGCCACGTCGTCCTCCACGATAGATGCGACCGTCTGATTGTCGGGATTCTGAAAGACCATTCCGGCGCTTTTACGGATCTCGAAAGTCTGTTTCGCATCTGCAGTATCCATCCCGAAAACGGTGACTTTGCCCTCCGTCGGAGTCAACAGTGCGTTGATGAGCTTTGCAAGCGTAGACTTTCCGCTGCCGTTCCTGCCCAGCACGGCGACGAACTGTCCCTCCCCGATCGAGAGGGAAACGCCGTTCACGGCATAGGCGGGGTCGTCTTCCCTATATATAAATTTTACATTTTCGAATGTAACCGCTTCCATGGTTCACTATTATAACAAATGCGGAAAAATTTCTCAACGATTTTGAGGCGCATTCTTCTGTTTTCACCCTTCTATTATAAATATTTAACAATTTTGACCTTTTTATATTGACTAATTTCAAGAAAACAATTATAATAACTGTGAACGCGCCGAGGGGCGTGCGGCAGGAAAAGCAGGCCGCGGCGCGATCGCATACAAACAAGAAAATTTATAGAATTCGGAGGTTATAAGTTTCTATGAAAAAGATGACGATCGACGGCAATACCGCCGCCAGCCACGTCGCTTACGCCTTCTCGGAAGTTGCGGCGATCTACCCGATCACCCCGTCTTCCCCCATGGCGGAAGTCGCGGACGAATGGGCGACCGCGGGCCGCGTCAACATGTTCGGCCAGAAGTTGAGGCTTGCCGAAATGCAGTCCGAAGGCGGCGCGGCGGGCGCCGTGCACGGCTCCCTCTCCGCAGGCGCCCTGACGACGACCTATACCGCCAGCCAGGGACTTCTGCTCATGATCCCGAACATGTATAAAATTGCGGGCGAATTGCTCCCCACCGTGTTCCACGTCTCCGCACGCGCGATCGCGGCGCATTCGCTCAACATCTTCGGCGACCATCAGGACGTCATGGCCTGCCGCCAGACCGGCTTTGCGATGCTCGCGTCCGGTTCCGTGCAGGAAGTCATGGACCTCGCTCTCGTCGCGCATCTGTCCACCCTCAAAGCCAAAGTGCCGTTCCTGCACTTCTTTGACGGTTTCCGCACCTCGCACGAAGTGTCCAAGATCGACGTCATCGACTATGACGAAATGAAAGCGCTCGTCGACATGAAAGACATCGACGATTTCAAAAAACGCGCGCTCAACCCCGAACATCCTATCCAGAAAGGCACCGCGCAGAACGGCGATACCTATTTCCAGAACCGCGAGACGGCGAACAAATACTACCTCGCCACCCCTGCCATCGTCGAAGAGATGATGGAGAAGGTCAACAAGCTCACGGGCAGGAATTATCACCTGTTCGACTACTGCGGCGCACCCGACGCGGAAAACGTCGTCGTCATCATGGGCAGCGGCGCAGACGCGATGGAAGAGACCATCAACAAGATGAACAAAGAGGGCCACAAGGTCGGCCTGATCAAAGTCCGCCTGTACCGTCCTTTCGTCGCGGACAAGTTCGTTGCGGCGATCCCCAAGACCTGCAAAAAGATCGCGGTTCTCGACAGGACCAAAGAGCCCGGCTCCCTCGGCGAACCCCTCTATCTCGACGTTTGCTCTGCACTCTTCGAAAAGGGCGTTTCCAAGATCAAAGTGGTCGGCGGCCGTTACGGCCTCGGTTCGAAAGAGTTCAACCCGTCCATGTGCTACGCGGTTTACAAGAACCTCGAACAGAAGCAGCCTAAAAACCACTTCACCGTCGGCATTTACGACGATCTGACCAACACCTCGCTCGACTTCTCCGAAAAGTACGACGCGGCACCCGAAGGCGCGATCTCCTGCAAGTTCTACGGACTCGGTTCTGACGGTACCGTCGGCGCGAACAAAGATTCCATCAAGATCATCGGCGACCACACCGACATGTACGCGCAGGCGTATTTCTTCTACGATTCCAAGAAATCGGGCGGCATCACCGTTTCGCACCTCAGATTCGGCAAGACGCCCATCCAGTCCTCTTACCTGATCGACAGCGCGGACTTTGTGGCGTGCCACAACCCTTCGTACATCACCCGTTACGATATGCTGACGGACGCGAAAGAGGGCGGCAAGTTCCTTCTGAACTCTCCTTGGAACACGCTGGAAGAACTCGAAAAGAACCTCCCCGCAAAGGTCAAACAGCAGATCGCCAAAAAACACCTCAAATTCTATAATATCGACGCGATCAAGATCGCATCCGACATCGGCCTGAACGGCAAGACGTCGACGATCATGCAGTCCGCGTTCTTCTATATCAACGATTCGATCATGCCTTACGACCAGGCGGCGGATTACATGAAGAAAGCCGTCTACAAGAAATTCTCCCGCAAGGGCGATGCGGTCGTCAACATGAACTACGCGGCGATCGACTCCGCAAAGAGCGGGCTTGTCGAAGTCAACTATCCCGCAAGCTGGGCGACGGCTACCGAAGGCGCCCCGATGGCTGCCGTTGCGGACAACGAATATTTCAAAGAGGTCGTGCATCCCATCCTCGTGCTCGAAGGCGACAAGCTGCCCACCTCCGCGTTCAATGCGGACGGCTCTGTACCCGTCGGCACGACCAAGTTCGAAAAGCGCGGCGTTGCGGTCAAAGTGCCTAAGTGGGTCGCCGAGAACTGCATCCAGTGCAACCAGTGCTCGTTCGTCTGCCCGCACGCTTGTATCCGCCCCGTCGTGATCGACGACGCGACCGAAAAGCCCGAAACGTTTGTCACCAAACCCACGACGGGCCTCAAGGGCACGCAGTTCCGCATGCAGGTCTCCCCGCTCGATTGCATGGGCTGCGGCGTTTGCGCGAACGTCTGCCCCGGCATGAAAGGCAACAAAGCGCTCGTCATGGTTCCCATGGAAGAAGTGGTCGACGCCGATTCCAAGAACTGGGATTATGCGCAGGAAGTCAAGCAGGCGGATACCTCCTCCATTAAGAGGACGACCGTCAAAGGCAGCCAGTTCAACCAGCCCCTGTTCGAGTTCTCGGGCGCGTGCGCGGGCTGCGGCGAAACGCCTTACGTTAAAGTCGTTACCCAAATGTTCGGCGACCGCATGATCATCGCGAACGCTACGGGCTGCTCCTCCATTTACGGCGGTTCTTCCCCTACATGCCCTTACACGGTCAACAAAGAGGGCCACGGCCCCGCTTGGGCGAACAGCTTGTTCGAAGACAATGCGGAATTCGGCTACGGCATGAACCTCGCATACAGCGCAAGGCGCAATAAACTTGCGGCTGAGATCAAAGAGCTTGCCGAAAACGGCTGGAAAGACTATGCGGAAGGCAAAGCCGCATGCGAAGAATGGCTCGCCAACATGAACGACGCGGAAGGCAGCAAAGCGGCGGCGGACAAACTTGTCAAAGCGCTCGAAGGGTGCAAAGACTGCGGCTGCGGCGCGGACGAGCTCTGCAAGGAGATCTATAAAGCGAAAGACTGCCTCGTCAAAAAATCCATCTGGATCTTCGGCGGCGACGGCTGGGCTTACGACATCGGTTACGGCGGCCTCGACCACGTGCTTGCCTCCGGCGAAGACGTCAACGTGCTCGTCCTCGACACCGAAGTCTATTCCAACACGGGCGGCCAGGCTTCCAAGTCCACCCCTACCGGCTCTGTGGCGAAGTTCGCTTCCTCCGGTAAGCGCGTCAAGAAAAAGGACCTCGGCATGATGGCGATGAGCTACGGTTACGTATACGTCGCACAGGTGTCGATGGGATCCAACAAACAGCAGTTCCTCAATGCGCTCATCGAGGCGGAAAAATATCACGGCCCGTCCCTGATCATCGCTTATGCGCCCTGCATCAACCACGGCATCAACATGAGCAAGAGCCAGGACGAAGAAAAACGCGCCGTCGACTGCGGTTACTGGCAGCTGTACAGATACAACCCGACCCTCAAAGAGGAAGGCAAGAATCCGTTCACGCTCGACAGCAAAGATCCGACCGCAAGCTATCAGGAATTCATCCTCGGCGAGACACGTTACAGCTCTTTGAAGAAGACGCAGCCCGCCGTTGCGGAAAAGCTCTTCGAAGAGAGCGAAGAAGAGAGCAAAGCGCGCCTGGAAGGCTACAAGAAACTTGCAGGCCAGGAGTGATCTCCTCTCAAATAACAAATCAGGGAGCAGGCAATGCCTGCTCCCTTTTTTAATGTTATATTTGTTTATATCTGTTTTATGCTTGCAAGAAGTGCATCGACCCAACCACACGGGAAACTTGTTCTGTTAAGTTTACCTTTCACATAGCTTGCAACTAAAACCAAACAGTCTCCGGAATTATCATATATATTTACGGTATCACACATTATTGTCAATAACCAACGACGGTTTCTCTTTTGCTTGACAGGCACGCCGCGCCGTGCTATAATGATAAAAAATCTTGGGAGGAGCCATGTATATCTTCTGCGCATAAAAAATGAAACGCCTTTTCATCGGCACTCTGTTGCCGACGTTCGGGCGCGCCTTGCCGCAGAAGATTTTTTTATATCAGCCGATTTTGCTTTCTCGGAGAGCCGCATCTTCTGTGCGGCTCTTTTTATTTTGCCGCGGCTCTCACGGTTACACGATTTCAATCAGAGGAGGCTGCCATGTCTGCAATTTTGATACAAAATTTAACCTTTGCCTATCCGGGCACCGCGCAGAACATATTTGAAAACTTTTCCGCCGTTCTCGACAGCGACTGGAAATTGGCCCTTACGGGACGCAACGGACGGGGCAAAACTACCCTGCTGCGCCTTTTGTGCCAAGAGTACGAATATACGGGAAAAATCAGCGCGGGAATCCGGTTCGAATATTTCCCCTACGCCGTCGACGGGTCGCTCGACGCGCTCTCCGCCCTGTACGTCGCCCTGCCCGACATCGAGCTTTGGCGATTGAAGGCGGAGCTGAACAAACTCGGCGTCGGCGAAGACGCGCTCGAACGGCCCCTTTCTACCCTTTCGGGCGGAGAGCGCACAAAAGTACTGCTCGCCGCGCTGTTTGCGAAGGAAGACGCCTTTCCGCTCATCGACGAGCCGACCAACCACCTCGACGAAGCGGGGCGGAAAAAGCTCAGCGAATATTTATCCACAAAGCGCGGGTTTATCCTCGTTTCGCACGACCGCGATTTTCTGGACGGCTGCTGCGACCATGTTCTGGCTCTCAACGCGGAGGGATACGAACTGCGAAAAGGAAAATTTTCCGATTGGTGGAAGGACAAGACCGCCGCCGACGCTGCCGAAGCGGAAAAGAGCGTGCGGCTGCAAAAACAGATCTCCGCGCTGGAAATTTCGGCGGCGCGCACTTTCGATTGGGCGGACAAGATAGAGGCGAGCAAAAACCAAAAAAATTCCGGCCTGCGGCCGGATAAGGGATTCGTCAGCGCCGGGGCGGCGAGGATGGCAAAGCGCGCCAAAGTGACCGAGCGCCGCCGCGAACAGGCGATCGAAGAAAAACGGTCCCTTTTGAAAAACGCGGAGTTTTACGGAAATTTCAAGTTGACGCCCCTCACCTTCCGCACGCAGGCGCTCTGTTCGCTGACCCACGTAAATTTTGCTTTCGGGGAAAAAACCGCAGTACGCGATCTCACCCTGCGGGTGGAACGGGGCGAGCGCATCGCGCTCAAAGGAGAAAACGGCTGCGGCAAATCCACCGTTTTAAAACTTCTGACGGGCGAACTGAGCCCGCAGAGCGGCATCGTACAGGTGCCAAGTGACCTCAGCATATCCTATCTTCCGCAGAACGTCGGCGGCATTTGCGGCACCCCCGCCGAATACGCCGCCGCACGCGGGGCAGAACCTTCGCTCGTGATGGCGATCCTGAACAAATTCAACCTTCGCAGCGAACTGTTTTCGCGCGACATTGCGGGATACAGCGACGGGCAAAAGAAAAAAGTCGCGCTCGCTGTCGCGCTCGCAACGCCCGCGCACCTGTATATTTGGGACGAACCGCTCAACTTTATCGACCTCGTGTCGCGCATTCAGCTCGAACAGCTGATCCTCGAATACCGCCCCACCCTGTTATTTGTCGAGCACGACGCCGCGTTTTGCCGAAACATTGCCACACGCACCGTCGAATTGCCGGCCACGCATTAACGATGCGGGCGACGCGCTGGCGTTCGTCTATATCGGCGGAATCGCAACGCTCTTGTTGACGGGCGCGTTTATCCTGGGACAGGCGGTGATGGCGCTTTCGGCCGCACGCAGACAGGAAGTGTGCACGGCACAACTGTTTGACGGGTTCAAAAATTACGGCTCATCGCTGGCGCTGTACCTGCTGATCGCGATCTTTACGGTGCTGTGGACCCTGCTGTTTGTCATACCAGGCATCATCAAAGCATATTCCTATTCGATGAGCTGGTTTATCCTTGCGGACAACCCGCAGATGGGCGCAAACGCCGCGCGCAAATATTCGATGCAATTGATGAAGGGCAACAAATGGCGCCTGTTCTGCCTGCATTTCAGCTTTATCGGCTGGCTGCTCCTCTGTATTCTCACTTTGGGCATCCTGACCTTTTGGATCACACCCTATATGCATACGGCTGAAGCGATGTTTTACAGAGATCTGATGGAAAAATCCGCCAATGCGGCTCCTTATTCCCCTGCCGCACCCGACGGCACGATCGGATAAAACTCACTTTTAAACTGCGGAGCGGACAGCCAAACGGCTGTCCGCTCCGCAGTTTTCTGCGTTTGTAAGATTCTTTGCTTTAAATCTGTAATTCCCTTGCTTTTTTGTGCCTGCGGCGGTATAATAGAATCAAACACGAACAAATGTTTGAAATCGGAGTGCCGCATGCTTGAAAAACTGCTATCGCAACTGAACAGTGAACAGCGCGCCGCCGTGGAAGAGACGGAGGGCTATGTGCGCGTGGCGGCGGGCGCGGGCAGCGGAAAAACGCGGGTGCTGACCTGCCGATACATCTACATTGCAAAGGCGCTCGGCGTTGCGCCCGAGCATATCCTGTCCGTCACGTTCACCAACAAGGCCGCGTGGGAGATGAGAAAACGCATTCGCGCCCACATGCCCGACGAAGACGGCGGCTGGATCCTCACCTTCCACAGCGCCTGCCATAAAATCTTAAAGCAAGACATCTCTCTCCTTGCCTATCCGTCCAATTTTATGGTGTTGGACGAAGAGGATCAGAAAAGCATCTTACAGCGCATTTACGACGAAAACGGGCTGACGCTGAAAGATTTTACCTTCCGCCGCTGTCTCGACGAGATCGAGATCTACAAGTCCAAGGCCGATTACGTCCCCTTTGTGACCGACCCGAAACGCGAAACGCCCGCGCCCGATCTGCCGCAGGCGGACAAAGCGCGGTCGATGGACCGAGTCATCCTTAAATATCTTGAAAATCAGCGGAAAAATTACTTCTTAGACTTTGCCGACCTCATCCAATTCGTTTTATATCTCTTCAAAAAAGACCCCGCGACGCTTGAAAAGTGGCAGAATCAGTTCGAATATATACAGATCGACGAATTTCAGGACGTTTCGGGCGAACAGTATAAACTCGCGCGCCTGCTTGCGGGCAAACACAAAAATCTATTTATCGTGGGCGACCCCGATCAGACCATCTATTCGTGGCGGGGCGCAGACGTGCGCTATTTTAACGAATTCGAATCTCGTTTCGCGGGCGCAAAGACGATCGTTTTGGACAAAAATTACCGCTCCGCGCCCGAAATTCTGGCAGTCTGCAACGCGCTCATCTCTAAAAATCCGAACCGCCTTGAAAAAACGCTCAAACCCGTGCGCCCCGCGGGAGAAAAACCGAAATACCGCCACGCGCGTTCGCGCGCGGAAGAAAGTGACGCGGTAGCGGAAAAAATCCTCACTCTGCAATCGGACGGCGTTTCCCTCAATGACATCGCCGTGCTGTACAGGGGCAATTATATGTCCCGCGCACTTGAAGAGTCGTTCGTCAGAAAGCATGTGCCCTACACAATTTTCAGCGGCGTCGCATTCTATCAGCGCAAAGAGATCAAAGACGCCCTCGCCTATCTGCGCCTTGCCGTATTCGGAGACGAACTGTCCTTTCAGCGCATCGTCAACGTGCCGCCGCGCGGTATCGGAAAAACGCGCCTTGCGCTCATCCGCGGGTATGCCGACGCAAACGGCTGCGGGATGCCCGACGCACTGCGCGCGCTCTCTGCGCACCCTGCGATGAAAGGTACCAAAGCGCGGGAATTTTTACTGTTCCTTGCCGACGCAAAGGAATATTTCAAAGACAACGATCTTGCCGACACGCTGGATTTTATCCTGCAAAAGAGCGGATACGAAGGATATCTGCGCCTGAGCGGCGGACAGGACAGGCTGGATAACCTGAACGAGCTGAAAGCCTCCGTGCGCGAATTCGTCGACTCTGCGGGAGAAGAAGTGTCTGCGGAAGATTACCTGAACAGCATTTCCCTCGTATCCAACGCGGACGCGGAAGAAAAGCATGACTGCGTCAAGCTGATGACCGTACACACCGCCAAGGGACTGGAATTTCCGTACGTGTTCGTCTGTTCCCTCAACGAGGGGATGTTTCCCTCCCGCAAAATCAGAAGCAAAGAGGAAATGGAGGAGGAGCGGCGGGTCGCATACGTCGCACTGACCCGCGCGGAGACGGGGCTGTATCTCTCGGACGCGGAGGGATTCGACGCGCAGGCGGGCGGCGCACTCCTCACTTCGCGGTTTTTATTCGACATCGGAAAGGACCTTTTAGAAGTGAGCGGCAGCTTTTCGGAAGGACATCTTGCCCGCTCGAAAAGCATGATTCAGAAGAGCGAACTCGATATGGGCTGTATGCCGGAAAAAGCGGACATGTTTATTTTCCGCGCGGGCGACAAGGTGAGGCACCCCCTTTTCGGGGCGGGAGAAGTGGAAAGCGTTGCGGGAGGCGCTTATTTTGTCCGGTTCGAAAGCGGCAAGACCCGTTCGATCTCCGTATCGTCAAATATTCTGATCCCCTATTATCCGCCCAAAAATTAAGGGAGAACCGCACTCATAAGTCCAAAGAAAATAAAAAGGGAGAGAAGATTTTAAAAAATCTTCTCTCCTCTTCTTTTATACGGCAAAATGATCTTTTCATTCTGCTTCTGCATCCATCGCTTCAAGCAAAAAACTTACGGGACGAAATCCGTCGTTACAGGAAATCATCGCTGATCTTTTATTTTTCATCCACCCGTTATAAAAATTTTCACCGCCGTGCGCAAGTGTCATGACAAAAGCAGATATGCTTTCCCAGGCGCTTTCGCAAAAATCTTTCGGCCTTTCCCATCCGTTTGCGATAAACACCTGTCCTTCCCGCATGTCGCAGGCATGCAGAATCGGATTTTCATACTTTTCGATCAGGTCGGCATAGTGCGCCGTTTTCATGACTGTAATCCTGACTTTTTTCATTCTGTTCCTCCGCAAATCCGCCGCCCGATACATCGAAAGTTTTTCGTCTGCGCTTCTCGATTTTCGGTTTTTACGCCGTAAAATAGTTGTTGAGCGCCGCAACGAGCGCATTGATGGAAGATTGGATGATGTCTTCATCCACGCCCGCACCCCAATAAGTTTTGCCGTCCTTTTCAACGCTGACAAAGGACAGGGCTTTCGAATCGGATTTTTCGCTCATGGCGTGCTGTTCGTACGTCGTCAGCGTAAATTCCATCCCGAAATATTTTTTCAGCGCATTCGTCACCGCATCGAGGCGGCCGTTCCCGTCCGCAACGACGTCTGTCTTTTTCCCGTCTTTTGCGATCGTAACCGTCGCCGTGATCCCGTCCGGGATCTGCTTGAAGTGGCATTCGGGAATATCGAAGGCGCGGCGGTTTTCCATAAACTCGTCGATAAAGACCTGATAGACCTCGGCGGGTTTCAGCTCTTTGTGCGTGCGGTCGGATACGCCCTTGGCGGCATACCCCATCGCCTCTTTGAATTTGGGCGGCAAATTCAGCCCGTAATTTTCCTGCAAAATATACCCGACACCGCCTTTCCCCGACTGGCTGTTGATGCGGATGACGTCCGTCTGATATTCTCTGCCCACGTCCGTCGGGTCGATGGGCAGATACGGCACATTCCAATGGGGCATTTTATGCTCTTTGCGCCACTGCATGCCCTTGGCGATCGCGTCCTGATGCGATCCCGAAAATGCCGCGAACACGAGCGCACCCGCATACGGCTGGCGAGGCGAAACCTCCATCTGCGTGTATTCGGTATACCGCGCGCAAATCTCGGGCATAAACGAAAAATCGAGCTGCGGATCGACACCCTGCGAAAACATATTCATGCCGAGCGTGACGATGTCGACGTTACCCGTCCTCTCTCCGTTGCCGAACAGCGTGCCCTCTACCCTGTCTGCACCGGCCAAAAGCCCCATTTCCGCCGTCGCGACACCGCAGCCGCGGTCATTGTGCGGATGCAGGCTCAAAAGTACGCTGTCGCGGTATTTGAGGTTTTTGGACATATATTCGCACTGCTGCGCGAACACGTGCGGCATGGCGTTCTCCACCGTCGTGGGGATATTGATGACCGCCTTTCTGTCGGGCGTGGGCTGCCAAACATCCAGAACGGCATTGCACACTTCGAGCGCATATTCAGGTTCGGTGCCGGAAAAGCTCTCCGGACTGTATTCAAAGCGATAATCCGCGCCCGCCTCGTCGGTGAGCTGTTTCAGAAGTTTCGCCCCGTCGACCGCGATCTTCAAGATCGCCGCCTTGTCCTTTTTGAACACCTGTTCACGCTGGGCTACGGACGTTGAATTATACACATGCACGATGACGTTTTTCGCCCCTTTGATCGCATCGAAGGTCTTGCGGATGATGTGTTCGCGCGCCTGCGTTAAAACCTGAACGGTCACGTCGTCCGGAATGAGATCGTTTTCGATAAGTGTACGGAGAAAGGCATACTCCGTGTCGCTTGCTGCGGGAAATCCGACTTCGATCTCTTTGAACCCGACCCGCAGGAGCAATTTGAAAAATTCGACCTTCTGTGCAAGGCTCATAGGCTCGATAAGAGCCTGATTTCCGTCGCGAAGGTCGACGCTGCACCAAACGGGCGCCTTGTCGACACTGTCCTTTTCAGCCCAATCCATACAGCGAACGGGCGGCAGATAATACTGTTTCGTATACTTTTCAAAATTTTTCATGGCTTTCTCCTTACCCCTTTTCGCACGGTCTTCCGCGCTCGTCTTAAAAATAAAAACCCGATCTCATCTCCAAGAAGACGAAATCGGGTTCGCGGTACCACTCCTTTTCGCGCAAAAATTTGCGCGCACTCTGCAAAATACTTGCCTTTTCCGGCGCATATTCCACTCTTTTAACGGCGAGTCCCCGTCCTGCCTCTACTCGGTTTCTTTCGGGCAGGCCGCTCCGCGGCGAGTTCTCCCGAAATCTTCGACCGTCTCACACCGACCGACGGCTCTCTGTGTACCTGAAATTCGGGGTACTGTTCCGCTTCACAGCGTTATCTTATAAAGATATTATAGGCATTATAACACCGAAACGGCATTTTGTAAAGCGTTTTTACGTATATTTTTTTACATAAAAATTCATGCCCCCGCACTGCAGGCGGGGGCATTGCTTTTACGCTTCCATATAACCGTTTTCCGAAGAAGCCAGAGCACTTTCAAGCGCCGAAATATCGGAACCACCGAAGGCGCCGCAAACAATGCCGAGCGCAGAATCGACGGATCCCGCATAATGCCTAGTCGCGGACCATTCGCCGCTTGCCACCAGCTCCGCATATTCCTCAGGGCTTACAGTAATTTCTGACGCAAAATCCGACATCGTCTCGTTCTGTAAATCGACATGCAGCGTAATGAAATCGACAAATGTGAGCGTCGCTTCGACCGATCCGAGATCGAAGGTGCCGTCGCCGTTGTCGTGCCGCGCGATGCTGACATTGACCGCACCGATCGCATCGTCGTTTACGATCGCGCCGAGGTCCAGTCCGAGCTCATACCCCGTCAGCGTTTCGCCGCTGTAAACGGCGTTATACGAGGTCACCATCTGCCCCGCATCGTTCGGATTTGCGCTGTCCGTACCCGTGTCCGTTTCAGGCACGTCGAGCCCCGCCTGTTCGATGATAAAGTCTCCGAGCGACGAACTCATGTTGATCGCAAAAAAGATCTGGTCGATCATATTCCGCGTGCTGCCCATAAAGTATTCGAAGGTCATGGCGCGGTCGTCTACGTACGGTTCGCTCAACGTTTTAAAACCTTGTTCCCAAACCAAGATGCTGCTCTTGTAATACGTCGTCTGCACGCGGTGCATGTAGATATTGCCGTTTGTAAAGGTAATGTCTGTCACCGTGTCGCCGTTGATCGCTACGCGGTCGCCCGTGAACAGGAGCAATATATTCTCATAGCCGCCGGTCGTCAGGCGGATGTTGAACTGCACTTCTCCGCTTTCGCTCACATCGATCTGCGCGTCGATCTGCACAGACAGATCGAGCGGTATGCTGAGTCCGATCAAATCGACGCTCATAGAGGCGCTGCCCGTCAGATGATAGCCGAAATCCTTATAATTATACGCATACAGAACATCGTTCAGCAGCTGCGCGATCGAACTTAAATCGATATATTCTCCCGCAGGCGCCTCAATCGGCGACTCTGCACCTTGCAGCACATAAGAGCTTTCCAATGTCTCCGATGCTTTCAGCGCATACAATTTTACGTCCATGCCGTCCGCCGATACGCCCGCATAATAGTTGCCGGCCTCCGACTTTCCGTACACAAACGCTGAGGAAGATTCCCCTTCTGCCGCCTTATCGGACTGTTCCTGCTCTGTGCCCGTATATTCCTTTACGATTCCTGCAAGCAGGTCGACCCAGGCGTTAAACGCCGTCTGCCCTTCGTACAATTCCAGTCCGAAAATGTCGCTGTTGATCGTATTATAATATTCGCTCATCTCGCTGTATCCCGTCAGGATCGAGTTGACGAAATTATAATAATAGGTGCCCTCGTCAATACCGAGAATCGGCCCGAGAATGGGCAGAACCGTACTGCCCGCCACAAACAGCTCCGAAACGGGAATAGACACGCTGAGCGCCGTATCCGCATCGAACCCGATGACGGAATAGCTCGCCCAAAACATATCCCGAAGGAGGGTCGCCTGCAAATAATGCGACGTTCCGCCCGAAAGGATATGCGCACGCAGCTGCATATTCAGCGTAACGGAGGCATTTTCGCCGCCTGAACGCTCAAACTGCACTCTGCCCTCTGCCTGCACGGAGAGCGTGTCGCTGTCCATCCCGAGCGTAAACCCGAGATATTCTGTATCGAATATTTCCGTATAAGCTACAAGGATAAATTCAAAAATATTATCGCAGTCCGACCATTGCATAAACGCAAGATCCATGCCGCTTTCCGCAGGAACGGGCGCAACGTAAAGTTCCAACGCGCGAACGTCTGCAAAGCCCAAAATGGATACGGACGGCACAGACGCAAAGAGCGTGCCGTTCTCCAATACTTTCAGCGTCGCCGCAAAGCTTTCATTGCCCTCGCCAAAAACGGAACTGAGGTCTGCGATCAGCGAAAGCGCACCGGCTTCACCCGACAAAAGCCGCAGACTGCCGATCAACGCATTCAGATCGAGTTCTCCGAGGAACGCCATTGCCCCGCGCGCGCCCTGGTCGGGCGTGCTGCCGATAAGGCCCGCGATTTCCGATTGGATCCTGTCAAACTCTTCGGGCGTAAAGTTCATTTTATACCCGACGCCGTCCATGGTCTCACCGGCCGCCTGGTAACCAAGCACGACGTTTCCGTCCTGATAATACAGTCTGAGCTGTTCCGTTCTGCCCTCAACCACGCTGAGATCGATATACGCGATCAAACTGCCGAACGTGCCGTCATCATAAAAGCGCGCTTCCGCCGCAATATCCGCGTGCATCGAAATCTCTTCGATCGTAAGATCGAATGCCGCCTCGACAGCAGCGCCCTTCGACTGAATGATGGCATTCACAGGATCGATAAACTGCGTGACCAGGCTAAGAGAAACATATTCCTCTGCGTCGGCGGGGACCGTGATTTCCTTGTCCCCCGCGCTCAACGCAAGCTC
>CALVMD010000010.1 GCA_944342025.1 uncultured Clostridia bacterium | reverse complement strand
GAGAAGTTCTCCGTTTTGCGTGATTTTCAGTCCCAGCACGCCCACAAGGCGCGCCACTTCGTCAAAATATCCGAGATCCATGGCTTTCCTCCTTGCCGGTATTGTATCATGGTGCGCGCACGAAGTCAATGTTTTCGGCGAAATGCCTGCGCCGCGGGTTATAAACCGAAGAGATCATTGGGGGCAATGCCGAATTTTTCATACAGGAGCGCGATGCTGTCGTAGCCCGGTTTTTTCCGTCCGAGCAGCCACTGGCTGACCGTTGTCTGATTCACGCCGAGGGCGTCCGCCAGTTTTTGCTGGCTCATGCCCCGCTCTGCCATCAGCTGCCGCAGCACGTCGATATAAGGGAGATTTTCCATGCCCTTATTGTATGGAAATCCAGGTCAAAAGTCTTGACATAGGTCAAAAGACCTGATATAATTTATAAAGACAGGAGGAACTTGGAATGATTGTTATTGTGATCGTGATTTTGGTGATATTGGTGGCGATAACGGCAACTGTGCTTATATTAAACAGAAAAAAGATCCGTTTGCAATATGGGGCGCTCGACGTTTATGTGTATAGCAATATTTCGAAGCATTACATCGATGTAAACGGACAAAGAATAGCGGAGGACCATACGATCGTAACCTCGTTTTCCAACGGTATTGTTCCGGAAGGAGAATATGATCGGGTAAAAATAAAAGCGAATATTGCCATATCACTGTTCGGAAAGCGCGTGAGCGTATTCATCGACAGTAAAAAAGTGTATTGAATAAAGGCAGCGCCGCAGGGGAGACCCTGCGGCGCTGCCGTCTTATACGTTTAATCTAAGTTCTGCCGCTCGATCGCGACGTTTACGTCTAAATTTTTGCCGAACTGCGCAACGCCCTCCCGTATCTTCTGCAAGATCTCTCCTTCGCTCAGAGGACTGTCGAAGGGGATCGCGACTTCGAAGATGAGATTCGCGTGCGTTTTTCCGCCGACGACGCGGAAGTCGTGCACGAGAAATGCAGGGTCGATGTCGGCTGCGATCTTTTCGACTTCGCCGCGCAGCGCGTTCGTCTTGGGATCGTCCAAAACGAGCGGGTCGATATGTACGGTCAGAGCGATCCCCGTCTCTTTTTCGATCTCCTTTTCGATCGAGTCGGCAAGGTCGTGCGTCGCCATCAGCGGCATTTGCGCGTCCACTTCGACGTGTACCGTCGCGTAGCGCTTGTTCCCGCCGTAGTCGTGCACGGTCAGATCGTGTATGCCGTGCACGTTGTCAAAGGCGCAGATGCGCCCTTTCAGCTGTCGGATCGTCTCTGCGTCCGCCGCTCGGCCCAAAAGGCGCGAGATCGTGTCTTTCAGGATGGAAAAGCCCGATAAGGCGATCAGCACGGACACGGCGGCGCTCACCCAGCCGTCCAGCGCGATATTCGTAAAATGTGCGACGATCAGGCATGCCAGAACGGCGGTCGTCGCGAGCGCGTCCGAAATGCTGTCGGCGGCGGTCGCTCTGAGTGCGGGGGAATCGAGCGCGCGCGCGAACGAACGGTTCATAAAAAACATGAACAGCTTTACCGCGATCGAAACCGCAAGCACGGCGACGAGCCAGACGGAAACTTCGCTCTCCGCCGGAGACACGATCTTTTCCACCGATTGCACCGCAAGTTCGACGGCGACGGCGAGCACGATGACCGCGATGACGAGCGCCGCGATGGATTCCGCTCGCTGATGCCCGAACGGATGTTCCTTATCGGCGGGCTTTCCGCTCATTTTAAAGCCGATAAAGGAAACGATGTTGCTCCCGCAGTCGGTCAGGTTGTTCATGCCGTCGGCGAGGACGGAGATCATGCCTGACAGCGCACCCACGGCGATTTTTCCCGCCGCGAGCAGGGTGTTGCACACGATGCCGAAAATGCCGGAAAATTTGCCGACGCGCTCGCGTGCGGCGGGAGATGCGGGCCGTTCGCCCTTTTTGATGAGAAAACCGAAAATCATATTCCTTCTATTATATTATGGTCTTTATCGGACGGGCGTGTAATCGATTTCCGAGTCGATGTCCGTCGTTTCCAGTTTGAAAATGACGGGACGCAGACCGTCGTTGCACGCGCAGATCGCCACGCCCGGCTTGCGGATCCAGTCGCCGAAGTAGAACAGTTCTTTCCCGCTCCCGTGTGCGAGGGCGAACACGTACTGATAGACGGCTTTCCACGCCTCGTCGCAAAAACCATCGGGCTTTGCGTAGTCGGCGTAAAATATCTGCCCTTCGCGCAGCATGGGGCAGGCGGTCAGCCCTTCGGCGCCGTACTCCTTCGCCAGATCTTCCTGCAACGTCTTGCGCAGGACGGTTATCTTTACTTTTTTCATTGTAAATCCCTCCCCAAACAGTAAACGGATCTAATTTTTTCTTTCCCCGCGCGAATCTGTCTGCGCTCCGCCGATGAGTTCGCGCAGTTTGGAGATGTCCGTGACCCATTCGGCGCGGCTCCTTTCGGCGTGGACGCGGTTCGCTTCGCCCAGGGCGGCGTGGTATTCGCTCTGCGTGGCGCCGTTTACTTTCATATAATGCGCCTGCGCCTCGGCTTCCCGCCCCGTCAGCGCGGTGCGCCCGATGTGGATCACTTCGTGGCAGGCACGGCAGACGGCGATGACGTCTTCCAGTTTCTGGATATGTTTTTCGTCGTCGTAGCTCCACACCTCGTGCGCTTCCAGCCTGCCGCCCGCGCCGCAGATGCTGCATCTGCCGCCCGCGCGCGCATACGCCGCGCGCCGCAGCCTGTCCCATATCTCTTTCGGAAGGGCGCTGCGCAAATTCGAATACCAGCAGCCGTCGGGTACGAGCTGAAAATTCAATTTATATTTTTTCATGGGGCTATTTTAACACATCGCGGGAAAATTGGCAAACGGCTGCACGGTTTTTGCCCGCTTTCCGTCCGAAAAACGCAATGAGCCGAATATCTTGTGGCATAACTCTTGAAACGCCGAATATTATGTGGTATAATACCCCCGAGGAGGGAAAGGAATGGAATATGAAAACGCGGAAAAATTCCTGAAAAGTTACAACCGCATCGAAAGCCAGCTCAAAATTCTGTACGGAGGCAAGGCGACGCAGAATTTTACAGACCTTGTCAAGCGCTGCACCGATCTCAACATGACGGTGCGGCGGTATGAAAACGAGCTGATCGATTACGGAAAACTGCGCAACGCGATCGTGCACCGCGCGACCGATTCGCAGGAGGTCTTCATCGCCAACCCGTGCGACAACGTGGTGGAAAACATTCAGTTCATCGAAAAACAGCTCTGCCACCCGCCGCGCCTGGTCGACGCCATCAAGATCAAAAAGATCGCGTCCGTGTTCGCGGATAAACCGCTGATCACGGCCGTCGATACGTTTGCCGAAACGTGGCAGAAATCTCTCGTCGTGTACGATCACGGCAAAATGATCGGGATGATCAATTCGTACGGCCTGTACCAGGAGATCGCCGCCCGCGCAAAAGAGGGGAAAGATCTCACCGAGTTTCTCACGAAAACGCGCTGCGGCGAGATCGTCAGCGACGAAATGCTCAAGCGCTACAAACTCGTCTCCGCCGACGCGACCGTGTTCGACGTGTTTATGGCGTTCGAAGAACAGAAAAATCTTCTGGCGGTCATCGTCACCGAAAACGGCGTTTTGGGAGAAAAGGCGCTCAACATCGTCACGCCGACCGATTTTCCCCGCATCAACCGATATCTGGAAACGTACAACGTCAAGCCCTTTTAAATATTGATAGAAACGATCAAAAAATTAAAAAATTTTTCAAAAATTTTTAAAAAGGGTCTTGACAAACAAAAATTGTGTGCTATAATAGAGGTACAAAAAGGGAGCGGCCAAAGGGTGTTGACCGAAAAGGGAACCCAAAGGAACTCTGAGATAAGAAATTCAAACGAGCGTACGCCGAACGAATTTTGCAAAGCAAATTCTGCAGGACGGTATCCTTAAAAAAGATAACGGCGCCGAGCAAAACGAGTAAAGCAAGCGCAAGGGAGAAGGACTTTTCAAGGACGAACAGAGGGCGAACGGATCGGTAAATTGCCGAGTTTCATCTGCAGACACAGGTTTTTTCGTACGGAAAATCGGTGGAGACAAAGTGATTGAACCGGAGAAAGCTCTTTCCTTTGAGTGGGTTTATATAACTGACTCCGGAAATGCGCAAACATTTCCAAACCGAATAAAAAGGCTCTGCTTGCAGGAAAATCCAAACACACATTCGCAAAAATGCAATCGGTAAATTTTTGGTCGGTTTTCGAGTTGATTAGGGGAGAAAATGGTAAGCCGTTAAAAGGAAAGCAAAATTTTTTTCAGGAACGCAGAATTTAACTGACAAGATGTCGCAAAAAGGTTAAAAAGTGTAAGTTGCGATCCGCGAAAAAAACTTTTCAGAATATACGGATTGTGCAAATGTATAAACGCCACATCGGGCGGTGCGCTTGGGTTGAGCGCACCGCCTTTAATTGTACAAGCGTTTTTTGAAAGGCGGTTCGGCACACAAGCGCGGCGCGGCGTAAAAGCACGGATATGCAAGCGGGCGGCGCTTCGGCTGGGCGGCAAAACAGAGAAGCATAAAGCGGGGCGCCTCTCCATATTCGGGAACGGCGCCCCGCTTTTTTACGGAGCCTGTTTTTGCGCCGCGGTCAAAGGTTTTCGGCGGCGGAAACGACGGGCAGAGCGGTCTGCTCGTCGTAAAAATCGATCTTTTTGCCGTAACTTTCCAAAAGTTTTTCATCCTCTTCCGACCTTTCCTTTTTGCGCCGCAAAAAGGAAAGCAGCATCGCCATCATCGTGCGGTGGGTAAAGTTCAGTTTTGCGTAATCCATGCCGCCGCGCAGGCAGAAGACGGGCGTTTTTTGCGCCGTCTCGGCGGGCAGGTGTCTGTAAAAGAGCTGTTTCGCCTCGTCCCGCGTTTTCTGCCTGGCGGGGTCGGCAAGGCCGCATACAAAGAGTACGAGTCTTTTTATGCCCGCTTTGCGGATCAGGCGCGAGGCCCTTTTCCAGCCCGCAATTTTCCCCGCATAGACTCCGCCGCCGAAAATTACGGCGTTGCAGGCTTTCAGGTCGGCGGCTTTCGTTTTTTCTGCGGGCAGGGCGGCGCAGCCCAGCCGTTCCGCGATGAACCGCGCATATTTTTCCGTCGATCCGTAGCGGGATCCGTAAACGACCAAAAAATTCGGCATAGTTGCCTCCTTGCGGCGCGGACGCCGTTTTTTTTCATTATATCATACGTCCGCGCTGCGGTAAAGGGAGAAGGTGTCATAAATTTGTAATAAATGCGCCGTCCGCGCGGGCAATGCGGCGCATTTTCGGCGGAACGCTTGCCAGAGAATCGGGAAATATTGTATAATAAAATAAAAATCCGGCCAATAAGGGGAGAGAACATGGCAGAAGACATTATCCGTGCGGAAGATCTTACAAAAGCATACGGCAACGTCCGGGCTGTCAGGGGCATTTCTTTTTCCGTGGAGAGGGGCAGCCTGTTTTCCTTTCTAGGGGTGAACGGCGCGGGAAAAAGCACGACCATCAATATCCTCTGTTCCATTCTCTCCAAAGACGGCGGAAAAGTAGAGATCGGCGGCTATGACCTCGACCGCGAACCGGACAAGATCAAGCCCCTTCTGGGCGTGGTCTTTCAGGGCACCGTTCTCGACGATCTGCTCACGGTCAGGGACAATCTGACCGTCCGCGCGAGTTTTTACGGATTGTACGGCAGAAAGTGGACGCAGCGCCTTGCGGAACTTGCGCGACTTTTAGAGTTGAAAGACCTTCTGAACCGTCCGTTCGGCAAACTTTCGGGCGGGCAAAAGCGGCGTGCGGACATTGCGCGCGCCCTGATCGGCAGGCCGCACGTTCTTGTTCTGGACGAACCGACGACCGGCCTCGATCCGCAAACGCGCCGCACGGTGTGGGAAATTGTGCGCAAACTCCGCGAAACGGAAGGCATGACCGTCTTTCTGACTACGCACTACATGGAAGAGGCGGACGGATCGGACCGCGTCGTCATCATAGACGGCGGCAAGATCGCCGCCGAAGGCGCGCCCGTGCAGCTGAAAAACAGGTTTTCCCGCAACTATCTCCGCCTGTACGGCGACGCGCCCGCGCTTGCGGAAAGAGCGCGCTCTGTCGGTTTGAATGCGGCGGCGGAGGGCGGCGCGTGCGTGATCGCGGCGGAAAACGCCGCCGAGGCGCGCGGCATCCTCGTAAAATATCCCGATCTCTGCGCCGATTTCGAATTCGTCAAGGGGAACATGGACGACGTTTTCCTGTCCGTCACGGGTAAAAAATTGCAGGGAGGAAACGAATGATGCGCATGCTGCTTGCCATGACGTCCCGCAACCTGAAAATATTTCTCAAAGACAAGGCGAACATCTTTTTCTCCCTCCTGTGTCCGCTCATCGTGCTGGTCCTGTATATCCTCTTTTTGGGACAGGTGCAGGAAGACGGCATCAACGAGGCGCTCGCTTCTCTCGGCGTCGCTTCGGGCGCGGACGGCGCCGTCCGCGCGTTTTGCGACAGCTGGATGATCGCGGGCGCACTTTCGAGCGCGTGCATCACCGTGCCGCTGTGCGCGTGCGGCGTCATGGTACAGGACAGGCGGCGGGGGATCGTCAACGATCTGAAAGCGTCGCCCGTCCCCGGCTGGCTCGCGCCCGCGTCCTATTTTCTCTCGGTCGCGGCGGCGGGGCTGGTGCTTTGTGCGGGCGTTCTGGTCCTCGCATTCGGTTGGCTCGCCCTTTCGGGCAGCTGGTGCATGTCCGCGGCAGACGTGTTCGGCGTGCTCGGCACGACCGTCCTTTCGGTTTTAAGTTCCACCGCGCTCCTCGTGTTCGTCGTGGGATTCATCCGTACGGAAGGCGCCTTTACGGGGGTCAACGTCATTTTGGGCACGGTCACCGGTTTTCTGATCGGAGCGTATATGCCGCTTTCTATGTTCCCTGCGGGCGTCCGCTATTTTTCGGCGTTTATACCGGGCAGCCATTCGGCGGGGCTTTTCCGCAACTTTATCATGGGCGGTGCGCTGGACGAATTGGCGGCTCTGTCTTCGCCCGAATTCGCGCAATCGCTCGCCGGGCAGTTTTCTTTCGAACTCGACTTTTTCGGCCGCTCCGTTTCCATGGGCGCGATGGCGGCGGTCGTTGCGGGCGCGGCGGTGCTGTTTGCGGCGCTCACCGTTCTCGTGCGCCTTTTGCCGCCCAAGCGCAGAATAAAACAGTTTGCGGAGGAACAGAAATGATCTATACCGATATTGCCGAACTGATCGGCAAAACGCCGCTCCTGCGGCTTTGCGGCTATGAAAAAAAACATTCCCTTTCTGCCGCGATCCTTGCAAAACTCGAATATTTCAACCCGACGGGCAGTGTCAAAGACCGCGCCGCCCTCTCCATTATCGAAGACGCGGAGCGGAGCGGAAAACTCAAAAGAGGCTCGCTCGTCATAGAGCCTACCAGCGGCAATACGGGGATCGGGCTCGCCGCCGTCTGCGCGGTCAGGGGATATCGCCTGATTTTGACCATGCCCGAGACGATGAGCGAAGAGCGCCGCAAGCTCCTCGCCGCGTTCGGCGCGGAGCTGGTCCTGACCGACGGCAAAAAGGGGATGTCGGGCGCCATCGAAAAGGCGGAACAGCTGCACCGCGAACACGAGGGCAGCATCATCGCGGGGCAGTTCGTCAACCCCGCCAATCCCGAGGCGCATTATAAGACGACCGGCCCCGAGCTTTGGGCGGACACGGACGGAAAGATCGATCTTCTGGTCGCGGGCGTCGGCACGGGCGGCACGCTCGGCGGCGCGGCAAAATTCCTAAAAGAAAAAAATCCCGCATTGCGCGCGTACGCAGCAGAGCCGAAGGGCTCGCCCGTCCTTTCGGGCGGCAAGGCGGGGCCGCACGGCTTGCAGGGCATCGGCGCAGGGTTTGTGCCCGAGATTCTGGACACTTCTCTGATCGACGGGGTCGTGTGCGTGACGGAAGAAGAGGCTTACGCCGCCGCGCGCGAGATCGCCCGGACGGACGGCGTTTTGGCGGGCATTTCGTCGGGCGCGGCGGTGCATGCGGCGCGCGTTCTCGCTTCCCGCGAAGAGAACAGGGGGAAAGCCATCGCCGTCGTTCTTCCCGATACGGGCATGCGCTATCTTTCGACGGCGCTCTTTTCGGAAAAACAGGAGTAAAATGAACGAAAAACGCAGGGCGCGCGCGGCTGCGCGCGCCGAAAAAAAGAGCGCCCGCGAACGGGCGTTTCAGGAACAATGCGCCGCTCTCGAGGCGGCGGGCTTTACCGTTCGCGACAGATCGGTATCCGTCGGCAGGGCGAACTGGCAGGGGCTTTTGACAGCGCTTCCCTTTGCGGCTGCCGCGATCGTCTGCGGCGCGCTGCTTTCCGGCTGGAAGTTTTCTCTGGTCGGGAAATTCTGGGCAGACGCGCTTTTGTTTGCGGCGTCGGTCTTTGTCAGCATTCCCGTGCACGAAGGGCTGCACGCCCTGTTCTGGGGCGCGGCGAACGGCACTTTCAAAGGCCTGTCGTTCGGCATCTCCTGCGGTTCGCCCTACTGCGCGTGCGGCGTGCCGATGAACAGGGCAAAATATCTGATCGGCGTTCTTGCTCCGTTCGCGATTCTCGGCGCGGCGGTTTCGGTGTGGGGGCTGTGCGTACAGAACGGCATCCTGCTCGCTCTGGGCGTTTTCAATATCCTCTGCGCGGGCGGCGATCTTCTCATTGCGGCAAAGGCGCTCTTCTGCCGCGCGAAATTGCTCCTCGACCATCCGTCGCGGTGCGGTTTTTGCGCCTTTTATCCGTCCGCCGCGGGCGAACAGAGCGCCTTTCCCGAAACGGACGGCAAAACCGGCGAATGACCGGCGTTAAAAAAGCCCGGGCGCGCGGAAAAATTTCCGCGCGCCCGGGCCTGTACAAAACACAAGTTTGCCTTTTGGGCAAGAGGCGCCGTCAGATGACGACGATGTTCTTTTCTTCAAATTTCTCCTTCGCGCTGAGGGGAAAATTGTCGTCGGTGATGAGCACGTCGATGTTTTCGGGCGTGGCGAAGGTGTAGGGCATGATCTTGCCGATCTTGGACGAATCGAGCATCATATATACCATTTTTGCGCGCCCGAGGATAAATTTCAAAAGATCCGATTCCACCTGCGAGATGCAGGAAAATCCCTGCTCGAACGAGAATGCCGAGGCGGAAATGATCGCCAGTTCGAAATTGGTGTTTTCCAAAAAGATCTTCGTGTAGGGTGACGCCGTGGAGAGGTTTTCTTTGATCAGCGCCCCGCCGACGAGCACCACTTCGGGCTGTTTTTTGTGCGCCAGCTCTTCCGCCACGGCGATGCCGTTGGTAAAGATGTGGCAGGGTTGGTCGGGGATCTCTTTGGCAAGGTACAGCGCGGTCGTGCCGCCGTCCAAAAACAGGCTCACCCCCTCGTCTATGAGGGAAACAGCTTTTTTCGCGATCACTTTCTTTGCGTCCGTATTGATGGTGGATTTCTGCGCGTATGCTTCGCCCGAACGTTTTTGCACTTCCAGCACCGACATTGCGCCGCCGCGCACGCGGATGACTTTATTCTGCTGTTCCAGCTCCATCAGATCCCGCCTGAGCGTCATGTCGGAGACGTCCGGAAACTGTTCGGCAAGCTCTTCCAGCGTCATTTTCCCGTTTTTTTCTATCAACAGTGCGATCTCTTCGATTCTGGTTCGTTTCGTACCGATCACCGCCTTTTTTATTTTTTTCTTTGCCGTTAAATTATAACATATTTTCGTTGATCGCGCAACAAAATAAACAAATATTGTGAAATTTTTTCAAAATTTCAAAAAATAATTTTTTACGGGCAAATAAAAACTTTGCAAACCGCACGAAATATAGTATAATAGTGTCAAACTTTTTTCAAGGGACAGCCTGAAATTTATGGAAAACAATCAAGAACGGAACGACGATTTCATCAAAGATCTCGACGAATATTTTGCCAAGAAATTTTCCGATTTCGATCTGATCGGTTCCCTTCCGTCATACGAGTCGGTTACCGTCTCGATGATCCTGAAAAACAAAAACCGCATCGAAGAGGGCGAATACGCCGCCAACGAGATGCGCAAGATCGCCTATCAGCCGAACGCCGAGGCGGTCCTTGCCGAATGCAAAGAAAAGTACGTGGACAACACGTTCACGTTTTCCGTGCACGCGGCGCCTTTCAAAGTGCGTTTTCCCGCCTTTTTCGGCAAAAAGAGCGATGCGGCCAAAACGATCCTGCGCCTCGCCGCCTCTTACGGCGAAGACGCGGAAAAACTCGGAGAAAGGCTGCACGAATCGGAAAAGATCTGGGAAGGCGTTCTCAAGGGATATTTTATTCCCGAAAAACTGCTCGTATACCGCATCACCCTCCTTTTGGGCCTTTCGCGGGAAGACAATGCCGCGCTGATGCGCGACTGCGGCTGCCATTACGATTTTTCCGACGCGCGCGACGTCGTGATGCGCTATCTCGTCGATTACCGCGTCTATAACCCCGAAATGGCGGCAAGAGCGTTCGACGAATATCATATCCGCAGGATCCTGTAACGCCGTGCGGGCGCGGCGCATAGAATAACGGAGTAGGGCGTTTGCGCTTTACGGGGAGGGCATATGTTCAAACGGCTTCGGGCGGACATCGAAGCGGCAAAACGCAACGACCCCGCCGCAAGAAACAAATTCGAGATCTGGCTCACCTATTCGGGCGTGCATGCGCTGTCCTGGCATCGCTTTGCCAATCGGCTGTACAAAATGCACCTCAAACTTCTGGCGCGCATGGTCTCGCAGTTTGCCAAGTTTCTCACCGGCATCGAGATCCATCCCGCCGCCAAGATCGAGGGCGGCGTGTTCATCGACCACGGCACGGGCGTGGTCATCGGCGAAACGGCGGAAGTCAAGAGCGGCGTCGTCATTTATCAGGGCGTCACCCTCGGCGGCACGGGCAAAGAAAAGGGCAAGCGCCATCCGACGATCGAAAAAGACGTCGTGATCAGTTCGGGAGCCAAGGTCCTGGGCGGCTTTACCGTGGGAGAGGGCGCCAAGATCGGCGCGGGCGCCGTGGTTTTAAAAGAAGTCCCGCCGCACGCGACGGTGGTGGGCGTTCCCGCGCGCGTCGTGCGCATCCGCGGGGAAAAGCCCGACCTTTCACAGGAAAAAGTCGACCCGAACGCGGAAGAGATCCGCGCACTCAAATGCCGCATGCACAAGCTCGAGGCGGCTTTGGAAAAACTTACGGGCGAAAAATTCGAGTGCACCAAAGAAGAAGAGACCCTGTTTCCCGCCGTGGAAACGGGCGATAGGGGAGAAAAGGGCGAGAAAAGCGAAGAGAAAGAGGAAGAAACACCATGATCACATCCAAACAGCTGCGCAATAAATGGATCTCTTTTTACGAGAGCAAGGGCCACGTCAACATCGGCGCGGTGTCGCTCATCGGCGACGGCACGACGGGCGTCATGTTCAACGTGGCGGGCATGCAGCCGCTCATGCCCTATCTTTTGGGACAGTCTCATCCCGCAGGCAAGCGCCTGTGCAACGTGCAGGGGTGCGTCCGCACCGTCGACATCGATTCGGTCGGCGACGCGACCCATTTCACCTTTTTCGAGATGATGGGCAATTGGTCGCTCGGCGACTATTTCAAAAAGGAAAAGACGGCGTGGTCGTTCGAACTCCTCACCAAAGAGTTCGGGCTGGACGCGGGCAAGATCTGTTCCACCGTGTTCGCGGGCAACGAATCCGCCCCGCGCGACGACGAAACGGCGGAGCTTCTCGTAAAATTAGGCATCAAACGGGAAAACATCTTTTATCTGGACAAGTCCAACAACTGGTGGGAGCTTGAGGGCACCGTCGGCACCCCCTGCGGGCCGGATAACGAGTGGTTTTATCCCCTCACAGACGAGGAATGCGGCAGAAAGCCCTGCGACATCAACTGCCCCTGCGGCCGTTACGTCGAGATCGGCAACGACGTGTACATGCAGTACAAAAAGACGGAAAACGGCTACGTCCCCCTCGAAAACAAGAACGTGGACACCGGTTTCGGGCTGGACAGGATGCTCGCCTTCCTTAACGGGCTGACGGACGGCTATAAGACCGACCTTTTCAGCGGCGTCATCGCCTACCTCGAAAAGGCATCGGGCAAAAAATACGACGACGGCGGAGAGGCGCAGAAGGCGATGCGCATCGTCGCCGACCATACCCGCACCACGGTCATGCTCATCGGCGACGTGAACGGCATCCTGCCTTCCAATACGGGCGCGGGCTATATCCTGAGAAGGCTCATGCGCCGCGCCATCCGCTATTGCAGGGCGCTCGGCATTTCCAGCAAAGAGATGGAAAAGGTCGCCGGGATCTTCATCGACGAAGTGTACGGCGAGGCTTATCCGCTCCTTCCCGAAAAGAAAGAGTATATTCTCTCCGAGATCGCGCGCGAAACGGAGCGCTTCGAATCCACGCTCGAAAAGGGGATGAAGGAATTCGAAAAGACGATCGCGGGGCTGGAGCGCAAAAACGAATTCATGTCCAAACAGGACCCTTCGTACGTCAAAGAGACGGCGATCGGCGGCAAGGCCGCATTCAAATTGTACGACACGTACGGATTCCCCCTCGAACTGACGGTGGAGATGGCCGCCGAGCGCGGGTATACCGTCGACGAGGCGGGCTTTGCCGAGGCGTTCAAAGAGCATCAGGAAAAGAGCCACGCGCAGGTTTCGGCGGGCGAATTCAAGGGCGGCCTTGCGGACACTTCCGTCGCCGCCACCCGCCTGCATACGGCAACGCACCTTCTCAACGCGGCGCTCAAAGCGGTCCTTTCTCCCGACGTCAATCAGAAGGGCAGCAACATAACCCCCGAGAGGCTGCGCTTCGATTTTAATTTCTCCCGCCCGATGACGGCGGAAGAGATCAGGGCGGTCGAAGATCTCGTGAACGAAAAGATCGGCGAAAACATCCCCGTCGTGTACGAGGAGATGCCCTACGAGCGGGCGAGGGAAGAGGGGATCGTCGGCGTGTTCGATTCCAAGTACGGCGACGTCGTCAAAACCTATTCCATCGGCACCTTTTCCCGCGAGATGTGCGGCGGCCCGCACGCGGCGTCTACGGGCGAACTGGGGCATTTCCGCATCGTGAAAGAGCAGTCCTCTTCGAGCGGCGTACGCCGCATCAAAGCGGTGCTCGAATGAACGCTCTCTGCCGGAAAGGCGTTCGCTCTCCCGAAAACGGGGGAGCGGTTTCTTCATAGAAGTATTGACAAACGGCTTTCCCGGCGTTATAATAAAAATATTCAAACAAAATTCATAGTCTCCCCGGCGCACAGCCGGCGCGGCGGAGAAAACGGAGAAACACACATGCAGAACGTCAATTTTTCGCTCAAAGGCATCCGCGCGGACGAAATGCGCTATGCGCTCAACAACGTCCGCATCGCAAAAGATTCCAAATTCGACCTCAAGCCCTCTTTTTCCCGCCAGGTCAGAAAGACGGTGGGCAACGAAAAACTCTTTTTCGTCACCCTTGCGGTGAAGATCGAAAACAGCGAAGAATCACCCAAGCCCTTCGACCTGAGCGTCAAACTCACGGGCATGTTCGAAACGGAGGCTTCTACCGACGAAGAGCGCAAGGTTTTTACCGTAGAGGCGACCGAGACCCTGTATCCCTATCTCAGGGCGGCGGTCACCAACCTCACGAGCGCGGCATTTGCGGCGCCGCTGGTCCTTCCCGTCGTAAACGGGCCCATTTTTCCGGAAGACAGGGAGGGAGCGGAAGGCGAGGCGTCGCGCTATACGAGCTGAAAAGCGGATCCTCATACGGCAATAAAGGATAAGGCAGGTCATGTTATGAACAGAGACGAGATCAAAGAATTTTTGCCCCACCGCGAACCGATGCTCCTCCTCGACGAGGTAGAGATCGCAGACGGCAAGGCGATCGGCAAGTATGCCGTCAAGGGCGACGAGTTTTTTTTGCAGGGACATTTCCCCGGCAACCCCATCGTGCCCGGCGTCATTCAGTGCGAGATGATCGCGCAGACCGCCGTCGCGCTTTTGCCCGACTGCAAGGGCAAGACGCCGCTCTATACGGGGCTGAACAACGTAAAATTCAAAAATCCGCTGCTTCCCGGCGATACGGCGGTGATGACCGTCGAGCTGACCGCGCGCAAAGGTGTTTTCTGCTTTGCCAAGGGCAAGCTCGAGGCGAACGGAAAACTGTGCACGAGCGCCGAGTTTTCTTTTGCCATTATCGAAAAAAAAGGGTGAGCGGAGCGTCTTAACGGCTTGTACGCCCGCATTTTATGCGGGCGTACTGTTTTTTTCGCGCATATTGCGCAAAAACGCGACAAATGATCGGTTTTTTGCGCCGTTTTTAAAATATGGCTTGACTTGACGGGGCAAATCTTCTATAATCTAATAAAGGAGAAGACGGCTGTGTGCTTCGGCCGCGCCGCTTTTTCTCCGTACCCCGAGAAGGGGCAAAAGAGGGAACAATGTCTTTTTATATTGCAGGCACGGGCAGCGCCCTGCCTCAAAAAGTCGTCACCAACGACGATCTTGCAACATTTTTGGATACATCCGACGAGTGGATCCGCACCCGCACGGGCATTCGCAGCCGTCATGTCCTTACCGACGAGCGCCTGGACGATCTGGCGATCGCCTCGGCAAAGACGGCGATGGGCGAGGCGGGGGCCTCGGGCGCGGAACTCGATCTCATCCTGTGCGCGACCATGCGCGCGGACACCTTTACGCCGTCGCTCGCCTGTACCGTCGCGGAGGCGGTCGGCGCAACGGCGCCCGCATTCGACCTGAATGCGGCGTGCGTGGGCGTTCTGTACGCGATGGAGATCGCCGATTCGTTCATTTCGTCGGGCAAGGCGAAAACCGTTCTCATCGTCTCGGCCGAGGCGATGAGCAAACTTTTGGACTGGACCGACCGCGCGAGCTGCGTTCTGTTCGGCGACGGCGCGGGCGCGATGGTCGTCAGGGCGGGAGAAGGCCGCCTGGCGGGCGTTCTGTCCACCAAGCCCGATTCGCACGTCATCCGCATGCCCAATATCGAGGGGCTGAACAGCCCGTACAACGAGATCGCGCAGGAAAAGCTCGCCATGCACATGGACGGCGGCGAGGTGTATAAATTTGCGGTCAACGCGATGGGGCGGAATATCGAAGAAGCGTGTGCGCGCGCGGGTCTCACCCCTGCGGACATCGATTGGTACCTGCCGCATCAGGCGAACCTTCGCATCATCGACGCGAGCCTGAAAAAGTTCAAAATAGACAAGAGCAAAGTTCTCACCAACATCGCGGAGTGCGGCAATATGAGCGCGACCTCCGTCATGGTCCTTCTCGACCAGTTCGCAAAGAAGGGCACCTTTAAGAGAGGAGACAAGCTGCTGTTCGTCGCGTTCGGAGGCGGACTGACGAGCGGCGCAGTCATCATAACCTGGAATAAAGATTAAAAAAGGAGCAGACAAAATTATGGAAACGTTGGAAAAATTGAAGGAAATCCTCAGCGAGTGCAAGGGCGAAGATCTCGACATCACGCCCGAAACGACTTTTGACGAGCTCGAGTTCGACTCTCTCGACAAAGTGGACATCGTCATGCAGATCGAAGAAGCCTACGGCATTTCCCTCGGCGACAACATGCAGCTTTCCACCGTCGGCGAGCTCATCGCAAAGATCGACGAGGCGGTCGCAAACAAGTAAGGCGCAGCCATGCAGACAAAACTTACCGAACTTCTCGGCATAAAATATCCGATCATCCAGGGGGGCATGGCGTGGATCGCCGATGCCTCTTTGGCGAGCGCTGTTTCCAATGCGGGCGGCCTCGGCATCATTTCTGCGATGAACGCAAATGCGGATTGGGTCAGAGAAGAGATCAGAAAGTGCCGCGCGCTCACGGATAAGCCGTTCGGCGTGAACATCATGCTGATGAGCCCGCACGTGGAAGAAGTGGCGAAAATGGTCGCGGAGGAAAAAGTTCCCGTCGTCACCACGGGGGCGGGCAATCCTTCGCGTTTTGTCAAGATGTGGAAAGAGGCGGGCATCGTCATCATTCCCGTCGTCGCCAGCACGGCGCTCGCAAAAATGGTCGAGCGCGCGGGCGTAGACGCCGTGATCGCCGAAGGCGGCGAGAGCGGCGGGCACGTGGGCGACCTTACGACCATGGCGCTCGTCCCGCAGGTCGTCGACGCGGTCAAACTCCCCGTCGTTGCGGCGGGCGGCATCGGCGACGGCAGGGGCATGGTCGCGGCGTTCGCGCTCGGCGCGTGCGGCGTGCAGATGGGCACCCGTTTCCTCGTCGCGGACGAATGCACCGTTTCCGAAGAATATAAAAAGAAAGTGCTTGCCGCCAAGGATATTTCCACCATGGTCACGGGCAAGCGGCTCGGGCATCCCGTCCGCGCCATTAAAAATTCGTATATGAACACCTATGCGAAGATGGAGGCAGACTCCAACATCCCCGACGAACAGCTCGAACAGTTCGGCGTCGGGTCTCTCCGCAAAGCCGCCAAAGACGGCAACGCGGACGAAGGGTGTTTTCTCGCCGGTCAGATCGCGGGCATGGTCAGCAAGCGCCAGAGCGCAAAGGAGATCGTGGACGAGATCATGGCGCAGGCGGATAAGATGATGGAGGGCGTAAAGTGGGACGTATAGCCTTCCTGTTCGCGGGCCAGGGGGCGCAGATCCCCGGCATGGCGGGCGACGTGAAAGACGTCCCCAAAGTCAAAAAGCTCTTCGAAACGGCGGAGTCCGTCCGCCCCGGCATCGTCGATAAGATGCTCTGCGGCACGCAGGAAGAGCTGAACCGGACTCTCCTCACTCAGCCGACCATGTTCCTTGCCGACCTCGCTTACGCGTATGTCCGCGAAGAAGAGCTCGGCGCGCCCGACTGCGTATGCGGCTTTTCCGTCGGAGAAGTGCCCGCGCTCTGTTTTGCGGGCGTTTTGTCCGAAGAAGACGCGTTCCGCGCCATTATCAGGCGCGCGGAGCTGATGGAGGCGTATACCGAGCGGGTCAAGGGCTGCATGATCGCGGTCGTAAAACTTCCCCGCGACGAGGTGGAGGCGCTCTGCGACGGCACGAACACCCATCCCGCCAATTATAACGGTGCGCTGCAGACGGTCGTCGCCTGCCGCGCGGAGGCGGAAGAAGCGTTTAACGCAAAAGTCAAAGAGGCGGGCGGCAGGGCCATGAAACTGCGCGTTTCGGGCATGTTCCATTGCCCCGAGCTTGCGCCCGAAGCGGAAGAATTCGAAAAATTTCTGCGCACGCTGAAGATGAACGCGCCCCGCATGGACGTATACGCCAACCTTACGGCAAAGCCGTACGAGGGCGATTTTGCGGCAACGCTCGCCATGCAAATGCGCTCGCCCGTCCGCTTTACGGAGACGGTCGCGGCGATGAAGGCGCGCGGCGTGGAAGAATTCGTCGAAGTGGGCCCGGGGAAAGTGCTTACCGGTCTCGTGCAGCGGGGCTGATCTTTCCTTGCGGAAAATCAGTGTTTCGGTAAACTTCGCCTATCATAGATTAAGGGAATTTATAAGAATATGTCAGAAAACAGAGTCGCCCTCATCACGGGCGCGGGCAGGGGCATCGGCGCTACGATCGCGCGTACCCTCGCCGCAGAAAAAACGGACATCGCGATCGTCGATTACAGCGACGAATCGGCGGCGGCGGAAACGCTCGCCGCTTTGAAAGAGGCGGGCGTCACGGCGCGCTATTATCGGTGCGACGTTTCCGATTTTGCCGCCACGAAAGCGGTCGTCGATCAGATCGTCAAAGATTTCGGCAAAATCGATATCCTCGTCAACAACGCGGGCATCACCGCCGATAAACTCATCATGCGCATGGAAGAGGCGGATTGGGACAGGGTCCTGTCCATCAACCTGAAAGGGTGCTTCAACATGATCAAACATGTTACCCCGTACATGATGCGCAAGCGTTACGGGCGGATCGTTTCGATCAGCTCGGTCGTGGGACTGATGGGCAATGCGGGTCAGGCGAACTACGCCGCGTCCAAGGCGGGCATCGTCGGCCTGACCAAAACGGTCGCAAAGGAGTTCGGCGCCCGCAACATCACGGCAAACGCCGTCGCTCCCGGTTTCATCAAGACGGCCATGACCGACGCGCTGACCGAAGAGCAGAAACAGGCGATGTATAAGCTCATCCCGCTCGGCGCCCTCGGAGAAACGCAGGACATCGCAAACGCCGTCAAATTCCTCGTCTCAGACGATGCGCGCTACATTACGGGCGTCGTCCTCAAAGTGGACGGGGGGATGTATATTTAAGAATATTCACAAAAAAGGGTTCACGCGTTTCTCGTGCAAAGGCACTGCGAAACGCCGTGAGCTGAGAGGCAGCCATTGTTCGCCGACACGCGGGTCGGCTCTGCAATGTTTTTCTCTCTGCGAAAATGTTTAGGGGCTTACCTATTAAAGCAATTTTCGCATTCACTCTTTTTCGACAAGCCGCTCATCGCGGCAAATCGGGGGCTTTTTCCGAAAAGTGCGATTTTCGGAAACGCAGAAAAATCTTTTAATAATTACTCGCGCAAGGGAAATCGCAATTTTCCGCAGCGCACCCCTGTTTGGCAATCCTTTGCCTTAGGGGAAGAGGGTGAATTTGCGCCCTTGCATATTGCGTGTGCCCTTATAATGGGCGCAAAAAGGGAAGAAACCGTTGTCGAGCCGACTTTATGTCGGCGAACAGCGGTGTCACCCTCAAAATCACGACATTTTGTTTTGTCAGCGCAAAACAAAATGTGTGAACCGGGAGGATATTTATGACAAAAAGAGTCGTGGTCACTGGTCTTGGAGAGGTAACGCCTCTCGGCAACGACGTCAGAACTACTTGGGAGAATATGAAAAAAGGCGTCAACGGCATCGATACGGTGACCAAGTTCGACGCATCGGAATATAAATGCTCGCTCGCGGGAGAGGTGCGCGGGTTCGATCCCACCCTCTATATGCCCAAGGGAGAGCTCCGCAAGACCGATCTGTACACGCAGTACGCCGTCGCCGCCGCGACGCAGGCTTACGAAGATTCCGGCATGACGGCAGAGAGCATAGCGCCCGACCGTTTCGGCGTCTATATCGGATCGGGTATCGGCGGCATCAATACGCTCATAACCGACCACACGAGATTTCTCGAAAAGGGCCCCTCAAGGGTATCGCCCTTTTTTGTGCCGATGATGATCTCAAACATCGCGTCCGGCACGGTGGCGATCAAATATAACGCGCAGGGGCCGAACATCGGCATCGTTACGGCCTGCGCGACTTCTACAAACAGCATCGGCGAGGCGTACCGCGCCATTAAACACGGCTATGCGGACGCGATGCTCGCGGGCGGCAGCGAGGCTGCCATCGTCCCGATGTGCTTTGCCGGGTTCATCAGCTGCCAGGCGCTTTCGCAGGCGACGGATAAAGACCGCGCGTCTATCCCCTTCGATAAGGAGAGGGGCGGTTTTATCATGGGCGAAGGCGGCGCCGTGGTCATGCTTGAAGAGTACGAGCACGCTAAGGCGCGCGGCGCGAAGATCTATGCGGAGGTCGTCGGCTACGGCTGCACGAACGACGCCTATCACATGACCGCGCCCAACCCCGAGGCGGTCGCGTCTGCCCGCGCGATCGAACTTGCGGCAAAAGAGGGCGGCGTTGCGGCGGACGGCGGATTGTATATCAATGCGCACGGGACCGGCACTCCGCTCAACGACAAGACGGAAACGCATGCGATCAAGCGTGCGTTCGGGCAGGATGCTTACAAAGTGCACGTATCTTCCACCAAGTCCATGACGGGGCACATGCTGGGAGCTGCGGGCGGCGTAGAGGCGATCGCGGCGATCCTCGCGCTCGACGAGGGCGTCATTCCGCCCACGATCAATTACAAAGTCAAAGACGAGGAGTGCGACCTCGACATCACGCCAAACGAGGCGGTGCGCGCGGAACTGAAATTCGCGCTGTCCACGTCTCTCGGGTTTGGCGGGCACAACGGCTGCCTCGCTTTCAAGAAGATCTGACAGGGAAAGGTATGCGTTTATGGTTCGGAAAGATAAACGCATATTTTTTCATGCGCAGGAATAAGGAGATCTTATGGAAAAGAAAAAATTGACAGAAATCATAGAGATATTCAAGGAGAGCGGCCTCGGCAAGCTGGAGCTGACCGAGACTTCTGCGGAAAAATCTTTCTCGTTGAAGCTGGAAAAGCCGGCGGAATACGTTGCGGCCATGCCCGCGATGCCCGCCGCGAAGCCTGCCGCCGCGCCCGCCCCGCAGGAAGGCGCTCCCGCGCCCGCCCCGCAGGACATCAAAGATTATAACAAATACCGCGACATCAGGTCGCCCATGGTGGGCATCTTTTATGCCTCCCCCTCGCCCGAGGCGGAACCTTTCGTCAAAGTGGGCAAAAAGGTCAAAAAGGGAGATACGCTCTGCATCATCGAAGCGATGAAGCTGATGAACGACGTCGTCGCCGAAGAGGACGGCGAGATCGTCGAAATCTGCGCGGAGAACGGCTCGCTGGTCGAATTCGGCCAAGTGCTTTTTAAGATCTTTTGATCCTTACGGAGAGGGGAAATGTTCAGTAAAATTCTGATCGCAAACAGGGGCGAGATCGCCGTGCGCATCATCCGCGCCTGCAATGAAATGGGCATCAGCACGGTCGCCGTATATTCGGAGGCAGACGCCGAGGCTCTGCACGTCAGCCTTGCCGACGAGAGCTATTGCATCGGCCCCGCCCTTTTAAAGGACAGTTACCTCAACATGACTGCCCTCATCGACGTCGCCATCGCGACGGGCTGCCAGGCGATCCATCCCGGGTACGGCCTTTTGAGCGAAAACCCGCGATTTGCGGAACTTTGCGAAAAGTGCGGGATCAAATTTATCGGGCCGAGCTATCAGGTCATCGCCAAGATGGGGGACAAAGACGAGGCGCGCCGCACGATGAAGGCGGCGGGCGTTCCCGTCGTCCCGGGCCTCGACGAGATCACCGACGTCGCCGAGGCGAAAAAATTCGCGGGCGAGATCGGTTATCCCGTCATCGTAAAGGCGAGCGCGGGCGGCGGCGGCAAGGGCATCCGCATCGTGTGGAAGGAAGAGGATTTCGAGAATGCGGTGCGCACCGCGTCTGCGGAGGCGCAGAGCGCCTTCGGCAACGGCAAGTGCTATCTCGAAAAATACCTGACCGACGTCAAACACGTCGAAATGCAGATCGTCGCCGACGAACAGGGCAACGTCGTCTGTCTCGGCGAGCGCGACTGTTCCATGCAGCGCCGCAATCAGAAACTCATCGAAGAGAGCCCCTGCGTCGCATTGACGCCCGAAGTGCGCAAGGCGATGATGGATGCGGCGGTTCTGGCTGCCAAAACGGTGCATTATACCAACCTCGGCACCATAGAGTTTCTCTTAGACAAAAACAATAAGTTTTATTTCATGGAGATGAATACCCGCCTGCAGGTCGAGCATCCCGTCACAGAATACGTTACGGGCATCGACGTCGTCAAGTGGCAGATCCGCATCGCGGCGGGCATCGAATTCATCTATAAGCAGGAAGATATCCGCCTTCGCGGCTGCGCCATCGAATGCCGCATCAATTCGGAGGACGCCAGGAGCAATTTCCGCCCCAGCTGCGGCAGGATTTCCCTTTTGCATATCCCGGGCGGACCGTGGGTGCGTTTCGACACGGCGATCTATCAGGATTACATGATCCCGCCCTATTACGACAGCATGATCGGCAAACTCATCGTGTACGCGCGCGACAGAACGGAGGCGATCCGCAAGATGCAGGCGGCGCTTGCCGAGCTTGTGATAGAGGGCGTGCAGACGAATGCAGAGCTTTCCAGCGACATTCTCGCTCAGCCCGAATTTAAAGACGGAAGTTATTGCACGAACTTCCTCGACAAATTTTTAAAAGACTATAAATAAGACCATATGCCTGCGCCGCGCACAGCGCGCCGCTTTGAAAATAGATTACTGATCGGGGTGAACAGGAGTTGAAATTCGATTTCAAGAAGTTTTTTTTCAAAAAACCTAAAAACGAGCTGGAGGGAACGGAGAACGTGCCCGCGCCTGCGGAGGAAGAGCCAAAGCAAGAGGCGGTCATTCCCGAAAAGCTTGCCGAAAAATGTGAAAAGTGCGGACAGATCATCCTGAAAGACGAGCTGGACGCCAATTTCGGCATCTGCCCCAAATGCGGGCATTGCCGCAAGATCGACGCGCGCAGGCGCATCGATCTGTGCCTCGACGATTTTACCGAATTGTTTGCGGACGAAGAGAGCGGCAATACGCTCGATTTTCCGGGGTATACCGAAAAACTTGCCGATCTTCGCGAAAAGACGGGTGAAAAAGACGGCGTCGTCTGCGGCACGGGGCACATCGGCGGCGTGCTTACGGCGGTCTTTTCCATGGACTATCGGTTCATGATGGGCAGCATGGGGCATACCGTAGGCGAAAAGATCGCGAAAACGTTCGAATACGCGACCGAAAAGAGCCTGCCCGTGGTCGGCTTTGTGCTGAGCGGCGGCGCACGCATGCAGGAGGGCATCATCTCCCTCATGCAGATGGCAAAAACTTCTGCCGCCGTCGCAAAACACGGCGAAGCGGGGCTTTTATATATCTCTGTCTTGACCGATCCCACGACGGGCGGCGTATCCGCATCGTTTGCGTTCGAGTCGGACATCATTATGGCGGAAAAGGGCGCGCTCATCGGCTTTGCCGGGCCGCGCGTCATCGAGCAGACCATCCGTCAGAAACTGCCCGAAGGGTTCCAGCGCGCCGAATTTATTGAGGAAAAAGGCTTTGCCGACCTCATCGTCGAGCGCAAAGAGATGAAGGAAAAACTTGCCGCCATTCTCAGGCTGCACTGCGGGGAGGTGGTCGCATGAGCGCTTACGACATCGTTCTGAAAAGCCGCGAAAAGGGCCGTCCCACCGCGGTAAAATATATCGAAAACATTGTCGAGGGATTTATCGAGCTGCACGGAGACAGGCGCTTTGCCGACGACAAGGCGGTCGTCGGCGGCATCGGTTACATCGGCGGCATGCCCGTCACGGTCATCGGCATCGAAAAGGGGAACGACACCAACGACAAAATCGCGCACAACTTCGGCTGCGCACATCCCGAAGGATACAGAAAGGCGGTCCGCCTGATGAAAGAGGCAGAAAAATTCCGCCGTCCGGTACTGTGCTTTGTCGACACGTCCGGTGCGTACTGCGGGATCGGCGCGGAAGAGCGCGGGCAGAGCGAGGCGATCGCGATGAGCATTCTCGAGATGATCCGCCTGAAAACGCCCACCCTTTCCGTCATCATCGGCGAGGGCGGTTCGGGCGGTGCGCTCGGCCTTTCGGCGGCAGACGAGGTGTGGATCACCGAAACGTCCACCTATTCGGCCATTTCGCCCGAGGGCTGCGCGTCTATCCTGTGGAAAGACAGCTCCCGCGTCGCCGACGCGTCGGAATGCCTGAAAATGACGGCGGCAGACCTTGCCGCGCTCGGCGCGGTAGAGCGCGTCGTGCCGGAAGACGGGTTTTCCGAACGTTTTTACGTCGATTTGAAAGAGTCGATCGTAAAATTTTTCAAAAAACAGCGCGAGATCCCGCCCGAAGAGCTGATCGAAGCGCGGTATCGCCGTTTCCGTAAATTTTAGTGAGAGAAAAAAAGCCCTGCAAGGGCGCGGAAAAACAAGGAGGAAAGCAAATGATTGCGATCGTGACCGATTCGTCCGTCGGCTATTCTACGGCGGAGATCGCGGACCGCGGGATCGTCAGCGTCGTGCCGCTCAATTACTATATCGGCGGCAAGAATTACGAAGAGAAAGCGTCGGATAAAAACGGCGCGTTCATGCCCGCCGTCGAAGGCGCACCCTGCAAAACGGCGCAGCCCGCCCTCAATAACTTTATTCAGACTTTTACTTCGCTCACGGCAAAGGGGTGCGACGTCATCTGCATCGTCCTCAGTTCCGCTCTTTCCGGCACTTATTCCTCGGCGAAATTTGCCGCGCAGCAGGTCGGGGGGAATATCCGCGTCATAGATTCGCGAACGATCGGTGCGGGGATGCATCTCCTCGTCGACGAGGCGGTCAATCTCGTCAAAGCGGGCGTCGAGTTCGGCAGGGCGGTAGAGATGCTCGAGGCGCTCAAAAGCAAGATCGGCATTGTGTTTACCGTCGAAACGCTGGATAACCTGATCGCGGGAGGCAGGCTGAACACGGGCAAGGCGAAAACCAACCTCAATTTCCGTCCCGTATTCGAATTGAAGGCCAAGATCCTGTTCAAGGGCAACGCGCGCGGGTCCCGAGAGCGGCTGGACGAAATGATCGCCGCCGTTCCTTCAAATGCCCGGCGGATCATCGTGTGCCGCTGCGGCGAGCAGACGGACGTCTCCTCCCTTACAGAAATGCTCAAAGCCAGCCATCCGAACGTGTATATCCATCAGCGCGTTCTGGGGCCTGTGCTGAGCATCCACATCGGCAGGGGCGCTTTCGGCGTAGCGTACGTCACAAAAGATTAAAAAAGGTGCCGGAGTTTACATCTTCGGCATAAAAGGCGGCGCGGAAAGCAGTGCTTTCCGCGCCGCCTTTTCATTGGAACGGCTTGCGCAGAATCGTATTTTTTTCGGTGAGTTCGCGGCCGCGCTTTTTTGCATTGATCGCATCATAAAAATTTATTTGCCTTTTCGTCGTAACGAAAGCCGATTTTCGAAAGCGCCGCGCAGATGTCTTCCTCCTTAACGTCCATATCGTCGCACAGGGCGGAAAGGGAGGGGTATTCGTCGCGCAGTTTCATGTTGATGAAACTCAGAAGGATCGCGGGGTCTTGGGGCAGTGTCATTTCTGTCTTCTCCTTGCAATTCGTAAATTTATTTTATTATAGCACGGCCGGGCAAAAAAGACAACGCAGCCGTCGGTTTTTGCTTGACGGAAACTTGCGGATGAGTATAATAGATTTGGATTTTTCGGAGAAAGAGAGTATGGAAAACGAAAGAGAGAACGAAAAAACGGAGAGTGCGGCCGCGCAAGAAAAAAGCGCGGCCGCACCCGCCGCGGCGGGTGCGGCCGAAAGCGGGGCGGCGTTGTCCGAATGCGGGACTGCGGGCGCCGCATATGCGGGAGCGCCGCGCCTTGGCGCAAAAAAGCGCGTCCTGTTGTCCGTCGCACACTTTTTCAAGAGCAGCGTCGTTCTCATCGTCGCGCTCGTCGCGGCGGGGATCACCTGTATTTTTGTGCCCGTAGACAGAGAATATCTCGGGTACTTCGATCTGCAGACTCTCTCCTGCCTGTTTTGCACGCTTGCGGTCGTCGCGGCGTTCAAAAACATCCGCTTTTTCGTATGGCTTGCCGACATCATCGTGCGCCGATTTAAAAACATGCGCAACATCGTTCTGGCGCTCGTGTTCGTCACTTATTTCGGCTCGATGATCATGGCGAACGACATGGCGCTCATCACTTTTCTGCCCCTCGGCTATTTCGTGCTCGATTCGTGCGGAAACAAAAAGCTGACGGCGCTCACCTTTATCATGCAGAACATCGCGGCGAATCTGGGCGGTATGCTCACGCCTTTCGGCAATCCGCAAAACCTTTACCTGTATTCCTATTATTCGATCGGAGCAGGGGAATTTTTTAAGATCATGGCGCTGCCCTTTGCCGTGGCGTTTTTGCTGATCCTCGGGGTCTGCCTGTTCGTAAAGCCGGAAAAGGCAGAGGTTTTTTCCGCCCCGAAGTCGGCGCCGCCCGTCTGGCGGGTGATCGTATACGCCGTCCTGTTCGTCCTGTCCGTACTCATCGTGTTCCGCGTGTTCCCCTATTATTGGGGGCTGGCGGCGGTTGCGGCGGCGCTTCTGATCGTCGACTGCAAAGCGATCCTGCGCGTCGATTACGGGCTTTTGCTCACGTTTTGCGCCTTTTTCGTCTTTTCGGGGAACATGGCGCGCATTCCCGCGGTGGAAGAGTTTTTGGGCGGGCTCGTCTCGCTCGACCCGCTTGCGTTCGGCGTTCTTTCCTGCCAAGTCATCTCCAACGTCCCCTCGGCTGTGCTTTTGTCTCGCTTTACATCGGATTACGTCAACCTGCTCGTTGCGGTCAACATCGGGGGGCTGGGCACGCCCGTCGCGTCGCTCGCAAGCCTCATTACCCTCAACACCTACCGCCGCGTGTGTCCGGGCGACACCAAGCGGTACGTCGTAAAGTTTTTGCTCTTAAATTTCTCGTTTCTCGCCGTCCTGATCGGCATAGGCTATCTGAACGCGCTGATCGTTTGAGGCAGGCGCAGCATAAACCCGCGCCCGAAAGCATTTGCTTTCGGGCGCAGGCTTGCCGCTTGGGCATAAAAAAAGCCTTCCGCGTAAGCGAAAGGCTTTTTTAGGCTGTTTATTCTCCGCGATAGGGGAGAAGAGCCACGATGCGCGCCTTTTTGATGGCGTTGGAGAGTTCTCTCTGGTGCATCGCGCAGACGCCGCTCATCCTCCTCGGGAGGATCTTGCCGCCTTCGGTGATATATTTTTTCAGGCGGTTGACGTCTTTATAATCGATAACCTCAACTTTCTCCTGGCAGAAAGCGCAAACCTTTCTGCGGGAAGTCCGTTTCATGGGTTTTCTGACGGGTTTCTCTTCCATGATGATAACTCCTTTTTAATGATGAAATGGTTCACGAAAACTTCGGCGCACGGCCATGCTTTTCGCGATCGGAAAGGCCCCCGAATCGCCGGCCTCTCCGCACGTGGGAATGCCGCATCAAAGCGTTGCCGCGTCCGCTGCGTTGTCGGGATAAACCTCGGCAAACCGCCCGCGCCGCAAAAGTGCGGTTCCGTTCGGCGGAAAAACTCAGAACGGAATATCCGAATCGTCGTCGAACGCTTCGAGGGTGGGCTTTTTCTTGGGTGCGGGGGCATAATCGTCGTCTGCAGAGCCCTGGCCGCCCTTGGGGGTCAGGAATTCGACGTCATCCGCAACGACGTCCACGAACGTGCGTTTCTGTCCCGCGTTGTCTTCATAGTTGCGGATCTGGACGCTGCCCGTCACCGCGACTTTGTTGCCCTTTTTGCAATACTTGGCTACCGTCTCCGCGAGTGCGCGCCATGCCGTCACGTTAAAAAAGTCGGTCTGGCGTTCGGGATCCTGCGAAGAAAACCTGCGGTTGACCGCAATGGAAAAGCGGCATACGGAAACGCCGCTGTTGGTTTCCGAAAGTTCGGGATCGCGCGTGAGGTTGCCGATCAGGAATATTTTGTTCATTCTCCACTCTCCGTTCAGTTCGCCGCTTTCGTGATCATTCTTCTGAGAATGCCGTCGGTAATGCCCGCGATACGGTCGAGTTCTTTGATCGAATCGCCGTTCGCTTCGAACGTCATGAGAACGTAAAAAGCGTCGCTCTTATAGTTGATGGGGTACGCGAGCTTTTTTACGCCCCATTTGTCGGTGGAAAGAACGGTGCCGCCCAGATTTTTGACAGTGTCTTCAAACTTGGCGATCAGCGCGTCTCTCGCCTCTTCCGCGACGGAAGAATCGATCAGATAGAGCATTTCGTACTTCATTTTACACCTCCCGGTCTTATTCGGCGTGCGTTTTTCGCACGCAAGGTTTTGCGCTCTTTTCAGAGCATAGTCTATTATAGCGGATTTTTTTTCGTCCGTCAATAATTTTTTCCTTCCGTATGCGTATTTTATGTTTTTTTGCCCGACGGCAGTTTTTTTTCGGAAAAGACAGCGGTCGGTTCGCAAAAGGTTCCGCGAAATCGGAAAGCGCCCGCCCGCAAATTTTTGCGGGCGGGCGCTTCAAAGCCCGATCCTGTTTTTATGAAATCAGGTCAATCGCCGCCAGTACCAGGTCCATCGTCTCTTCGATGGTCAGCTCCCCGAGCGTCATTCCCACGTACTTTCCGCCGAAGGCGCTCAGATCCTCGTTCAGCGCGTCGGGATCGCTGAGGTCGATCATGCCGTCCGCGTAGAGGTCTCCGACCGTTGCCGAGTCGATGTTGTCGCTGATGTTGGCGACGAGCGCGTCGATGTTCTGCACCGTACACGTCTGTTCCGCGCCGTTTTGAAGGAGCAGGTATTTCCAAACGCCGACGGGACTTCCGTAAGTGTAAAGCGTTTTGCCCGCCGCGGAAGCGTCTGCCAGGGTGTACGTCACGTTTCCGTCGCGGTCGGTATGCGCCTCTGTCTCGGCAAGGACCCAGGTCTCTTTGGAAATGTCGAACCAGAACAGGTTGCCGTTCGCGTAGCGCTCTTCGCCGTCGACGATGACGGTCTGTGCGGGGGTCAGCTTGGTAAACAGCGAGACGGTCGGTTCGCCGTTTCCGTCCGTAACCGAGGGGAGCAGCCCGTATGCGGCGGGGGTAAGGGACAGACTCATCATTTTTTCCGTCGCCTTATCAAAATACCAGATTTTATCCGCCGAATAAGTTCCGTCCGCGGCAGGGGACGCCGCTTCATATCCGCCGCCGTCCAAAGAAAGGTAAAACTGCGTCGTTTTGTCCACGCCGTCCGGCAGGACGTCGGGCAGCGACCATGCCGTCACGCCCGTTGCGGCGGTCATTTTTCCGCCGTCCAGGTAATACAGGATCGTCCCTTCGTACTCGTCGGGGTCGGTTACGGGTTTATAGGGGGAATAGATGTTTGTTCCGTCGGCAACGCTTGCCGGACAGAGAGAATAAGCGCCCTCTTCGTAGATATAGAGGTTATCCTCTCCGTAGATCGCTTTCAGTTCCGCATAGTCCGCACCCGTTCCGACGAGGGTCTGTTCGTACATCGTGTCCGAAAAGAGCGCCTGCACGGGCAGGGCGGAAATATCGTCGGCAAGGTTTTCCAGCGTCGATTTTTTCAGCGCGGAGAGGAGAGGATCGCTCTCGTCGATCGCAACGATCTCGTCCAGGGTCAGCTCGTTTACCGCGTCGGAGATCCCGCCGAGAGGCACGTCTTTCAGCGATTGCAGCAGCTGCGAGCTCTCGTCTTCGCCGATATCCATGATCTCTCCCAAAGACAGAGAATTGATCTTGTCTTCGTTTTCGAAGTCGCTGAGCGTCCAGTCTTTGATCGCGACGAGCAGGGGGGCAGAGTTTTCGCCCGTCTCGTCGATCTCGATGAGGTCGGATATGACCAGTTCGTTCATCGAAGATTCGATGTCTCCGAGCCTGCGCGGAGAGTCGGAAGAGATCGACCCGTCCGCGTTTATCGTATAATCCTCATAGGCGAGGCTTAAAAGGATGCGGGGGGAATCTCCGTTGAGTTCGATAAAGTCGGACAGATACAGGCTCTGCATTTCTGCATTGAGAGCTTCGTCGAACTGTCCGAGGGGCACATACATGACCCGTTCGATCATCTCGTTGTCGGTCAGCGCCGCGCCGAAGTACAGTTCCACTTCGTGCAGCGTCAGCGCGTTCATGTCCAAAATGCCCGAAAGGGTGTCGATCGCGTACAGCACGGGAATGTCGCCGATCCCGTTCGTCTTGACGTATACGGGCTGTGTTTCGGCGGCGGTCTGCGCCTCTTCCGCCGTCATCGGCGCACTGTCCTCATAGGACAGATAGTAAAAATCGTATTCGTCTTTGTACTCTTCCGCGATGGCGTAGCCGCCGTTGTCGGGGTCTATCAGGTAGCCGCCTTCGCCGTCCGTTGCCGTGGCAAGCACGTATTCGCCGTCTGCCTGCACATAGAGAGGGATATATTTGTAAGGATCGGCGATTTCTCTTGTCAAGACGGTTCCTTCGCTCGAATCGGGGAGTACCGAACCGTATGCAAAGCCGTCGCCTTCCGCCGAAGGCCCCGTGATCACGTACAGCCCTTCGCCTTCGTCCAAAGCGAACAGGGCATCGTTTCCGTCCGTTTCGTATACGGCGCTGTTTCCGGGCGTGATGCGCGTGTAGGAGAGCGTGACGCCGCCGTCTTCATCCGTTTGCGTGCGCCCGAGATAGAGCGCGCTTCCGTTATAGGTGAGAACGCCGTTTGCCTCTTCTACGCCGGTCAGGCGGTAAAGTTGTTTTTCTTTGGCCTCTGCAACGGGGAGCGTTTCTCCGTCCTGCTCGTAGGTGTCCAAGTACACGGGGGTGCGGGTATAGAACTGATATTCCGTCGAAGACATCAGGTACGCTTTTTCGATCGCGGCGTAGCCGCCCCCTTCCTGTTCGGGATTGACCTGTGTGTAGAACCAGGCGGGATTCTCTTCAGAGCCGATGAAAAGCGGCGTTGCGGGCAGAGAAAAGCCCAAGTTGGAAGAGAGCGAGTTGAGCGTCGCCGTCACGACCACGATTTTGGACAGCTGTTCCGGCACCGAAACGACGGGCGTCGCGTATAAAAGCTCCGAATCGATGGAGACGACTCCGAGACTGTCCACCTTTTCGATCAGTCCGTCCAGCGTTTCGCCGAGTTTTGGCGAGATGGAGATGAGCGAATTGACCGTGATCGTCTGATCCTGGATCTGCGGCAGCAGTTCCTGCACCATCCCCTCGATCGTCTTGTCGTAATCCTGCGCGATCCAGTCGGCCGCGCCGAGCAGGTCCGCGATGTCGCGGACTTTGATGTTTTTATACGCGTAAAAGGCAAAACCGACGATCCCTCCCACGACGACGAGGGTATAAATGATGATCGTCAGAATGATAAGCAACAGTTTTCCGCCCAGGCTGATGTTGGCTTTTACCATTTTTTTCTCCTTGATTTTGTTACGTGATCTGTCGCTGCACGATAAACGTGCAATTCCCGTTCACTTCGTATTCTCCCGCGCCGTCCGCTTCGAATGCGTCTCCGGCGCAGAAGGGGATCTCTCCCCTCTTCCATTTGATATAGCCGCTGCCCTCGAGGATGTTCACACGCTCTTTGCCTTCCGAAAACAGTTTGAACCGCCTCGGCGACACGGCATACAGATCGTCGCCCCGCTTTCCGAGTTCGGCGCCCTGCACCTTTTTTTCGGAAAAAACGAAAGCGCTTTTGTCTTCTGTGCGGGCACCGCCCGCGATCTTGATGAGTTCCATGTTTCTATTATACACCGCGCGCGCGTAAATTGCAATGGATTGCCGCTGAAAAATTTTGCCTCAGTTTTCGCCGAAGGGCGGCTCTTCTTCGTCCGAAAGCAGAAGCTCTGCGCGCTCTCCCGGGATCTCGGAAACGTTTTTCAGCTTGCGTTCGATGGTGCGCGTCTTTTTCGCCGCGTTTTCGATGGTGTCCTGCGCCTCCTGCAATTTTTTCTGCGTCTTTTCCAGAATGAGTACAAAATTGCGGAATTCGTGCTTGAACGCCGCCAAAAGTTCCCAAAGCTCGCCCGAGCGCCTTTCGATCGCGGCCGTTTTATACCCGATCTGCAAGGTGGTGAGCAGCGCCCCGAGGGTAGAGGGCCCGCACGCCATGATGTGTTTTGCCGCCAGATATTCGGCAAGGCCGGGCATGCGGATGCTCTCCGCGTACAGCCCTTCGAGGGGTAAAAACATGATCGCAAAGTCCGCCGTCAGCGGCGGCCGGATGTATTTTTTCGCGATGGTATCCGCCTGTAATTTGAGGGCGCGTTCCAGGTTTTTCAGCGCCCTGTCCGCACCCTCTTTGTCGAGCGAGTCGCTCGCTTCCGTCAGGCGGCGGTATTCCTCTACGGGGAATTTACTGTCTATGGGCAAAAGCACCGTTTCGCCCGAGCGAGAGGGCAGGACGACGGCGTATTCGACGACAGAGCTGTCGAGCGGGTCCACTTTCACGTTGGCGCGGTACTGCGCGGGGGAGAGCATCTGTTCGAGGAGAGCCGAAAGCTGCACTTCGCCCCACGTGCCGCGCAGTTTTACGTTGGAAAACACCTTTTTGATGTCCGAAACGCTGCCCGCAAGCTGCTGTACTTCGCCGATGCCCTTATACACCGCTTCCAGCCGCTCGTTGATGATCGAATAGCTCTTGTTCAGCCTGTTTTCGAGCGTCACGGTCAGCTTTTCGTCCACCGTCTGACGGATGTTTTCCAGATTTTTCGCGTTCTGTTCCGCCATGTAGCGGATTTCGCCCGCCACGGTGCGCTGCATTTCCGAAAGCCGCTTTTCCGTCGCCGCGTTCAGCGCGTCCATCGACTCCTGCAAGCCTTTCAGGCTCCCGCTTTGGCTCTTGGAGAGGAAATCGAGGTAGTGCTGTACGTTCTGCGCGTTGGTCTCGCTCAGGTACAGCGTCCTGTCCATCATCTGTTCGAGCCGCACGAGGTCGCCTTTTACGTCCTGCGTCCCGCCCGTTTTCGTCCTTTTCAGTATGAGTATGCAAACAGCCAGCGATACGGCCGCCAGCACGGCCGCGGCAGCCGCAAAGATCTCCGCCATCAAATCTCCTTTGCCGCCAGTTTTTCCGCGGCGGTGCGCAGTTTTTCGGGATCGTTCTTTTTCCCGTCGTACACGCATTCGAAAAACAGCGCGTTCAGCGCCTTTCCTATTTTTTCGGGCGGGAACAGCCCTTTCAGCGCGTTCCCGTCGATCTTAAGCTCTTTCAGAGTGAAGGGAGCCCCTTCGTCCAGCATCTTTTTGCGGATGCCTTCCCACTTCACGATGGTGGGGCACACGTCCGTTTTATCCTTGCACGCCATATAATCCGCCTGTTTTACGAGCAGGAGAAGCTCGTAGATGTCCGCGTTTTTCGCGATGAACGCGCGCACCTTGTTCTCCCTCGCCTTCCCGTCCAGGTCGTACATGTGCGCTCCGATCAGCCGCACAACGGTCTCGGTCTCTTTTTTCGGCGCTTTCAGCCGCTCTAAGATCTGCCTGCCGATGCGTGCGCCCGCCTCGTCGTGGCCGTGGTATTTGCCCGTGTTTTGGTAGCACCACGGCTTTCCTGCGTCGTGCAGGAGGGCTGCAAGGCGCACGCGCGGGTCGGCGTACTTGGCGGCGCGCAGAGAGTGTTCCAGAACGTCGTGGTCGTGAAAATCTTTCCGCTGGGGCATGCCTTTGCCCGCCGCAAGCTCGGGCAGGATGTATCCGAGCACGTCCGTCCCTTCCAAAAGTTTCAGCCCGTCGTAGTGCCCGAAGCGCACGCCGTGTTTTTCGTCCGCGTGCAGAAGAAGTTTCAGCTCCGCGAAAATGCGTTCGGGCACGATCTTTTGAATGCGCGCGGCGTTGAATTTCGCCCCGAAAATGCATTCGAGCGAGGGGGTGAACCCCGTCTGGCCGCACTGGCGGGCAAGGCGCATGAGCCGCAGTCCGTCTTCGGCAAACACTTCGTCTGCGTCGCGCGTGGTGTTTACCGTGCGTGCCCGTATGTCCGCCACCCCGCCGAGGGGATCTGCGATCCGGTCGTTTGCGATGTCGTAATATACGGCGTTGCATTTGAAATCCCGCCGCTTTGCGTCCTCTTCGATGCTGCCCGTAAACCGTACTTCGGCGGGCGCGTGTCCGCCCGCATTCGCGCCGCGGCGGTATACGTCCGTGCGGAAAGAGGTGAATTCGTATTTTTTCTGTCCGTCCGAAAGGTTGACCGTGCCCGTGTTTTTATACACGCCGCAGACGGTGAAGCCGCACCGTCCGGCGAGTGCGCACATCTCGTCCGCCGCGGCGGGCGCCGCAAGGTCGATGTCTTCGTAATCGAAGCCGGACAGCGCGTCGCGCACGGCGCCCCCCGCCACATACAGGGGGAAATCCGCTTTTTCCGCCAGATCGCGCAGTTTTTCGGGTATTTTTAAAAGCATAAACGTTCCTTGTTCCGTTCAAAAAAATTTTTTGCGTCTCTATTATAGCAATTTCTCAAAAAAATTGCAATCGGGCGCGATTTATTGTATAATAGAAAAGAAATTTTACGAAAAAAAATGCACGGCGGGCGGCCGTGCGGGAGAGGAAGAGCATTTTTATGTACAACATTATCGTAAACCCGCAGTCGGGCGGCGGCAAAAGGCGCAGGATCGTCGGGCGCGTCGCCGAGTGCCTGCGCGCGTCGGGCAAAGACTATCGCATTTTCGAGACGGAGAAAAAGGGACAGGCGGTCTTTCTCGCGCACGAGCTCACGAGCGAAGGCCCGTGCGACCTCATCGTCGTCGGCGGCGACGGCACGCTGCACGAGGCGCTCAACGGGTTTGCCGATTTTGACCGCTGCAATCTCGGGCTGATCCCCGCGGGCACGGGCAACGATTTCGCCGCGGCCGCAGGCATTCCGACGGATGCCGACGCCGCGCTCGATCTGATCCTGAACGGTACGCCCAAACCGACCGACTTCATGCAGATGGAAGGGGTGCGCGGCATCAACGTCATCGGCACGGGCATCGATGTGGAGATCTTAAAGCGCTGCCGGGCGTCCAAAGTCCTGCGCGGAAAATTTCAGTACATCGTCAGCCTGATCATCTCTCTTTTCAAATTCAAAAATTATAAGATGCACACCGTCTGCAACGGAAAGGAAAAGGATTACAGCGCCCTCATCGCCTGCATCGGAAACGGCAGGCAGATCGGCGGGGGCACCCGCATGTGCCCCGAGGCGGTGCTCGACGACGGCAGGCTCGATTTCGTGGTCTGCAGCGACGTGAAAAAGTCGCACATCCCCGCCGCGTTCGTAAAACTGATGAAGGGCAGGATCCTGCAGGAGGATTTTACCGATTTTGTCCGCTGCGAAAAGGTGGAAGTTTTTCCCGAACAGAAGCTGACCGTTCAGGTGGACGGGGAACTGTACGACGATCTGCCGTTCCGCGTGGAAGTGGTCAAGGGCAAGCTGAAAATGTATCGCAAATAAAAACTGCCGTGCGCTGCGGCAAAAAGGAGGGGGCGGTATGGAATATGTATATCTGTTGATGCTGGTGGGGCTGGTCATCGCCCTTTGCATCTTCATCAACCGCGTCACGGATAAACTCAAAGTGCCGTCGCTGCTCCTGTTCATCGGGCTGGGCATGGTGTTCGGCGTGGCGTTCCGCGTGGCGGGATTGGGAAACTTTACCGATTACGGTCTCGGCAATGTGGTCTGCTCGGTCTGTCTCGTCTTCGTCATCTTTTACGGCGGCTTCGGCACCAACTTCAAAGAGGCGCGTCCCGTCGCGGGCAGGGCGCTTCTCCTGTCTTTCGCGGGTACGGCGCTCACGGCGGGCATCGTCGGGGTGTTCGTGCGCCTCGTCTCGCAGGTGCTCCCGTTCTTTCCGTCCCTCGGCTGGGTGGAAAGCATGCTCATCGGTTCGGTCATCTCGTCTACCGACGCCGCGTCCGTCTTCAATATCCTGCGTTCGCGCAGGCTGAATCTCAAATACGGCACGTCTTCGCTCCTTGAAATGGAATCCGGTTCGAACGACCCCACCTCGTACATGCTGACCGTCGTCTTTACCGCCGTTCTGGCGGCCGAAAGCGGCGTTGCGGGCGCGGCTTCGATGGGTGCGGGCGAGATCGTCGGCATGCTCTTTTCGCAGGTCGGGTTCGGCGCCCTGTTCGGCGCGGCGTTCGGGTTCCTTGCCATCTTTATCCTGAAAAAGTTTTCTTTCAACATGGGGCAGGGAGGCACCATCTTTATCCTCGCAGTCGGGCTCATGACCTATGCGCTTCCCTCCCTTCTCGGCGAGATCACGGGCGTCGCGGCGCTCGCGGGGAACGGCTATCTCGCCGTCTATATCTGCGGCATTATGATCGGTAACGCCCGCATCCCGCAAAAACGCGACTGCGTGCGCTTTTTCGACGCCCTTACGAGCGTCGCGCAGATGATGATCTTTTTCCTGTTGGGGCTCCTCGCGACGCCCGAAGATCTCATCCGCCCCGACGTGCTCGTCCCCGCCGTCCTCATCTTCGTCTTTATGACGGTCGTCGCCCGTCCCGCCGCCGTCGCGGCGCTGCTGGCGCCTTTTCGCGCCAAGATCAATCAGATCGGCGTCGTCAGCTGGGCGGGCCTCCGCGGCGTCGCTTCCATCGTGTTTGCCGTTTATGCCATGTCCCAGCTCGGAGACGCGCTCCGCTTCGATATATTCAGCGTGGTCTTCGTCATCGTCATCGTCTCGATCGCGCTGCAAGGCTCTCTGCTGCCGCTCATGTCCAAAAAAATGCATATGCTCGGCGATAACGACAACGTCCTTCGCACGTTTACCGACTATCAGGAAGAGAGCGACGTCTGTTTCGTCAAAGTCCGCGTGGGCGAAAATCACCCCTGGTACGGGAAAAAACTGCGCGAAGTGGTCATGCCCAAAGAGTTTCTCGCCGTGCTCATCATCCGCGGAGAGGACGTCCTCGTCCCGTCGGGAGACACCGTCATTCTCGGCGGCGACGTGATCGTGACCGCCGCGCCCGAGTTCGAAAACCGCGACGAATTCGGCATGTATGAAGAGTATATCGGCAAAAATCACCCCTGGTCGGGCAGGCAGGTGCGCGAACTTTCGCTGCCGCGCGGCATGCTCATCGTCATGATCAAGCGCAAAAAGGAGACGGTCGTGCCCAACGGCGCCGCCGTCATACAGGAAGGGGACGTCCTTGCCATGATCAAACTCAAAGACCGCGAAGAGCCCGCTCCTTCTCCCGAGGGAGCATAGACCGGGACTTCTGAACCCAGACAGTGTCAAAAGCCGCCGCGGCGCCGGAAACCCGGCGCCGCGGCGGCTTTTGCCGTTTGCGGCGCGGAAGCATTTCGCGCCGCCGACAGGAATCGCGGATAATTTTTAAAAAAATTATTGACAAACGATAATTTAAATGGTATACTTTGCTTGCAAAAAAGAAATTGAGGGGGGAACAGGATGAAATTCAAGTATTGGGACGAAGTGTTTGCCGGCGCGCTGGCGCTCGTATGCATTTTTGTGGCCGCGTTTGCCGGGTTCAGCGAAGAATCTGCCGCTCAGCTGATCCGGCAGCCGTTCGGGTCGATCGGCGAGTGGATCGGAAAGAGCGTGAGAGGGGACAACGCGGCGGGCGGATGGGCGCTGTATGTGTTCATGGGGCTTTTGCCGCTCGTGTATCCCGCCGTCAGGATGGCGGTTACGCGCAGGTTCTACAAACTGTCGCCGATCTGGCTCCTGCTCAGCGGATATACATATGCGATGCTGTACCTGATCGCGTATCCGGATATCCTCGCGTCTGCGGTTTTCGGCGAAGAAGCGGAATGGGCATATCGGATCGCCACGGAGGGCGGCATGTCCGTCCTTTGGGCGGCGCTTTTGGCTCTGTGCGTTTTGGTCGAATGCATCGCCGCAGTCAGGCAACGCCCGCAGCGCTCGTACCCGCTCGCGCAGGCCGTCGTTTACCTTATTGCGGCGGGGTTTATCGTTGCGGTCTGTTTCGGCGGCGTTTATGACGCGCGCGTTGCGGTCGATACGGCGAAGCTGATGAACAATCTCGGTGTCAAACATGTAGGTCTGAATTATTTTGTCATCGTGTTCAGGCTGCTGTGCAACATGGCCGCGACGGGTGCGGTCGTGTGGATGTTGCTGGAAAGCCTGAAAACGCTGCGCACCATGAAAGCGGATATGTTCGGAACGGACGTTGTGCCGCGCCTGAACCGACTGTCGCGCGCGGCGAAAGGGGCGCTGTATGTCGGGCTGGGTTCGTCGATCGTGAGCAATGCGGTGCAGCTCGCCCTCACGAAATGGCTCTTTACCGTTACTTACACCGTTGCGTTTTCGCTGACCGTGCTGCTCGTCGTTTGCCTCGTCGCGATCGCCGCCGAAGTCATGAAACGTGCCATCGCCGCGCACGAAGAAAATCAACTCACCGTCTGACCATGGCGATCGTCGTTAAATTGGATGCCGCATTGAAAAAACGGGGCATCACGTCGAAAGAGCTGTGCGAATTGGTCGGCATTACGGAGGCAAACATGTCGATCTTGCGAAGCGGCAAGGCAAAGGCGGTGCGTTTCAGTACGCTCAGTGCCATTTGCTATCATTTGGGGTGTACTCCGGGCGATATTTTGCAGTTTGACGGAAAGGAAGAGGCTGCGGGCAAAGAAGAGCAATAGCGAGAAACAAATACAAAAAAACAGCGCCGCGGCGCCGAATCAGATCGGCTCCGCGGCGCTGCGCGTCATTTTCCCTCTGTCACTCGGTTTTCGGAAAGGTTCAGGTCGCATGTATTTTTACGCTGTGTCCCGTCTCCGCGTCCTGGTACATCATCCAGTAGCCCTTGCCGTCCGTATCGAAAAGGGACGCGGGCAGAAAGGAACACCAGCCTTTCAGGGCTGCGGGCGGGTCGCCCCGCTTTTCCGCGGGGACGCCGTAACATATGTATTTGGGACGTTTTTCCTCGCGTATCAGCCCGACGACGTAATATTTCCCTTTTCCGAAGGCGATGCGCACCCATTCGGAATCGGGCAGAAGTCTGCACAGCGGCTCTTCGCGCGGATATTTAGCGAACAGGGAGGAAAGCTCTTTCTTTACTTTCTCGTAATAGCAAGCTCTCTCATCCTCTCGGAGATCTTCTGCGCCTGCGCGTCGGAATAGGCTTTGAGCATTTTCATCCGTTCCAGTTCCCGCCCCGTCTTTTGCCGTTTTTCCGGGGCTTCCCGTTTTTTGTCGGGTATCCGCATCTCCCTCCTCCCGTATCTTCAGATTTTCCGCGTCCGCGTCCGGGTATTCGAAATAATTTTCGCTCGCGACCACCTCGTCGTCGTATTCGGGCGGGGCGGATCGCTGCGTGCCGCTGCCGGCTTCTTTTGTGCGGGCGGAGGCGGGCTTTTCTTCCTCTCCGATCATCGCGCACAGTTTTTTTACGTCGTATACCCGTTCCCCGCATTTGCCGAACGCGACGGGCTTTGCGCCTCCCGCCGCGAAGGCGATCAGGCAGGCAAATCCGTCTTCGATGTCGAGTGCGCTTTCCCGCTTCACCGTGCAGCCGTTTTGTCCCGTTATGTCGAACATCTCCGCCGTTCCGTGCCCGTCCGCAAGCACCGCGCGGTACCGCCCGTCCGAAAGGGGCGCAAAATTGATGAGGGACAGGTTTACGGTCAGCTTTCCCGCGTATGTCTCCGCCGTCACAAGGGCGGAAACTTTTTTTCCGTCTGCGGCAAAGCCCGAAGAGAGCTGTTTGAGCACGCACAGTTTTTTGATATAAAAATTCATGGTCCCGACCTCGGCAATGGAATGTGTTCTCTGCCTCTCGCGGCGGCGTATTTCGTCGGAAGGGCGAACCTTTCAAGCGTATATATGCCGATATTATAAAATATATTCTTTCAAATAAACGGACGGCTTTTGCCGAAAAGACGGAAAACATGTCGAAACCGTGCCGCGTCGCCTTTTCCGGCGGCGCATCTGTGCGCTTGTCCTGTGTTCGGGGCGGCTGCGGACAAAAAAATAAACTGCCTTCAAAAAGTTTACTTTTTCCGAGTTTTGTTTTATAATAGGGGAAACCGGCGGGAAACCGACGGGAAATAACCGTAAAATCAATCTCAAAAAGGAGAGTATCGATATGACAGAGAACAAAAAGGTGCTGAAATTCATCGACGAGAGCGCCGCGCTTTGCCAGCCGGACAGAATCGTCTGGATCGACGGCAGCGCCGAGCAGCGCGACGCGCTCCGCGCCGAAGCATGCGCGACGGGCGAGATGATCAAGCTCAACGAAGACCTGCTGCCCGAATGCTACTTGCACAGGACCGCCGTCAACGACGTTGCGCGCGTAGAGGACAGAACGTTCATCTGCTGCAAAAATAAAGAGGATGCAGGCCCCATCAACAACTGGATGGATCCGAAAGAGGCGTACAAAATGGCGTCCGACATCTTCAAAGGCTCGATGAAGGGCCGGACGATGTACGTCATCCCTTATTCCATGGGCATCGTCGGCAGCGAATTTTCCAAGATCGGCATCGAGCTGACTGACAGCATCTACGTCGTTCTCAACATGGAGATCATGACGCGCGTCGGCACCGACGTTCTGGAAGCGCTCGGAAAAGACGGCGATTTCGTCAAGGGCCTGCATTCCAAAGCCGGCCTCGACGAGAGCAAGAGGTATATCCTGCATTTCCCCGAAGACGACACCATCTGGTCGGTCAACTCCGGCTACGGCGGAAACGTTCTTCTCGGCAAAAAATGTTTTGCGCTGCGCATCGCGTCTTACCTCGGTAAAAACGAGGGCTGGATGGCGGAACACATGCTCATTCTGGGCTTTGAAAAGCCGGACGGCGACACCAAATATATCGCGGCGGCGTTCCCGTCCGCATGCGGCAAGACCAACCTCGCCATGCTCATCCCGCCCGAGATCTATCGCAAAAAGGGTTACAAGATCTGGACGGTCGGCGACGACATCGCATGGATCCGCGTGGGAGCGGACGGCAGGCTGTGGGCGATGAACCCCGAAAACGGGTTCTTTGGCGTGGCTCCCGGCACGAACGAAAAGTCCAACCCCAACGCGCTGCATACCACGCAGAAGGGCACGATTTTTACCAACGTCGTGCATAATCTGGACAACAACACCGTCTGGTGGGAAGGCCTCGACAAGAATCCTCCCAAAAACGCGGTGGACTGGAAGGGCAACCCGTGGGACGACGCGGCGAAGGCCGCCGGCGTAAAAGGCGCGCACCCCAATTCGCGCTTTACCGCGCCCGCAAAAAACTGCCCCTGCATCAGCAAAGAATTCGATAACCCGAAAGGCGTGCCCCTGTCGGCGATCGTGTTCGGCGGCCGCCGCGCCAAGACGGCTCCGCTGGTGTATCAGAGCAAGAGCTGGGATAACGGCGTGTTCGTGGGTTCCATCATGGCGAGCGAAACGACTGCCGCGGCGACGGGTGCGGTCGGCGTTGTCCGCCGCGACCCGATGGCGATGCGCCCGTTCTGCGGCTATCATATGGGCGACTACTTCAAACATTGGATCGAGATGGGCAAAAAGGTGAAAAATCAGCCCAAGATCTTCAACGTCAACTGGTTCCGCCTGGACGACGACGGCAATTTCCTGTGGCCCGGCTTCGGCGAGAACATGCGCGTGCTCGAGTGGATCGTCAAGCGCTGCGAGGGCGAAGTGGGCGCGGTGGAAACGCCCATCGGCTATGTGCCCGACGTGAAGGACATCAACCTCGAAGGCGCGGGCGTGTCCGAGGAAACCCTCAAAGAGCTTCTGACCGTGGATAAAGAGACGTGGAAGAAAGAGGCGGACGGCATCGAAGAGTTCTATAAACAGTTCGGCGACAGGCTCCCGAAAGAGCTTTCCGACGAGCTTGCAGCGCTCAAAGCCAATCTTAAATAAATAATCGGAACGAGTTTTTCGGCGGCTTTCCCGAAGGAAGCCGCCGTTTTTTTGTTCCCGTTCCGCAAACGGCGCACCTTTTAGGGGTCGGGAAGCGCCGCGTAAATGCAAAAAAAATTAAAAAAATCCGCAAAACCGCGAGCAAAACCGCTTGACAGTATTTTGCATATAAGATAAAATTTATTGAGTAAACAACGGAAGGCGCCTATGGAGCGCCCGTCCTCAAATAGAAATCGATCAAGGAGAACAACATCATGAAGACCTACATGGCCAACGCCCAGACGGTAGAGAGAAAGTGGTATGTTGTAGACGCCGCAGGCGTGCCCTTGGGGCGGCTCGCGTCCAAAGTGGCGGCCGTTCTTCGCGGCAAAAACAAGCCTACGTACACGCCCAACGTCGACGCTGGCGACTTTGTCATCGTCATCAACAGCGACAAAGCGGTTCTGACGGGCAAAAAACTCGACGACAAATTTTACAGGTATCACACCGGCTACATCGGCGGACTTAAAGAAGTCGCTTACCGCAAAATGATGGCGGAAAAGAGCGACGTCGCCGTCTATGAGGCGGTGCGCGGCATGCTCCCCAAAAACTCTTTGGGCAGAAAAATGCTCAAAAAGCTGAGAGTTTACAAGGGCGGCGAGCATAACCACGAAGCACAGAAACCCGAAGTGCTGAAATTATTTTGATTGAGGTGAAACCATGGCAAAGGCAAATTTGAAAAAGAAATTGCAGTTCTGGGGAACGGGCAGAAGAAAGAAAGCGATCGCCCGCGTTCGCCTCATTCCCGCAGGGTCGGGCAACATCGTCATCAACGACCGTGCGCTTGAAGATTACTTTCCGCAGGGCACGCTGCAGTACATCGTCAAGCAGCCCATCGTTCTCACGCAGACGGAAACCGCTTACGACATCATCGTAAACGTGGCGGGCGGCGGCTATACGGGGCAGGCGGGCGCGATCCGTCACGGCATTTCCCGTGCGCTCATCCAGGCGCAGCCCGAACTTCGTCCCGCTCTTAAAAAGGAAGGGTTCCTCACCAGGGATCCGAGAAGCAAAGAGAGAAAGAAGTACGGCTTGAAGAAAGCACGCCGCGCTCCTCAGTTCTCGAAGAGATAATTATTGCCGGCATTTCGGCCGGGCCTCGGGCGCCGCGCAACTTGTTGCGCGGCGTTTTGAATAGGCGGTCCCGTTCGGCTCTCTATTTTTTTCTGCGGTCGATGCTGCGGGAAATGCGTTCGTGCCGTTCGAGGATCCCTGCGCATCGGTTCTGCCGCTGCTCGGGCGTAAAAATTCCGCCCGAACGCCCGCTGTCGGGCTTGTCGGGTGCGGGATCTTCCTTTGCGGGCGGCTCTTCTTCGTTTGCGCCGATCAGCGCTGACAGCAGGTTGAACAGGCCGAATTTTTCCATGACTGCTCCCGTCGGCGCCCGTTTTTCCCCGAAGTCCGGGGGCTTTCGCCCGGTGCGGCGCGATATGGGCTGCCGAAATAAAATTTTCACCGTAATTTAATTTTTTTTGTTTGCTTAAACCTTCTTTTTAGTGTATAATGAGAAAGTATAGTAAACAGAAGCCCGCCGGAGAAGGGCCGCTTTGCGGTTTCGGCGCGGCGTTTCAAAATAAGGCTTAAAAAAGGAGTCTATTTATCCTATGCACGGAAAAGGCAAAAAGATTCTGGCGTCTCTTGCGGCGCTTGCGATGACGTTCTCGCTGTTTGCGGCGTGTTCTGCATCGTATACATCCGATCCGCTGGATCCTGCGGATACGACGGCAGAACAGGTCGCGTCTAACGGCGGATTTGTCGTTGAGACGGGGGATTACGTTTACTTTATCAACGGCGTCGAGAGCTATACGGCGGACAACACGTACGGCACGCCCGTAAAGGGCACGCTCATGCGGATCGCCAAGTCCGATCTTGCCGCAGGCAATTATGCGGAGACGGACATCGTCGTGCCGCAGCTCCTCGTTTCGCAGGATTATACGTCCGGGTTTTATATTTACGGCGACAGGGTCTATTATGCGTCTCCTACGACGGCGCGCAACCCCGACGGCGACGTGGAAAATTCTTATATCGATTTCAAAAGTTCTGCCCTCGACGGGTCGGAGACGATGAGCGGCTACTATGTCCGCATGGAAGACAATACCACCGTCTACCGCTATGTGCAGGACGAAGACGGCACGGTGTACCTTCTCTACGTCGATTCTTCGGCGTCGGAGATCCATTCTTACAATACCGAGACGGATACCGATACCACGCTGGTCTCCGGTTACGGGAGCTATGCGCTCAACGAAGACGATCTGACCGATTCGAACGTATTTTACACGATGCCGGTCGTGAGCAGTGTCAATTACAACGAGTCTTCTCCGACGGAAGAGTCGTACCAGCAGGTTTACCGCGTGAACGCGTTTGTTACGGAAAGCCCGTATGAGATGGACCTTTCCGAAGATTATACCGATCCCGATTCGGGCGAAGTGCTCGATTATGTAAATCTCGGGACGTTGGTGTTCGACGGCATCGGCAAGAGCAATCAGCCCACGCCTTTCAACCACGACATCGAAGGGGTCACGCCTTACTATACGAACGGGGTCACGTATACCCTCGTCAAGTACACGAACGGCGGGCTGTACTATACCAATACGGAAAACGGTTCGGGCAACACCGCCATCCTTTACCGTCTGCCCGAAGCCGAGCTCGACGCGGCTCTTTCGGCAGGGACTTGGAATTCCGTTTCGGGCAACGCCAACAACGCGGTCGGCGCGGAGAGCGACGTCAACGAACGCGTCGCGGTCGGAACGGATGAGGCGAGCGGGTCGGCGCTCTTTTTCGAGTACGAGGGTGCGCAGTATTATCTGTATGCGAGCGGATCCGAGATCGTGCGCGTCCGGGTAGACGAGAGCGCGACCGCGTACAAGGGCGAAACGGTGAGCATCGCGACGGGGCTCAGTTCCTCTACCGATGAAGACAGCGGCGAAACGACGTCGAGCGTGACGTTTTTGCTCATTGAGGACGGCTACCTCTACTTCACGCAGGGCAGCGGAGATCTTTACAGGATCAATTGCGTCGGGGCGCAGAGCGATTATCGCAATATCGGCCGCACCGATGAATTCAGAGTGACCGAATATGCCGGCGTGACTTACAACACGTCCTGGTATACTCCCGAGATCGTCGACGGGTATCTCTTCTTTGCGAATGCGGGAGACTATGCGGAAGATTACGTATACGTTGCGGCGAATCCCGCAACGAACACCGACCTCAAAGCGCGCAACGACCGGTACGACGACGCGCAGGAAGTGCTTGCCGATATTTCAGAGGTGTATTCGAATGCGGGCAACGCGGCCGAGTATTATTACTACACGCAGGACGCGGACATTCTTTCCGATCCCGACTATGCCGAGCAGTATACGGAAGAGGATCTCGAAGTGTTCAATGCCTTCGTCAACTGCGAGAAATACGGCAACGCGTTCGATGCGAGCGTATTGAAAGAGGGCGACGAGAGCTGGAATTACAGGGCGTACTTCATGAACGCTGTCGGCAGAGTGTCCGACGAGGATGCGGATACGATCGACGAGTCTTTGAAGAGCGATCTCCTCGTCTCCGATACCGCGGAGACATCGTCCGACGGCTGGACGTGGGAGTGGGCGGCTCTGTTCGTGCCGATCGGCGTCGTGGTCATTGCGGGCGCGGTCGTGGCGGTCATACTGATCAAAAAGAAAAAGCGTCGCTCGGCAAAATGATCGGGCGAAAAAAAAGGAACGGCGTGCCGTTCCTTTTTTATTTGCCGGCGCAAAGAAAAAAATATTCTGAAATCTTTGCATGATTTGAAAAAAAATCGAAAAAACTCTTTACAAATGCGTCGGGAATCTGTATAATCTATCGATGAAAAAAAGGCCTTTTTGCTTGAAACGCAAAAGAGAGCGCACACCGTGCGCGGCGGGCTAATATGATTGATAATGAGCGAGATAGGGAGGAGAAAACCGATATGAAGTATGTCAAATGCCCCAGATGTGACCTGAATTATATCGATCCTGAAAAACAGGAGTACTGCGACGTTTGCCTTGCCGAGCTGCAGGGCGCGAAACTGAAATTTGCCGACCTCGACGACGAAGAAGAGGAAAAGACGGAACTTTGTCCCGTCTGCGGCGTGAATTACATGCGTTTCGGCGAAAAGATGTGCGACGAATGCAAGAAAAACAGCGAATACGAGGCGGATGCGGACATCGATCCCGACAAGGACGAAGAATGGCGCAACTATCTCGACGAAGACGCCGACACCATCGAGGAAGAACCGCCCATCGACATCGGCGAAGACTTTGACGACGACTTCGAAGACGACGAGTTCGAGGACGACGAATACCGCGGCGAGGATGAGGACGACGATCTCGACCTTCCCGACGGCGACATCGACTACGACGAAGAGGACGAAGACGAGGACGATGAAGACGATGAGGACGACGATTTTTGATCGGCGTCCCGTTTAAGAGAATGAAAAAGGGGACGGATCGGTTTCCGTCCTCTTTTTGTCTTTTCCGGATTCCGGCAAAGGCGCGCGGGCACAATGCCCGTGCGCCTTGTTTTTTGCCGAAAAACCCGAAAGCGGGCTTTAATCCGGTGCCGTTACGCTTTTTTCGGCGCCGCCTGCACCTTCACGCTGCCGCACAGCACTTCCGAATAGGCGTAAGAGGTCTTGCCGCGGTAACTCGCGTCGTAGGGCTGCACGGTGAACAGTGCGGGATACACGCCCGAAAGCCTGCCCGTAAAGTGCACGATCTTGTTCCTTCCGAGGTTTACGCGGACGCTCACGTCCTTTTCGTAAAAATTGCGGATCTCTTCTTTGATGGTTTGAATATTTTGCGTCGGTCTGATCATACTTCTATTTTTCCCGAAAGGGCAAAAAATTATACCGGGCGCAAAATACGCCCTTTTTCGCTGTCATACCGCCCCTTTTCTCCGCATACAATAGGAGAGAACCAAAGGGAGGATGCAACATGTCTGTTTCCGGAAAATACGAAAAATGTACTTATATCGCGGTCGGCAGGCCCTTCGCCGCGCAGACGATCGTCGAGTGCCGCCTTGCCGACTGGTCGGACAATACCGTCCTCGCAGTCGACGCGCGCACCGTGCTCGGGGGCGCGGAAGTCCTTTCGGGCGAAGTGCGTTACGGCGGGCGGCTCTACTTTACCGTGCTTGCCGCCACGCCCGAGGGCTCCGTGATCGGCGCCGAGCGCGGCGCGGAATTCACCCACAAAGCGGAGTGCGAGAGCGCCGCGCCCGCACAGACGGCGGACGTGCGGCTGTGCGTGGAGAAAGTGGAGGCGAAAAAGGACGGCAGGGCGATCGTCCTCACCGCCATCCTGTCCGCAGAGATCACGCTGTTCGTTCCCGCGGAACTTTCCTACCTTTCGGGCGGAGACGGGGTCGCGGTCGACCTTCGCCCCGTCCGCGTCACCCGCGTGCATGCCTGCCGCGGCGAAGCGGAGATCGAAGAGGAATTCGATACCGAATACGTCGGCGACGTCATCGCGCACAGCGAAAGGGCGTGCGTGCAGCGGGTCACGGCCTCGGCGGGGGCGCTCGACGTTTCGGGCGAGATCTGCCTGGGGATTCTGGCAAAGCGCGAGGGGGAGAACGACACCGTGTCTTACGAGCGGCTGATCCCTTTCCGCGCGGAGATCCCCTGCGACGAGGCGTCTCAGGGCTGCGGGTGTTCGGCAGAGGCGGTCGTGCGTTCGGTGAATATCTCCGCGTCGTGCGACGAGGACAAAAACCGCTGCCGCATCCTGGCGGAGTTCACGCTGGGGCTGAGCGGCCGCGCCTATCGCGGCGAGACCGTCTATATGGGCGCCGACGCGTTCTGCCCCGGCTATGAGAGCGTTTTGGAGCGCACGGCGGTGGAATCGTGCGAGCCGGTCGCGGCGTTTTCCGCCGCGGAGCGCATCTCGGGCACTGCGGCGATTTCCGAAAAGGTGGATTTTGCCTGTTCTTTGCAGGCGATCGCCTTCGGCGGCGTGCGCGCCGCCGCCTCGGCGTCGGACGGAGAGGTGATCGCTGAGGGCGTCGTTTCGGCGACCGTTCTGATGAAGGACGGCGACGGCGTCCCTTCGGGCACGGAACTCAGCCTGCCCTTTTCCTTCCCCGTCCGCTGTGACCGCGCAAAGGCGGGGCAGCGCGTCGCCGTTTCGGCGCTCGCCTGCGGCATTTCCGCCCGCCAGAAAAAGGAGGGCGAGCTGGAAGCGGAGTGTGCGCTCAAACTGTATTTTACCCTTTACGAATCTTCCCGCACGGAGGCCGTTACCCGCATCGAGGCGGGGACCGCCGTGCCCGAAAGCGCCGCCGCCGTCAGCGTGTATATCCCTGCGGCGGGCGACGGGCTGTGGGATGTCGCGAAAAAGCTGAAAAAGCCGCCCGAAGAGGTGCGCCGCACCAACGCGGAACTCGAATTTCCGCTCACGGGCGGGGAACGCATCGTCATCTACCGCAGGAAACAGGCAGATCTGTGATCCCCTCGGCCGCCCGCGCAAGCCGCGCGGGCGGCCTTGTCTCTTTTCGTGGCGTTTATAAGCCGCGCGGTTTTGTCTCTCGTTTCGGATGGCGCGGCCGTGTGTGCTTTTGGCGAAATTGCCGCGAGAAATGTTTACAATTCGTGCGAATCATGTTATAATACGAACGATATGCAAAAGGGGGGCGGTCTATGTTTGCGGCAAAGGTGAAAAGTTATGCCAAGGTCAACCTCTCTCTTCATATCGCCGGGGCGGAAGGGGGCTATCACCTGATCGACAGCGTTGTCGCGAACATCGACGTTCACGACACGATCGCGGCAAAATCGCGCAGGGACAGGCTCGTCAACGTGTACATGCACGGCCTGGGCAGCGAAAACATCCCGCCCGAACGCAACAACGCCGTCAAGGCGGGCGAGGCGTTCGTCTCCGCGTTCGGAACGCGGGGCGCCGACATCGAGATCTATAAAGACATCCCGATGGGCGCGGGCCTCGGCGGGTCGTCCGCGGACGCTGCGGGCGTTCTCAACGCCCTCGCAAAAATGTATAAGGTCAAAGACCGCGCGGCGCTCAAAGCGTTGGCGGACAGCCTGGGCAGCGATACGGGGTATATGCTGGAAGGCGGTTTTGCCCGCCTGACGGGTAGGGGGACGGAAATTTCCCCTCTCGTCTGCACCAAAACGCTGTACATGCTCCTGTTTTTGCCGGAAACGGAAGTCTCTTCTGCGGAGTGTTACCGTGAGTACGACCGCGCGCCCGACAGTGCGGGCGACAGCGGGGCGCTTGTCCGCGCGCTCGCCGCGGGCGACTTTTCGGGCATTTGCAAAAACGTATACAACGCGCTGGGCGCGCCTGCCGCACGGCTGAATCCCGAAGTGGACGAAGCGCTCCGCGCCGCGGCGTCCTTTTCTCCGTCCGCGTATGCGGTCACGGGGTCCGGGAGCGCCGTCTTCGCGCTTTTCGAGAGCGAAGAGCTCTGCCGCTGGGCAAAGAGCCGTTACAGGGGCGGCCTGAAAACGCGCGTCGTAAAGACGGTCGCGCCGAAGGCGCACTCGTCCGGCATATCCCGCGCGTTCAGCCCGTTTGCCCTCACCGAAGAGGAGATCGAGCGGGCAAACGATAAAAACGATTGATATTTTGCTGTAAGGAGTATCCGAAAGATGGAAGAGAGGAATCTCGAACTGGACGACGACGGAAAGATCAAACTGAAAAAGGGCGGCGCGTTCCCGGACGAAGAGAGCGAGGAGGAGGACGATCTTCTCATCGAAGTGCCCGATTTCGATCAGTTCCGCGCCGAAGACGGCAGGGTCGGCATGAGCGAAGAGGAGCTGGCAGCCAAAGCCGCCGAGCGCGAGACGGCCGCCGCCGCCAAAAAAGAGGAATCGGCAAAACTTTTGCGCGAGGCGGACGAGCTGTTCGATTCGGGCGATCTTCCGGGCGCGGGGGAAAAGTATCTCGACAGCGCCGCGGCGAACGCCGCCGACTGGCGGCCGTGGTTCGGCGTGGTGCGGGTGCAGACCAAAGACCTGACCGATTTTTCCGAGATCTACGAGTGCGAACACGCCTATGAGCGCGCGCTCCGCCGCATGAGCAAGGAGGACCGCGCCGCCCTCGCCGAAAAATATCTGCCCTCTATGGAAGGGGAGATCGCGCGGGCGGAGAAAGAGGCGGCGGAATTTGCCGAAAAAGACAAGGCCGAGCGCGAAGCAGTCCGCCCGGGGCTTGAAAAAGAGGCGCACGATCGCACCGTCCTCGCGATCGTGTTCGTCGCGCTGTTTGCGGCCTTTGCCGTGGCGGGCGGCGTGCTTGCCTCCTTCATCAGCGCCGTGCGCGGGATGGGCATCCTCATCCCCGCGATCGTGTGCATCGCGGCGGCGGTCGTGCTGCTGTTCTTTGCCGCGTGGGCGGTGAAAAAATTTATCTCCGCGCGGCTCGCGCTCGCCAAAAACGCGCGCGCGGGTACCACCCGGTCAGGCAAAAAGGCGGCGGAACTTTCCGAATATGCCGAATTGGTCCGTTCGGTCGCGGACGATTTCAAAAAGTAAGGGGAACGGGGCTCCGCAGAGGAAAAGGCGCTTTGCGCCGTGAGGGAATACGAATGAACTTTCTGAAAAAACTCAACGAAAAATATCCGCTCTTTATGGAGATCGTGCGCTTTCTGATCGTCGGCGGCATCGCCACGGTCGCGGACATGCTCGCCATGGGCGTCGTGCTGTACCTGTTCGACGCGTCGCTGTATCCGCACTTTTACAACGTGTGGTACGGCGGGGGAGAACCCTCTACGCTCGCCACCGTCGTGGGCACGGGCGCGGGATTTCTCGTGGGACTTGTCATCAACTACGTCTGTTCCGTCCTGTTCGTCTTTACGCACAAGGGCAAGAGCAGGGGCGTGTACGGCTTTGCGCTGTTTACGGTGCTCTCCGCCGCGGGGCTTGCCATTCACCTCGTCGGCATGTACGTCGGGTACGACCTTCTCGGCATCGACGAGTGGATCGTCAAGATCGTCCTGACCATCGTCGTCATGATCTACAATTACGTCTCCAAGCGCCTTTTGCTGTTCAGGCAGAAAAAAGCCGCTCCTTCCGCACAAGCGGGGGGGGGGGGGGGGGGGTCCTTAGACAAAGAGGAGTTTTCCCGAGGGAGAGAAACGGCGGTTGCCGCCTTTGCCTCTAGCGCGTTTGCAAAAGAAGGAGCACTCATGAAAAAACTCAGCATCGTCGTTCCCTGCTATAACGAAGAGGAGTGCATCCCTCTCTTTTATGAAAAGACGCGGGAAGTCGTCTCCCGCATGCCCGTCGAAACGGAATTCGTCTTCGTGGACGACGGCAGCACGGACGGCACCCTCTCCATCCTGCGCGCGCTTGCCGCCAAAGACAGGCGGGTGCGCTACGTGTCGTTTTCCCGCAACTTCGGCAAAGAGGCGGGCATTTACGCCGGCCTTCGCCACGCGACGGGAGACTATGTCTCCCTGATGGACGCAGACCTTCAGGATCCGCCCGATTTGCTGCCGGAAATGCTCGCGGGCCTCTTGTCGGTGGGGGGGTACGATTGCGTTGCCAGCCGCCGCGTTACGCGGCGTAACGAGCCCAAAATACGCAGCGCGTTCGCGCGACTGTTCTATAAGATCATCAACAAGATGACGGACACGCCCATCATGGACGGCGCGCGCGATTTCCGCATGATGACCCGCCGCATGACGGACGCCATCCTGTCCCTGCCCGAGCGGGAGCGGTTCAGCAAAGAATTGTTCAGCTGGGTCGGGTTCAAGACCAAATGGCTGGAATACGAAAACATCGAGCGCGCGGGCGGCAAGACGAAGTGGAGCTTTAAAAAGCTGACAAAATACGCCGTCGACGGCATCGAGAGCGCCACGCCCGCCCTTTTGAAGATCAACCTCGCTTTTGCGGTGCTGTTTTTCCTCGCGGCGTTCGGCTTTGCCGTCGCCGACGTCGTGCTTGCCGCTCTCGGCAGGCCGGTCTCCGCCCTGTTGATCCTGCTGCCCGTCCTGTTCTTCACGGCGGCGGCCCTCTTTTTCGGTATATTCGTTTTGGGCGAATACGTCAAAAAGATCTTTTTGCAGGTGCGGGGCAGGGCACTGTATATCGAGCGCGAAACGGAAGCGACGTCTCCCTTATCCGGGCAAGACGGCGGGGAGGGCTGAGCCGTGCGCGCGGATGCTCTTTTATTGAATATGAACTCCCGCAAGGGGATCGGGCTGTGGCTGCGCTTTTTTGCGGCCGCAGCCGTTGCGCTGTTTATCCTTCTTCTGCCCTTTATCGTCCGCGGCAATCACCTGATCTGGGCGGTGCGGGAGGCGGACGGCGCGACCCAGCACCTGACCTTTTTTGCCTACCTGCGCGAAGTCGGCTGGTTCAGGGCGGTCGGCAGTTACGATTTTCAGCTGGGGCTGGGCATGGATTTTCTCACCGCCATGAGTTTCATGTCCCTGTTCGACCCGTTCAACGTATTCGTCTTTATTCTTCCGTTCGACGTCGTGTGGGTATACGACATCGTCATCGTTTTAAAATTTTTTGCGGCGGGCGCGGCGATGCTCGCCTACCTGCGTTTCCGCAAGGTCAAAGGCGGCTATGCCGTCGCCTGTTCGCTCTTATACATGCTGTGCGGCTACGTCGTGTTCACCTTTGCGCGGCATCTGAACCTGACTTCGGGCGCGATCTATCTCCCTCTCATGGCAATGGGGCTGGAAATGGCTTACCGCAGGCAAAATCCCTTCGTTCTGATCGGTTTTTCCTTTTTATGCCTTGTCAATTCCTTTTACATGTTCTTTTTCAACTCCGTGTTCGTCGTCCTGTACGCGTTCGCGTATCACGGCGAGGCGTGCCGCGCGGAGGGGAAAAAGTATTTTAAGACGCTGGTGCCCTCGCTGTGGCGCGTTGCCGTCTTTTATCTGATCGCGATCTTTCTTGCGGGCTTTATGCTCCTCCCCAACGCGTATGCGTACCTGCACGCGGCGCGAGGCGGCTCGAAGGGGCTGGACTTTTTCGACCTGAAAACGCTCCTGATGGAGCTGGTCTCCTTCATCGCGCCCGTCAGCGCGCCCAATTACAGCCCGCTCATGCTCAACCTTGCCTCGCTCATCCTCTGCATGGCGGCGTTTCTCTTCCCGTCAAAAAAGACGTTCGCTTACCGCACCGTGACCGCCGTTTTCGCCGTCGGGTTTGTCGTTCCGCTGTTCGGCTGGGCGATGAATATTTTTAATTACAGCAATAACCGCTGGGTCTATATCCTGTCGTTCTGCGTTTTTTCCCTGCTCGCCCTGCAATCGGAAGAGCGGGGAGATCGGGAGTATTCTGTGCCCGAACGGCGGAGGATCGTCAAAGCGATGTGCGTTTATCTGGGCATCCTCGCACTGCTCGGCTGTGCCTTCGGCGTCAGAACGTGCGCAGAGAGCGGCCTGCCCGCTTGGGCGAAGGGCGTGCTCATCGCGCTTATTCTGATCGCCCTTGCCGCCGTCGCGGCGGCGGAATGGTTCGCCTTTTCTCCGAAACATTCGTTTTTTGCGGACAAAAAAACTGCGGACGGAGCGGTCCCGCCGAAGATCCTCGATAACCGCGTGGTGCGGGCGCTGGCAAAGCCGAACGTGCTGCAGGCACTTTCCGTGCCCCTCGCGCTCCTTCTCGCGCTGTACTTTTATATCGGTTATTCGGCGCAGCATACGGGCGCGGCGCTCTACCGCTCCCTGTTTTCCGCCGAAGAGGCGTATGTTTCCGAACAGAACCGGACGGAGTTTTTCCGCACAGACGACGGCGCCGCGGATACGTGGTGGAGCGGTTTCAGCAACAGGGGCGTCAACAACGGGTATATGAGCACTTCGCTCTACAATTCCATGAATGCCGAAGAGCCTTATGCGTTCTCCGTTCAAAATCAGATCTACTCTCCGCCCGGCAATCTCGGCATGAGCGGGCTGGACGACCGCCCCGCCCTGCAAAGCCTGCTTTCCGTGCGCTATTATTACGGCGACGCGGGTTACGGCTTTTCGCCCGTTGCCGGATTCAGCGATCTGTACGAATACGAATATTACGTTCCCTTCGGGTTCGTGTATGAAAACACGGTGTCCCGCCGCTATCTGGATTCCTTGGACCCGCTGTCCCGCCAGTACGCCATGCTCTCGGCGATGGCAGTGGAAGGGGAAGGCTCTGAAAAGAGCGCGGATGCGGGCGCACTGGTCCCGCTGGACGCGTCCTTTTCTTCGGGCGAAGCGGAAGGCTTTTCCCTCTCGCGGGGAGAAACGGTGCGCATCGCGCTGAAAGGTTGCGCGGGCAAAGAGATCTATGTGCGCCTTTCGGGCGCGGCGGAAGTGGACGAAAACACCGAATTTTCCGTGTCGGGCAACGGCAAAACGCGCACCTATCGCTTTACGCCGCGCGGCTCCAATATGTACAGAGACGTTCGCGACGCCTGCGTGTGCCTGGGCGTTTCCGATGCCGACGAGCTGACCGTCACGCTCTCTCTCCTTTCGGGCGGCGGCATTTCCTTTGACCGCGCCGAATTTTTGGGGCACGACGCCGCCCGGACGATGCGCGCCGCCGAGGCGCTGCAGGCGCGCCCGCACCTGGAAAACGTCGAATGGGGCGACGATTTCGTATCGGGCAGCGTCGCTCTGGAAGAGGCGGGCTGGATGTTTTTCTCTCTCCCGTACAGTAAAGGCTGGTCGGCTTACGTCGACGGGGAAAAGGAGGAACTCATCCGCGCCAATATCGGGTTTATGGCGGTCGCCCTGCCCGAAGGCGGACACGAGATTTTGCTCGAATACAAAACGCCGTGGCTGACGGCGGGCTGCGTCCTTTCCGCCGCGGGAGGGGCGGCGTTTCTCGCCGCTGCCGCCATATGGGCGGTGAGCGCCGCCCGCGCAGGGAAGAAAAAAGAATCACAGTAAAATGTTGCCGCGCCCGCAGGTTTTTCTGCGGGCGCGGCTTTTGTCCGAAAAAATTCCGACAAAAAAGAAAAGCAGAAATTTCGGCAAACTCTTGCATCGGAACAAAAAACGTGATAAGATAAAAACGAGTGATCTCCTCGGCAAAACAAGCTGCGGATTGATAAAAATTCACAAACTTCGTTCGAGCCGATAAGATTTCGCATTTCCGAAAAAAATGCCGCATCCGTTTGACAACGGGGGTATGATTTGATAAAATTTTATCGATAAAAAGATATCAATATATTTTTATCAATATCGTCGGACGGCGGCAGAATGGGGAACAACAAAGAGATCGCAAACGTCTCGAAAGCGACCATAGGGCGTATGCCCGCTTACCTGCGCTACCTGAAAGAAAAGGAGCTTGCGGGGGAGCGGACGATCTCGTCCACCGCCATTGCCGAAGACCTGAGGCTGAACGCCGTGCAGGTACGAAAAGACCTTGCCGTCATCAGCACCGTCGCGGGAAAGCCGAAGCTCGGTTTCGAGATCGCAGATCTCATCGCCGACATCAACCGTTTTCTCGGTTACGACAACGTGACCGACGCGGTGTTGGTCGGGGCGGGAGGCCTGGGACGCGCGCTGGCGGGTTACGGGGGGTTCCGCAACTACGGCCTGAACATCGTCGCCGCGTTCGACAAAGATCCGGATCTTATCGGCAAAAAGATCAACGGCGTGCCCGTGTTCGACGCGGGCGAGATCGCGCACATGGTCAGAAGGCTGAACGTGCTCATCGGCATCATCGCGGTGCCCAAAGCCGCGGCGCAACAGGCGGCGGACGCGCTCGTTTCGGGCGGGGCCAGGGCGATCTGGAATTTCGCCTCGGCGCATCTCAATCTTCCCGACAGCATAGCGGTTAAAAACGAGGACATGGCGGCATCGCTCGCGATCCTGTCCAAGCGCCTCGCGGAAATTTTATACAACGAGAAATAATTTTTTATAAGGAGAGGTCTCATGGAGAACGAAAAAATCGTCGACTCGGTCGAAGCATTGATGCAGAAGATCGAGCAGGTCAGGAAAGCGCAGGAAATCTTCGCAACCTACAGCCAGGAGCAGGTGGATAAAATCTTTACCGCCGCGGCCCTCGCTGCAAACAACCAGAGGATTCCCCTCGCGAAGATGGCTGCCGCCGAAACGGGCATGGGCATCGTAGAGGACAAGGTCATCAAAAACCACTACGCCGCCGAGTACATTTACAACAAGTACAAGCACACCAAAACGGTGGGCGTGATCGAAGAGGACGCCTCCTTCGGCGTCAAAAAGATTGCGGAACCGATCGGCGTCGTCGCGGCGGTCATCCCGACCACCAACCCGACTTCGACGGCGATCTTCAAAACGCTCATCTGCCTGAAAACGCGCAACGGCATCATCATTTCGCCGCACCCCCGCGCCAAGGGCTGCACCATCGCGGCGGCTAAGGTCGTTCTCGAAGCGGCCGTCAAAGCGGGCGCGCCCGAGGGCATCATCGGCTGGATCGACGTTCCTTCCCTCGAAATGACGACCACTCTCATGAAGACCGCCGACATCATCCTCGCGACGGGCGGCCCCGGCATGGTCCGCAGCGCATACAGCTCGGGCAAACCCGCCCTCGGCGTCGGCGCGGGCAACACCCCCGCCATCATCGACGAGACGGCAGACGTTACGCTCGCGGTCAACTCCATCATTCATTCCAAAACGTTCGACAACGGCCTCATCTGCGCGTCCGAGCAGTCCGTCATCGCGGAAGACGCGGTGTACGACGCGGTGAAGGAAGAGTTCGTCAAGCGCGGCTGCCATATCCTCTCCGACGAAGAGAAGGATAAAGTCCGCAGCACCATGATCATCAACGGCTCGCTGAACGCGAAGATCGTCGGTCAGCGCGCGCCCAAGATCGCGGAGATCTGCGGATTCAGCGTTCCCGATACGACCAAGATCCTCATCGGCGAAGTGGAGAGCGTAGAGCTCGAAGAGGCGTTCGCGCACGAAAAACTTTCGCCCGTCCTCGCATTGTACCGCGCGAAAGATTTTGACGAGGCGGTCGCGAAAGCCGAGCGCCTTATCGCGGACGGCGGCTACGGCCATACGGCGTCCCTGTATATCAACACCGTGACCGGCAAAGACAAGATCGCCATGTGGCAGGAAGCGATGAAGACCTGCCGCATGATCATCAACATGCCTTCTTCTCAGGGCGCGATCGGCGACATCTACAACTTCAAACTGACCCCTTCGCTCACCCTCGGCTGCGGCACGTGGGGCGGCAACTCGGTTTCCGAAAACGTCGGCGTAAAACACCTTCTGAACATCAAAACCTTAGCGGAGAGGAAAGAAAATATGCTGTGGCTGAGACTTCCTGAAAAAGTTTATCACAAGAGGGGCTGCCTGCCCGTCGCCCTCGACGAACTCAAAAACGTCATGGACAAGAAGAGGGCGTTCATCGTCACCGACGAATTCCTGTATAAAAACAACTATATCAAACCCATCACCGACAAGCTGGACGAAATGGGCATCCGTTACACCTGCTTCTACAACGTCGCGCCCGATCCCAACCTCGCCTGCGCGAAGGAAGGCGCGAAGCTGATGACCGACTTCCAGCCTGACGTGATCATCGCCCTCGGCGGCGGCTCCGCGATGGACGCGGGCAAGATCATGTGGGTGCTGTACGAACATCCCGAAGTCGACTTCCTCGACATGGCGATGCGCTTCATGGACATCCGCAAGAGGGTCTACACCTTCCCGAAGATGGGAGAAAAGGCATACTTCATCGCCATTCCTACCTCCGCCGGTACCGGTTCCGAGGTCACGCCGTTCGCCGTCATCACCGACGAGACGACGGGCATCAAGTATCCTCTTGCCGACTATGAACTTTTGCCGAAGATGGCGATCGTCGACGCAGACTTCATGATGACGATGCCGCGCGGCCTCACGGCGGCGACGGGTATCGACGCGATGACCCACGCGCTCGAAGCGTATGCGTCCATCATGGCTACGCCTTACACCGACGGCCAGGCGCTCGTCGCGCTCAAACTCATCTTCGAATATCTGCCCCGCTCTTTCGAGAACGGTGCGAACGATCCCGAAGCGCGCGAAAAGATGGCGGACGCGTCCACGATGGCGGGTATCGCATTTGCGAACGCTTTCCTCGGCGTGTGCCACTCCATGGCGCACAAGCTGGGCGCATTCCATCATATCCCGCACGGTATCGCAAACGCGCTCATGATCAGCGAAGTCATCCGCTTCAACAGTGCCGAAGTTCCCACCAAGATGGGCACCTTCCCGCAGTACGGTTATCCGCACGCTAAGCGCCGCTATGCGGAGATTGCGGAATATCTCGGACTCGGCGGCAAGGACGACGACGCGAAGGTGAAAAACCTCATCAAGGCGATCGAAGAGCTGAAAGTGAAAGTTGGCATCAAAAAGACGATCAAGGAATACGGCGTGGACGAGCAGAACTTCCTCGACAGGCTCGACGAGATGTGCGAGCAGGCGTTCGACGACCAGTGCACGGGCGCGAACCCCCGCTATCCGCTCATTTCCGAGATCAAAGAAATGTATCTCAAATGCTATTACGGTAAATAAGGAGGGGAAAATACCATGGCGGAAATTATTCAGAAAACAGATAAAAAGACCATTTACAGAGAGGGCAAAACGCTCGTCAAACTGTTCAACAGTTCTTATCCGAAGTCGGACGTCCTGAACGAGGCGCTCAACACGGCGCGCGTAGAGGAGGGGACCTCCCTCAACGTGCCCGCCGTGCACGAAGTCACCAAGGTCAACGGCGAATGGGCGATCGTCCTCGATTTCGTCGAGGGCAAGACCATGCAGCAGCTGATGGACGAAAATCCCGACAAGATGCAGCAGTATCTCGAAGAGTTCGTCGATCTGCAGGTCGAAGTCCTCGGGCAGAAGGTGCCCCTTTTGACCAAGCTCAAAGATAAGATGCACCGCAAGATCTCGTCGACGAAGTTCGATAAGACCACCCGTTACGACCTGCACATTTTGCTCGATTCTCTGCCCCAGCACGATAAGCTCTGCCACGGCGATTTCAACCCCGGCAACATCATCGTCAGCCCCGACGGCAGAAAGTTCATCATCGACTGGGCGCACGCCACGCAGGGCAACGCTCGCTGCGACGCGGCGCGCACCTATCTCCTGTTCAAGCTCGAAGGCAAAGACGACATCGCCGAAGAGTATCTCAGGCTCTTCTGCGAAAAGACGGGCATCGCCAAACAGCTCGTACAGAAAGCTCTCCCGATCGTTGCGGCCAGCCAGACGACCAAGGCCGTTCCAGAAGAGCAGGCTTTCCTCGAAAAGTGGGTCAACGTTGTGGACTACGAGTAAAAAATTTAAAAAAGCGCCGGCATCCCGGCGCTTTTTTTATACCGCAGAAGAGGGGAAGAGCATGGCGGCCTCGGCCGCGCGGTTTAGCGGGTGATTGCTGCGGTATGGCGGCGAAATAGCGGAACAGCCGTATTGTCGGCGGCAAAACGCCGCATAATAAGGACAACTTATTATGGGGAGGTCGCAAAATGCCGCAAACGCTGCAATATATTCTGATCGCGCTCGCCGCGCTCGTCGTGCTGTGCATTCTTTTAAAACTTTTCAAGGTCACGTTCAAAACCATCTTAAAAGTCGCAATCAACGCCGCTGTCGGCGTCGGGGCGATCTTTTTGCTCAATCTCATTCCCGGCGTGGCGATTCCCGTCGAGTGGTGGACGGCGCTCGTCGCGGGGATCTTCGGCGTTCCGGGCGTCGCCGTCCTGCTGATCGTAAGTTTTTTCATCTGACGGAAAGGCAGGCCTCCTCGGGCGGGAAGGGAACGGCTCTTCCCCGCCCGAGGGCTTTTTGCATGCTTAGGCATACGCCGTGCGCAAACGACGGACGTTTTTTCCGTAAAAAATTTACCAATTTGTTGCAAATACGGTGCAGGCGGGATATAATGGTTATATGAAAAAAGGGGGGGGGGATTATGAAGGTATCCGTTCGGAATCTTATGTGCGGCTTGCTGTTGTTTTACTTGGGCGGCGTAACCTTTGCCGGGCTTATTGCCCCGCTTGGCGGAGCTGTTTCGATAGCGGTCGTCGTTGAAAACGGTTTCGATCTTATGTCGATGAAAAGTACCTTTTTTCCGCAAGGCGGGGCAGGCGTTATCCTGCTGGGGATATACTGCATTTTGCAATATCTGCTTGGCATTGCGGCGATGATCATCGGCGTATGTGCGGTGTTTTCTCCGAAGGCGGCGCGTGCGCAGACGGGCATGGCGATTGCCGTTTTTGCGGCTCAAACTGTATATGCGGCTGTCGGCATAGCCTACGCCTGCATCACGAAAGCAAATCATGATGTTTTTTGTACTACATACGCGTATCTGCCTTTCATTTTCGGGGCAGTGCTGTTTACGGCGTTTTGTATCTGCAAAAGATCTGTTCCCGATAAGGCTTTGTGCGAAAGCGGTGCAGTTCCCGACGGGAAGGCTGCTTTCGACACGATCACAGAGGCCGAAAAGAAACGCCGCGATCTTTGCGCATGCGATACAGAGAAGGAGCGCCTCGAACTGTTGGAAGGTTACGGCAAGCTGTGTCGCGACGGCGTTCTGACGGAAGAAGAATTTGCCGCCAAAAAGAAACAGATCCTGAATGGCTGAGCGCCCGCATCGCAGGAAAAATTCTGATGGGTTGCGGACAAATTAAAATTATATGTGAGGAGCAGACATGCAAGCACACGAACGTGCCTTTTCTTTTATAAAAGGCGATTGTTTTTATGAAGTTCCGTTTTTTCAGAGGGGATATGTTTGGTCGTCTGAGAACTGGGAAGAATTGATCGAGAATTTACTGGACGTGTCGAAAAGCGCATTTTTGGGATCGATTATTCTCAAACAGAAAAGAACGCCGAGCGGAGAGCCGACTCGGTTTATGATTATCGACGGGCAGCAGAGGCTGACGACGCTGAGTATTCTGCTCAGGGCGGTTTACGACAGTTTGATGAAGACGCCCAATGATTATTCGCAAGAAGTGCGCAGTCAGCTCGAGTCGGCATTGAACGCGCAGCTGTTTGTCATCAGGAATTCGTTTACCGGGCGGAAAGAGGTCAAGATAAGGCATTCGCACGTCGACAAAAAAAGTTATGAAAAAGTGATCGAGGGGGCATACTCTGCCGACGAATTTGTTGCCGATGAAAATGCGCGCCGTGAAGATATCCGGTCTCGTGAGCCCGAAGCGCCCCAAGACAAAATCTTGCAGTGCTATCGGTATTTCATGCAATATTTGTCGGAAAAGTGTGAAGTTGATGCCGTGCAAAGGTTGTGGGAAAACCTTACGAAAGAAAAAATCAAATTTTTAGTCAATATCGACTTGGGGGAAGAGGAAAACGAACAGGCTATTTTTGACACCGTTAATACTGCGGGCGTTCGCTTGACGTGTTCCGACACGATCAAAAACGCTCTGTATCAAAAATATATCGACGTATTGAAAGACGACCCGACGATTCAAGACGCGGAAGCTGCTGCGATCGCCTTTTATCAGGAAACGTGGGGACAGGCGTTTTTAAGTTCTGCAGAGGACATCGCATATTGGACGGCGAAGCATCAGTCGGGCAGGCTTTTCCGTGAAAATCTGGAAATTTTGTTGCATTGCGTAGCCGTGATCGATGGCTTTTTTGATCCGTCTGAAATGAAAATGTCTGATCTTTCGGTTTGTTATAAAAAACATATCGAGGGGATGGGGAAAGAGGTCCTTAAAGAGTTTATTGAAAAGATCAAAGAGATGTCGGGGCTGTATAAGGAAAAAATTGTTGCATTTGAAAACTGTACGCAGTTTAAGTACGACGATTATTTTCTCCGACTGATTCATATTTGCGACATATTGGAGGTTTCAACCTTTTATCCGTATTTTTTAAATTTGCTCTACAAAAATCAGAAGGAAGAGTCTCCTGACGACAGCGAATTGGAACAAAAGTGCGCCGACATAGAGCGATATATCGTTTTGCATGCGGTCTGCGGCGCAACGACCAAGAATTACAATAAAGAATGTGTGCAACTGTTGAAAGGCGTAAGCGTGCAAATGCTTATGGCTAATTGCTCGGGAGAAATTAACGAAACGAGTTTTCTGGCGGGGCTGACTTCTGTCAGAAGCAATAAACTGGCGACGTTGTTGCTGTTTTGGATCGAGCTTTATAAGCGCGAGCAGAGCCATGCGGATATAAAAGAACTTAAGTATACATATACTTTGGAACATATCATGCCGCAAAAATGGCAAAAATATTGGCCGATTGCACAGGTGCCTGTATACGGGACTGACGGCGCAAAAGTACAGGATGAGCAAGAGGCTGTCAAAACCCGGGGCAAGGCGATTTACAGTATCGGCAATATGACTTTGCTGAATGCCAAATTGAATACGTCTTTGCGCAACTTTTCGTTTGAAAGGAAAATGAACGGAGAGGGCAGAAAGCGCGGGATCAAAGATCTCGCAGATTGCCTGATTACGAGAACGCTGATCGATAAAAAAGAATGGGACGAGCGAGAAATTGCGAAAAGAGAGGAGGGGTTTATTGCGGATATAAAACAAATTTGGAATATTAAATTTTAAAAAAGGGGAGGCCTCCGCAGAAAATCTGCGGAGGCCTTGTCTGCATATTGTTCAACACTTGACTTTTATAAAGCGGGTGCTATAATGTATTATACAGAGAGGAGGGAAAAATGAAAACAACGCTTAAAAGCGCGGTGTGCGGCGCTTTGGCTGTTGCCCTCGGCGTGCTGACCATAGCGGGGCTTTCCGCGCCGCTGTTGTCTTTAGGCAAGGGGTTTTCGGAAAACGGATTCGATCTGATGAGGCTGATGAGCCCGTATTTTTTCGGTACAGACCGGCTCGATTACAGGATTATGACGGCTATCATCGGTCTGCTGTGCAATTTTCAGTGCACCTACGCATTTTATATCCGAACTTTTTGCGCTTTCCAACTCGGAAAGCGTTATTGTTTCCGTTCCGTCCTTG
>CALVMD010000009.1 GCA_944342025.1 uncultured Clostridia bacterium | reverse complement strand
TGGTGGAGATGATCAGACTCGAACTGACTACCTATACGTTGCGAACGTATCGCTCTACCGGGTGAGCTACATCCCCGCATTTCAAAGTGCTTTAATAGTATATAGCAAAATCAAAAAAATTTCAAATGTTTTAGGGCATAAAATGAAAAAAAATTTGTTTTTTTTCATTTTATGCCCGTTGCCGTTTTCATTGTCAATCTTGTGAATGTGATGTTTTGAAGCGCCGAAGAGGCGTTCCGGGCGATTTGCTCGCGGTTTTCATGCAAATGAAAAAAATATCAGCATTTATGACTTAAAGTCATTGACTTTAAGTCATAAATGTACTACAATGTACGCGCAAGGAGGAGAAAGATGAACAAGAGACGACAGGCGGCGGAAGAGACAAAAAAGAAGATCGTAGACGCGGCCGAGAAGCTGATTGCAGAGAAAGGATTCGATAACGTGTCCGTCGATGACATCACTTCTTTTTGCGGTGTGGCGAAAGGGACATTTTATGTTTATTTCAAGAGGAAAGAAGACGTTGTGCAGGATATAGGCTATGCCTATTTTTCTGCGGTGGGCGAAGAGATCCTGGCCATGAAGGAGAGCGGTATGGCAGAAAAGCTGCGCCGTTACAGTGAAAAATTCATGCACGGCGTGCAGCGCTGCGGTATTCGGATTTGCAGGCAGTGGATCAAAAACGTGCTCGATCCGGCGGATCTTCCCGAAAATTATCCGTCGAAGTATGAATTTGACGTCGCGATGCTGGAAAATATACTGCAAGATGCCGTGGAGGTCGGGCAGCTTTCAGGGGAAACGCCCGTAGAGACGCTCGCACATCTTTTGATCAGCCAATTGTACGGGATGATGACGTGCTGGTGCATGTCGGGGGGAACGTTCGAGCCCAAAGACTGGGTCGGCAGATTTGCAGACGAACAGACAGAACGGCTGTTTGCGCCGTATATCAAAAAAAATTAAGATAAGGAGTCTGATAAAAATGCTGAAATTCACATTGAGCAACGGGGCCGAGATCCCCGCGCTCGGAATCGGAACTTTTTTGCTTACGCCCGATCAGGCAGAAAAATCGGTGATCGCGGCGCTCGGCGACGGGTACAGATTGATCGACACCGCCAACGCTTACGTCAATGAAAAAGCGGTTGGCAGGGCGATGAAAAAGTCTGGCGTGAAGAGAGACGAGATCTTTTTAAGCACAAAACTCTGGCCTACCGTCTATAAAGCGGACGACGCCGTAGAAAAAACTTTGGAAAGGCTCGGTACCGACTACGTCGATCTCCTGTTTATCCATCAGCCGGCGGGCGATTACATCGCAGGGTACAGACAGCTGGAAAAAGCGTATAGAGAGGGGAAAGCGAGATCGATCGGCATTTCCAACTTCCACGGCGAAAAACTGCAAAAACTTTTGGACGCTGCCGAGATCATGCCGCACGTGATTCAGCTGGAGGCGCACCCGTATTGCACGCAAAAGGAGACGATGCAGGCGCTTGCACCTTTCGGGACCCGACTTATGGCGTGGTACCCGCTCGGCCACGGCGACAAAAAACTGATGCAAGAAGAGATTTTTGTATCTCTTGCGGAAAAGTACGGCAAAACGCCCGCACAGATCATCCTGCGCTGGCATACGCAGAAAGGGTTCATCGTGATCCCCGGCTCCGCCAATCCCGATCATATCCGCGCCAATGCAGATATTTTCGATTTTGCGCTGACGGACGAAGAAATGGAAAAGATCGCGGCGCTGGACAAGAATATACGCTATTATAACGCGACGTCCGAACAGGAAGAGGCGTATGCGGGCATGTATCCCGACATGGACGGACAAAAATAAGGAGAACGTATCATGGAATATGTGACATTTTCCAACGGGGTCAGAATGCCGCAGGAAGGATTCGGTGTCTTTCAGATCCCCGATCATAAAGAGGCGAAGCGCGTCCTTCTGGATGCCTTCGAGTGCGGTTATCGCATGGTCGATACGGCGGCGGCGTACATGAACGAGCGCGCCGTGGGCGAGGCGGTGCGCGAGAGCGGACTGAAACGGGAAGAGGTTTTCGTGACCAGCAAAATATGGGTGCAGGATATCGGTTACGAAAAAACGAAAAAGGCGATCGACCGTTCCCTTGCGGAACTTGGGTTCGATTATCTCGATCTCATGCTCCTGCATCAGCCGATGGGAGATTATTACGGCGGCTGGCGCGCGCTGGAAGAGGGGCTGAAAGAGGGCAAACTCCGCGCGATCGGTATGGCGAATTGTTATCCGCACGTCATTGCCGATCTTTGCCTGACCGCAGAAGTCAAACCAATGCTCAATCAGGTCGAAATACATCCGTTTTTCCAACAGCAGAAAAATCTCGACACAATGAAAGAGTTCGGCGTCGTACCGCAGGCATGGGGATCGCTTGCCGAGGGAAAGTTCGGAATCTTTACCCATCCCGTGCTTACGGCGATCGGCAAAAAGTACGGCAAGAGCGCGGCGCAGGTCGCACTCAGGTGGAGCGTTCAGCGCGGCATTGCGGTCATTCCCAAAACGACGCATAAAGAGCGGATGAAAGAAAATCTCGCGATCTGGGATTTTACGCTCAGTGACGAGGATATGCGCGCCATCGAGCCGCTCGACACGGGCCGCAGCGAGATCGTCGATCATTTCGACCCCGCGTTCGTAAAAATGCTGCATGCCCTTAAAGTGCATAAATGAATGTTATGATTTGCACAGACGGAGGCAATGTAAGGCAAAAAAAAGGAAGTCCTGAAAGACTTCCTTTTTTTGTCGTGTTGGGATTCAGCGAGTGAGCGCTTTTGCGATGGTGCCTTTGAAGAAGCAGACGACTGCTCCGATGATGGACAGGACGCCCGCCACGATGGGGCCTGCGGACAGCGCCCACATGGATGCGTCGAAAGCGTCTTTGCTCGCTTCGGGCAATCCGACGGGCATGAAAGCGACCGTGCAGAACAGGAAAACCGCGCCGACCACAAAGCAGGCGGTGGTCACGATCTTCGTGATAAATCCGTTTTTGAAGATCAGGGCGAGTACGCCGCCGATGAGCGGCAGGAAAAACGCGAGCGTGGTCATGATATTGAAGTTCAGGATCGTTCTGGAAGCGCTAAGAACTTCTTCCTCATAGCCGAAAGCAAGCTGTGCGCCCGTGTATCCGACCTCTTCGAGCGTGATGGAGATCCCTCCGTCATTCGCGCTGAAATGTACTGCCTGAAGGAACATCATGCAGAATGCGACGATGCCCAAAACGCAGGCGATCGCGCCGGGGATGAACATCATCAGTGATTTCTTTTTTGCCATATCATATCCTCCGATAGATTATCGTTACCATTATTTTATCATAGACCTTTGCAAATTTCAAGCCGATTTGATCATTTTGTGAACAAAGTGAAAACTTTCGACTAAATGTCAACAATTGTCGAATATTATTTGATTTTCAGTATTTTGAAGGCGAGGCGGTAAGAATAACGCGCTTCTGCGGTTCATATAGTAAATTTATGAATGTAAGCGACCTGAAAGAGGGAGAGAGTGCGCACGTTACCTGCGTTTGCGCGGGAAAAAACATCGAAGGGCGACTCGCGTTGCTGAACGTGTATGCGGGTGCGCATGTCACGCTCGTGCGCCGTGCGCCGTTCGGCGGCAGCCTTATGCTGGAAGCAGGCGGCGTGCGGCTTGCCGTGCGCAAGGGGATCGCCGCCCGTATCGAATGCGAACGGGAGGAGACGGAATGAACGAAAAGAACGCGCCGCGCGTCTTGCTCGTCGGTAATCCGAATTGCGGCAAGTCGACCCTTTTCAACGCGTTGACGGGCGGGCATGCGAAAACGGGGAACTGGCACGGCGTCACGGTTGGCGTGACCGAGCGGACGGCCGTATTCGGGGGGAAAAGGGCGGTCGTTGCCGATCTTCCCGGCATATATTCTCTCGGTGCGCCGAATATGGAGGAGCGCTGCGCCCGCGCCGAGATCGAAAACACGCACGGCGCGGCCATCGTCGTTGCGGACGCCCTCACGCTGCCTCGCTCGCTTGGGCTGCTTGCCGATGCCGCGCAGATGTCGGAAAAGACCGTTCTCGTCGTGACCATGTGCGATCTTCTCGCAAAGCGCGGCGGACATGCGGACGAAAGCAAACTGGCTCGGGCGCTCGGCGTGCCCGTTCTGTGCGTCAATGCGCACAGCCGCGCGGATATAAAAAGGCTGAAAACTTTTTTAGGCGAATGGCTGTTTTCCGGTTTGCACGCTTCTTCTGCGCAGATCAGGCAAGACCTCTTTGCCGAGGCGTGGTCGGGCGGTTCGTACCGCGAAAGCCGCGCGGAAAAGTGGCTGTATCGTCCGTATGTCGCCATTCCGCTCTTTTTTATAACTTTTTTGGCGGTATTCTTTTTCGCTTTTGCCGAGCATATGCCGGGCGTTATACTGAAAGATCTCATCGAAGCCGCTTTTGCCGAAGGTGGCGGGCGGCTGTCCTCGTTCGTGTTGGATGCGGGCGGCGCGGCGGCCGCCGCAGGGTTTGTGTCGGCGCTCTTTTCGGGGCTCGGGATGCTGCTTTCCTTTCTGCCGCAGATCGCCGTGCTGTATTTTGCTCTTTTTCTGATGGAAGAGAGCGGATATATGTCTGCTCTCGCGTTCATGACGGACGGGATCTTCCGCAAAGTCGGGCTGACGGGCAGGGCGGCGTTTTCCGTTCTCATGGGGTTCGGGTGCAGCGCCGCGGCCATACTCACGACGAGGGGATTGGAAAACGAGCGGCTGCAGCGGCGGGCGATCCTGATTCTCCCGTATATTCCTTGCAGCGCGAAGATGCCCGTTTTTCTCGCGGTCGCTTCGAGCTTTTTCAATCACCCGTTTCCCGCTCTCGTCCTCATCTATCTGGGCGGCGCCGCACTCGCGTTTGCGGCGGCGTTTCTTCTGAAAAAGGTGCGCCCCGCAGGCGGAGATTTCGTCATGGAGATCGCGCGGCTGCAAGTGCCGTCTTTCCGCCTGGTCGCAAAATCGTTGCTATTTTATCTCAAACAGTTTATAATAAAGATCGTAACGGTCGTCGCGGCGGTTCTCATCGTCATGTGGTTCTTTCTGTCGTTTGACCTTTCCTTCGCCTATGTGGGCACGGGCGGTGCGGGGTGCATGGCGGAAACTTTCTGCGGCGCGTTCAGATATCTTTTTTATCCCATGGGGATCACCGACTGGCAGGTCGCCCTGTCCGCTCTTACGGGGCTGATCGCAAAGGAGAGCGTGGCGGGCATGCTGTCCGTCTTTTACGGGAGCGATCTGTCGTCCGCGATGAGCACGGCGTCTGCGATCGCCTTTACGGCATTTCTGCTCGCCTGTTCGCCGTGTGTCTCCGCGATCGCGGCGTCGGCGCGCGAACTCGGGTGGAAGTGCGCCCTCGTCAACGCGGCCGTGCAGACGGGTACGGCTTTCGCGCTCGCCTATGCCGTTTACGGCGCGATCGTCTTGGGGAGATGGTTTGCCGTCTGCGCTTTGGCGGTCGCCTGTGCGGCGGCCTGTATATCGTTAAAAAAACATTTCGGCGGAAAAAAGAGTGAAAAAATTCACGGCAGGGGAGCGTGTCGCGCTCAGAGACTTCACAGACAGCGTATATCCGCAGGGTTCGTTCGCCTTTTCGCGCCTGCTGCGGGACAGAGAGATCCGCGTCAACGGACAAAAGACGGGCAAAAACGTAATGCTTGCCCCCGGGGACGAGGTCGTCTATTTTACCACCCCGAAGGAGGAATCCCGCGCGTTTTTCGATGCCGTGTACGAGGACGAGAATATCTTCGTCGCCGATAAATACGGCGGCGTCAATTCGGAGGCGCTCTTTTATTGCCTTTCCGAAAAAACGGATGCGCGGTTTATCCACCGCCTTGACCGCAACACGCGGGGCGTCATCTGCTTTGCGAAGAACGCCGCGGCGGAAGAGGCGCTTCTTGCCGCATTCCGCGAACGCCGCGCGGAAAAAATTTACGAGGCGGTCTGCTTTCATCCCTTTTCGCGGCCGTCCGCCGTTCTCACGGCATATCTTAAAAAGGATGCGGGCGCGGTGCGCGTTTCCGTATTTTCCCGCCCGCGCGAGGGAGCGGAAAAGATCGTCACCGAGTATTTCGGGGCGGAAAACAGGGGGGAGCTTGCGCGCGTCTGTATTCGCCTGCACAGCGGCAAGACCCATCAGATCCGCGCACACATGGCGTTTTGCGGGCATCCCGTGGCGGGTGACGAAAAGTACGGCGACGAAGACCTCAACAAAAAATACCGCGTAAAGCGGCAGATTCTCGTCGCCAAAAAGCTCTCTTTTACATTCAAAGGGGCGCTGTCCTATCTGAACGGGAAAGAATTCGTGTCCTCTTTTTCGGCGCAATTTCCCGAAAGTCGTCAATAAACGAACGCCCCGCCGGGGATTTTCTCCCGGTGGGGCGTTTTGTGCGTCGCTTGTTGTTTTATTTTTCGTTTTCGGCAAAAGACAAAAAAGTTTTGTCCCATTCGGGAAATTTGCGGCGCAGGGAAATCGGTTTGCCGCTCTCGTCGATAAAGCAGTGCGAACTTTCGCCAAGGGTGCGAAGCTCTCCCGTCTTTGCGTCGCAGATCCGGTAGGAAAGTTCGAATTTTACGCACGTGTACCGCACGAGCCGCACACAGATCTCCACCGTATCGGGGAACCGCGTCATCGATTTATATTCGCATTTTACAGAAAGGACTGGGCTTAAAATCCCCGCTTTTTCCATTACGTCGTAGCCGATGCCCATCTGTTCGAGCATGTCGACCCGCGCCTCTTCCATCCAGCGGACGTAATTGGAATGGTGCACGATCTTCATCGTGTCCGTCTCGTAATACTGCACTTTATGGCGATAGGGGACAAACGGCATGGCGGCCTCCGTTTTTTCTTTCATTATAGCACGGCGGGGCGGGCACTGTCAACGGCGGGGCATGCGATTTTGTTGACGGCGCCGCCTTGTTTGTGCTACAATCTGCGTATGAAAAATTATGACGACATCGTAAGTTTATCCAAAGAATACGGCATCAACGCGGAGTACGCCTCGGACGAATTTTACCCCGTTTTCCGCGCGGCTGCGGCGGACAGTCGCATCCTTGTTTTAACGGACGAAAACACCGTCCGCTTCGGCGCTCCGTTTGCCGAAAAACTGAAAGGGTACGGTCTGAGCGCTGCCCTTTACACCATTCCCGAAAAGGAGCCCGTCGCGGACGAAAAGACGTGTGCGCTCGTGTCGGACAAGCTGGATGGTTGTGATTATGTCCTCGCCGTCGGGGCGGGAACGCTCAACGACATCGCAAAGTACACGACCTTTCATGCGGGTAAAAAGTGCGGCGTGCTCGCGACTGCAGCCAGCATGGACGGCTTTACTTCGGGCGTGACGCCCCTCATCAAAAAGGGATTCAAGATCACCGAAAACGCGCAGACCGTTTCGGACATCCTCATCGATTTCGACATCCTGTGCGGTGCGCCGAAGATCATGACGGGCGCGGGTACGGGCGACATCCTCGCCAAATTCTGCTGCCTGACCGATTGGAAAATGTCGCACTTTCTCAACGGGGAATCGTACAACGAAGAGGCGGCGTCTCTCATGCGCGTCGCGCTCGACAAGTGTGTCGGAAACATCGCGAGCATCGAGCAATGCGGCAGGGAGGGCATCGACGCACTCTTGCGCGCGCTTCTCATTTCGGGCTATGCCATGGTCATTGCGGGCAATTCGCGTCCCGCAAGCGGCGCAGAGCATCATATGTCGCACTTTTTGGAGATGGATTTTCTCCGTCGGGGCGAAAGAATTCCTCTGCACGGGGTCAAAGTCGGGCTCGGTACGATGGTCAGCCTGAAAATGTACAAGCGCATCGCCTTTGTGCCGCAGGATTTTCCGGGCAAAGAGACGGTTGCGGCGCTTGCGGAATCGCTCCCCGAGCCGGAATGGGTGGCGGGTGTTTTGTCCGCCCTCGGCTGCCCGACCCGTTTTTCCGAGATCGGCGTGTCGCGCGATACGGTGCGGGACATGCTGTTCAACTGCTATAAGATCCGCGACCGCTTTACCATCATGACCCTGTACAATCGTTACGGGCTCATGAAGGACGCCGCAGACGAGCTGATGGAACAGTTTTACTGAGGAGGGGCACAATGTACACGGGCGTTTCTACGGCGTCTCTTTTCCTGCGGGAAATGAACGAAGACGCGCTCGCCGTTCTCGACGGGCTCGGCGTGCGGGCCACGGAGATCTTTCTTACGACATTTTCGGAATATACCGAAGAGTTTGCCCGCCTTCTGCTTTCCCGCAAGGGGAGCCTTCGGGTCAATTCGGTGCATCTTCTGAACACGCAGTTTGAACCGCAGCTTTTCGGCGCGCATCCCCGCGCGAAGGCGGACGCTTTCCGCACCCTGGACGGTGCGATGCGTTCGGCACACCTCTTCGGCGCGGAACGGTATACTTTTCACGGCACGACCAGACTGAAAAAGAATTCCGCCCCGCCCGATTACGGAAAGCTCGGTAAGAACTTTTGCGAGATCGCGGCGGCATGCGGTGCGCACGGGGTGCGGCTGTGCCTGGAAAACGTGCATTGGGCGCTGTATAACGAGCCGGGCATCTTCCGCGAGCTGAAAGAGCGCTGTCCGCAGCTTTCGGGCGTTCTCGACGTGAAACAGGCGCGCCTTTCCTGCTATCCGTATCAGATGTATATCAAAGACATGGAGGGGAGCATTTCGCACGTGCACCTGTCCGACGTGGACGAAAACGGAAAAATCTGCCTTCCCGGCAGGGGAATATTCGATTTTGAAGAATGTTTGAGACGGCTCAAAGACGCCGGGTTTAACGGGGCGGCACTCATCGAGGTCTATGCGGGCGATTACGGGGAATACCGCGAGTTGAAAGGAGCGTGCGATTACCTCGACGAGATCATCTATAAAATCGGCTGAACGGGCGCGGAGGGCATTTTTCGGAAAAATCTCCGCGTTTTTCGCAGTAAAATGCGGAAAATTGCGAAAAACGAGCCTTTTTTTTCGCGAACCGTTGACAGGCGGTGCGTTTTGTTTTACAATAGAATAAGGCAGTATTCTGTCTTTAAGCAAACAAATTCGGAGGGAATCAGCATGAATTTCAGGAACAAGGAATGGCGCAACAGTATGCGCGTGACCGTCGACTATAACAATATGATGAAAAAGTTTGTCGGCGCCGACGGGTTTACCGACGCGGATCTCGCGCGCGAAAAAGAGGCGGCGGCCGACGCGTTCGACTGCGTTGCGGCGGGGCGCGGCAAGGGGATGATGGGTTGGACGGAACTGCCGTACAATCAGAAAGAGATCGTGGAAGACATCATCGCCACCGCGAAAGAAGTGCGCCGCAAATTCAAATATTTCGTCGTGCTGGGCATCGGCGGCAGTGCGCTCGGCCCCATCGCCGTGTTTAACGCGCTGTGTCACCTGCATTACAACGATCTGGCGCCGTCCAAGAGGAAGGGCCCGAAATTCTACGTGGAAGACAACGTCGATCCCGAAAGGATGGCGGCGCTTTTAGACGTCATCGAACCGGAAAAGACCTGCTTCAACGTCATCACCAAGTCGGGCGCGACCAGCGAGACGATGACGCAGTACCTTATCATCAACGACATTCTCAAAAAGGCGCTCGGCGACAAGGCGAGCGCAAATATCATCGCGACGACCGACCATATCAAAGGCAATCTCATCAAACTTGCCAAACAGAACAATTATAAAACGTTCTATATCCCCGACGGGGTGGGCGGCAGATTCTCCGAGCTTTGCCCCGTGGGGCTGCTTCCTGCGGCCGTTCTCGGGCTGGACATCAAGGCGATGCTCGCGGGCGCCGCTTACATGGACGGCGTGTGCAACAAGCCTTCCGTTACGAAAAATCCCGCTCTTGCCTGTGCGGTCTTGCAGGTGATGGCGATGCAGAGGGGCAAAAACGTCGGCGTCATGATGCCGTATGCAGACAGCCTCAAACTTATGGCGGACTGGTATTGCCAGCTTTGGGCGGAAAGCCTCGGAAAGAACGTAACGCTGGACGGAAAACCGTGCAATGTCGGGCAGACCCCCGTAAAATCGCTGGGCGTCACCGATCAGCATTCGCAGGTTCAGCTGTATACGGAAGGACCTTTCGATAAGGTCGTCACTTTCCTTTCCGTCGGAAATTACCGCACGGTAGTGGATATTCCGCACGGCTGCGAAGATATCCCCGACGTGTCTTTCCTCGGCGGGCACACGATGAACGAACTCATCACGGCGGAGAACAAGGCGACCGCTTATGCGCTCACCAAGGCGGGCAGGCAGAACTATACCGTCAATATTCCCGAAGTCAATGAGTTTACCCTCGGTCAGCTCATGTATCTGTTCGAGCTGCAGACGGCGTACGCGGGTGCGATGCTCAACATCGACACCTTCAATCAGCCGGGCGTCGAGGCGGGCAAGCAGGCAACTTATGCGCTTCTCGGCAAACACGGCTACGAGGCGAAGAAGGAAGAGCTTGACAACGCGCCGCAGGCGGAAGAAAAGTATATCGTGTAACAAATCGATCATCGCCCGCCCGGCGGCCTTTGCCCGCCGGGCGGATTTTTATATCGCATAAGGAGAATAAAAGAAGTATGAAGTGTGCAATTTACGGCGCGGGCGCGATGGGTACGGTTCTCGGCGCTTATATCGCCAAGGCGGGACGCGAGATCGACCTTGTCAACCGCAACGAAAAACATGTGGCGGCTCTGCGCGAAAAGGGAGCGCATATTATCGGAAAGGCGGATTTCGTGCAGAAGGTAAACGCGCTCCTGCCTTCCGAAATGACGGAAAAGTACGACGTGATCCTGCTCATGACCAAGCAGCGCGACAACCCGCACATCGTCGCGTTTCTCAAAGATCACCTGAAAGAGGACGGCGCACTCTGCACCTGTCAGAACGGTCTGCCCGAACCCGCCGTCGCCGAGATCATCGGAGAAGACAGGACGCTCGGCTGCGCCATCGCGTGGGGCGCCACCTTTCACGGCGAAGGGGTGTCGGAACTTACGTCCGACCCGTCCGCGCTCACCTTTTCGCTCGGCGCGATCGGCAGGGGCAATCATCTGCAGGACGTAAAGGAGCTTTTGGAATGCATGGGGACGGTCACCGTCGAAGAGAACTTTATCGGCGCCAGGTGGTCCAAACTTCTCATCAACAGCGCTTTTTCCGGCCTCTCCACCGTCACGGGCGGCACGTTCGGAGAAGTGGCGAAAGACAAAAGATCGCGCAGGGTCGTCCAGCGCATCATCAAAGAGTGTATCGACGTCGCCAAGGCGTCGGGTATCCGCATCGAGCCGGTGCAGGGGCATAAGATCGACAAGCTGTTCGATTATAAAGGCGGGCTGAAAAAGGCCGTTTCGTTCGCATTGATCCCCGTCGCGATGAAAAAGCATGCGAATCTGGTTTCGAGCATGTTGCAGGACCTGAAAAAGGGTAAAAAATGCGAGATTGATTTCATCAACGGCACGGTGAGCGCGTTCGGCAAAAAGTGCGGCGTCCCCACGCCATTTAACGACAGGACGGTGGAGATCGTCCGCGGCATCGAGGGCGGAAAGTACGCGATCGATTTTCAAAACGTCACTCTGTATGAAGATCTTTTCGGAAAAAAGTCATAACACTATGCCGCGCGCCCCGCTAAAGAGGGGCGCGCGGCCGATTTTCAGATTGACAGAATTAAAAAAACGGAGAGGCTGCAGCCTCTCCGTTTTCGGTTAAATTCTGTCTTCGGTCAGTGTACGATCTTGTCGATGTCCGTCTTTTTGCACATCACGATGAGCCGTTCCGCGCTGTTGAACATATAATCGGGCGAGGGCAGAGGAATAAGGTTTCCGCCCCGCTTGATGGCGAGGATGTTTAGGTTATATTTTACGCGCACGCCTTTGTCGCGGATGGTTTTTCCCTCCCAGCTCTTGGGTGTCGGGATCTCGTAGATCGCGTATTCGCTGGTCAGCTGAATGTAGTCGAAGATGTTATTCGCGCTGTATTTTACGGCGAGCCTCTCCGCCATCTCTTTTTCGGCGAATACCACTTCGTCGGCACCGTTTCGGAGCAAAAATTTTGCCTGTATCTCGGTGCTTGCACGCGAAAGCACGAATTTTGCGCCCGCCTCTTTGAGAAGAGAGGTGGTTTCCAGCGAAGACTGGAAATTTTCGCCCACGCAAACGACGCAGATGTCGAAGTTGTCTACCCCGATCGAGTCGAGTACGGCAGATTTCGTGCCGTCGCCGATCTGGGCGCTCGTCACGTAGGGGAGAATCTCGTTGATCTTTTCTTCGTCCGTGTCCAGCGCCATGACGTGGTTTCCGAGTTCGGTGAATTTTTTTGCCATATACATGCCGAACCTTCCCAGGCCGATGATGAGTACAGATTTCATAAAAATATAAATCCTCTTTTTTTATTTCGATTTACAGCCAAACGGCTGCCGTTATGCGTCGGATATTGCTTTGTAGGGTAAAATGTTTTATCCGATGCGTACTTTTTCCATGGGGAGTTCCGCAGCGGGAGCAGACGGAACTTTCCAAGAGAGCATGACGGTCATGCAGCCCGCGCGCCCTAAAAACATGAGTATGCACAGCACGATCTCCGAGCCGATCGTAAGATAGGGGGTGATTCCCGTCGTAAGGCCTACGGTCGCGAGCGCGGAAACGACTTCGAAAACAGCTGCCGTGACGGTCACGGGGGAGTTCGCAAAGGCGTCGTTGTGCTCTTCGAACAGACACAAAAGGACAGAGCCGACGACGATGAGCGTTAAAAAGATGGTCACGAACTGTGCCGCGTTTTTAACGTTGTTTTCGTCCAGCCGCCTGCCGAAACATTCGACCGAGCGCTTGCCTCGTATGAGGGAAATGACAGAAAGGCCGAGGACGGCGAGCGTGTTCGTTTTGACGCCGCCCGCCGTAGAGCCGGACGAACCGCCGATAAACATGAGTATGATGGTGAGAAGGATAGTTACCGATTTTACGCTGCCCGCGCCCGACAGGGGAAGAACGTTGAATCCCGCCGTCCTCGGCGTGACCGCCGTAAAAAAGGAAGAGAAGACGCGCTCTTTCCACGGCAGGTCGTCTTCCGCGATCATAATGATAATGGTCGGCACGATGACGAGGACCGCCGTCATGATGAGTACGAGCTTGGTGTGTACTTCGTATTTTCTGACGTGATGGCGGTTGTTTTTGATGTCCTGCCAGACAAAAAAGCCGAGACCGCCGATGATGATGAGAAAGGGTACGGTCAGACAGACGATGGGGTCTCCCGAATATGCCGTAAGAGAGGAAAATTCTCCCGTTTTGTCGCCCATCAGGTCAAAACCTGCGTTGCAGAATGCTGAGATCGAAGTAAAGACCGCCATCCATATCCCCGGCCCCCAGCCGTGATCGGGGACGAAGCGGAAACACAGCACGAATGCGCCGAGCGCCTCGAATGCCAGCGTGCCCAAAAGGATGGTGGTCGTAAGCCTTCCCATGCCGCTGAGAGTGGGGGCACTGACCGCTTCCTGCATGAATGTCCGTTCTTTCAGCCCGATTTTTTTGCCGCCGAGTTTCCAGATCGTAAACACGACGGTCATGAACCCGATCCCGCCGATCTGGATGAGCAGGAGAATGACGACTTGCCCGAACGTGGACCAGTAGCTGGCCGTGTCTCGGATGATCAGTCCCGTCACGCACGAGGCGGATACGGTCGTAAAAAGCGCGTCCATAAACGAAGCCGTGCCGATCTCTTTGGTCGAGATCGGCAGGATGAGGAGGATCGTGCCGATCAGAATGACGGCAAGATACCCCAGGACCAGCAGCCTCACCGGAGTAAGGCGTATTTTCCGTTGCATAATTACTCCATAAAACGATGAATTGTATGCGCTAGACATTATATCATCAAGCAAAACAAAAGGCAACCGATTCTCGGGGATAATCGGAAGGGAGAACTTTTTTTCTCTCTGTGCAATATAATGCAGGGTGAGGTGGAAATGAAGATCCATTTTGTGACGGAAGGTTCGCTCGACGAGTATTGGCAAACGGGAGCCGCCGCCCCTTGCGACGTGCTGGTTTTCGGGTTCAACGGATTGGGAGAAGTCGACTACGGCAGCGAATTGGGGGGAGTTACGTCAAAGCTGGAAGACGCGGCCATCCTGAGCCGCGAAAAAAAGTGCGTCGTCGTGTCGGGCTGTTACACCGATTCCTGCGGGATCAGAAGAAAGAGCGCCGCCGTTGCGGAGCGCGGGCGCATTCTCGGCGTGTCGGATATGCTCAGCGCCGTCGATTCTTCCGATTTCAAAAGCGGCGGCACGCTCAAAGTATACGAGACGGGCGCGGGGAAACTGGGCATCCTCGTTGCGGAAGACGTATATTTCCCCGAAATATCCGAAACGCTGTCCCTTTGCGATGCCGACGTTCTGATCGGCGTTTTCGGCGGGATCGAAGATTTTGTTCCGCAGCTGATGATGCGCGCCTCGGCATTTGTGTCGGGCGTTCCGATCGTCATGTGCGCTGCGGGGATCGCCCTCGCCGCAGAAAGAACGGGAGAAATGGCGATGGTGTCCCCGAAAAAGGAGAGCGATTACGTGCTGACGCCCGAGAGGGAATATCACATCGTTTCGGGCAGGCGGCGGGGCTTTTACAAAAAAAGCAGGAACGATTTTTAAATTGTTCGGTTTTTCGGAAAGATAGGACGCAGACGGGCTTGCGTTCTGTCTGATTTGTGGTATAATAAAAGAAAATCGTTGGGGGCAGGCTATGGACAAGACGAATGCGGCGGTCTTTATCAATTCTTACAACAAGATCGACGCGCAGCTCAGGCAGCTTTATAATTTCAAGGCGGCGCAGTCTTTTTCGGACATGGTGCGGCGGAGCGCGGACATGAACGCGGTCGTGCGGAAATATGAGAGCGATCTCATCGATTTCGCGCGGCTGAGAAACGCGATCGTGCATCAGAGCACGGACGGAAAGATCATCGCCGTGCCCTGCGACGAGGTGGTCGAGGAGATGCAGCTGATCGAGCGGCTCCTCTGCACGCCGCCGAGGATCGGCGAGTCGATCCGCCCGAAAAAGATCGTCAGCGTGGACGACGCGATCAGCGTAAAACAGGCGGTCATGCTCATCGCGCGCACCAATTTTTCCAATCTGCCCGTATACAGGGGCAAACGCATGGTCGGCATGATCAATAACCGCCGCATCATAAAGGCGCTCGGCTCTGTTCTGGAACGGGGCGGCGATCTGGACGAATTTGCCGCAAAGACGCCCGTCGGGGAGATCGTGCGCGAGAGCGACCTGTTTGCTTACTATAAATATTTGGGCAAACAGGACACTTTACAGGATGTCCTCGCCGCATTCGAAGAGAATAAAAAGCTGCTTGCGGTCCTCGTGAGCGAACACGGCGCTGCGGGCGAGCGGATAGAAAACATCATTACGCCCGTCGACCTTGTGGAAGTCAATAAGATCCTCGAAGATTATCAGTGACCCCGGATTTGTTTTTGACCGGCAAAATCGCTTTACAAACGGCGCAAAGACTGATAAAATAGAAAAAAAGCAAATACGGCGTTCACGAAGGACAAGCCGTATGCGAAGCCCGTTCCAAAGAGAGCCGCAGAAAGGTGAAAGGCGGCGTCCGGGGCGCATACAGGTATCACCTTCGGCCCGCAGGGCGAGACCCGCAGGAATTGTGCGGGGCGTAGTTTTGCGCGCGGTACCCGGTCCGCGTTATCAAAACAGGCGTATGATTGTATGTTTTGGTGGTAGCCCTTTTGTTTTCCGAAAACGAGAGGGCGATTTTTTTGCAAATAAAGTTTCAGGAGTGGAGCGATGTATAAAAAAGTAGACACGGCGATGAACTTCGTTGACAGGGAAAAAGAAGTCATCGAGTTCTGGAAGGAAAACGACGTCTTCGAAGACAGCGTGAAAGAGCGTGAAGGGGGAGAGGAGTTCTCCTTCTATGACGGCCCCCCGACGGCGAACGGCAAGCCGCACATCGGGCATATCCTCACGCGCGTCATGAAGGACATCATTCCCCGCTATCAGACGATGAAGGGCAAGCACGTCCTCAGAAAGGCGGGCTGGGATACGCACGGCCTTCCCGTCGAGCTGGAAGTGGAAAAGCTCCTCGGCATGGACGGCAAGCAGGACATCGAAAAGTACGGGATCGAGCCGTTCATCAAAAAATGCAAAGAGAGCGTCTGGAAATACAAGGGCGAATGGGAAAGAATGTCCGAGCGGGTCGGCTACTGGGCAGATATGGAAAACCCGTACGTCACCTACGACGACAAGTATATCGAATCGGTGTGGTGGGCTCTCAAAGAGATCTGGAAGAAGGGCCTTTTATACAAAGGGCACAAGATCGTACCGTACTGCCCGCGCTGCGGCACCGCGCTCTCCTCGCACGAGGTCGCGCAGGGGTACAAGGACGTAAAGGAAACTTCCGTATTCGTGCGTTTCAAGCGCAAGGGATTGGAAAACGGCTGGTTCCTCGCGTGGACGACCACGCCCTGGACGCTTCCGTCCAACGTGGCGCTGTGCATGAACGCGGATGAAGATTATGCGGAAATTCAGACAGAAGACGGTGCGCGTTACGTTCTGGCGCAGGCGCTCGTTTCCTCGCTGTTCGAAGAGGGGACGTATAAAACGCTGTCCGTCAGGAAGGGCAAGGACTACGAATACGCCGAATACGAGCCGCTGTTCCCGTACGCGGAGGGCAGTTATCGGGAAAAGGCACACTACGTCGTGTGCGACGGGTACGTCACGCTGACCGATGGCACGGGCATCGTACACATTGCGCCCGCCTTCGGTGAAGACGACTACCGCGTCGGGCAGAAGTATGGCCTGCCCGTCGTAAACCTCGTGGACGAGCGCGGCTGTTTTAAGCCCGCTGTCACCGATTTCGCGGGTACGTTCGTCAAAAAAGCGGACAAAGGCATCATTGCATTGCTCAAAGAGAAGGGGCTTCTCTTCAAAGAGATGGTCTACGAGCACAGTTATCCGCATTGCTGGCGCTGCGACACGCCGCTGTTGTACTATGCCCGCGAGAGCTGGTTTATCAAAGTCACGGCTGTCAAGGACGAACTCATCAAAGCCAACAATTCCGTCAACTGGATGCCCGAGACGATCAAGACGGGCCGCATGGGCAACTTCCTCGAAAACGTCATCGACTGGGGCCTTTCGCGCGACCGTTACTGGGGCACGCCGCTGCCCGTTTGGGTATGCGAAAAGTGCGGTAAGGTGCACGTCATCGGCAGCAAGGCGGAGCTCAAAGAAAAGTGCGGTATTTCGGGCGATATCGAACTGCACCGTCCGTACATCGATGGCTGCACTTTTGAATGCGAGTGCGGCGGCACCATGAAGCGCACGCCCGAGGTCATCGACTGCTGGTTCGATTCGGGCTCCATGCCCTTCGCGCAATACCATTATCCGTTCGAAAACAAGGACCTGTTCGACGAGACTTTCCCCGCCGACTTCATATCCGAGGCGGTCGATCAGACGCGCGGCTGGTTCTATACGCTGCTCGTCATCTCGACCATCCTTTTCGGAAAGGCGCCCTTCAAAAACTGCATCGTTCTGGGTCACGTCAACGATAAAAACGGCGTGAAGATGTCCAAGCATAAGGGCAACGTCGTCGACCCGTGGAGCGTTCTCGACAAACAGGGCGCCGACGCGGTCCGCTGGTATTTCTATACGTCCAGTGCGCCCTGGTTGCCTTCCCGTTTCTATCCCGAAGCGGTGTCCGAGGCGCAGAGGAAATATATCGGCACCCTCTGGAACACCTATGCGTTCTTCGTGCTGTATGCGGACATCGACAAATACGATCCGAGCAGGTACGACCTGAAAAAATGCAAACTGACGCTGATGGACAAGTGGATCCTGTCCAAACTCAACACCCTGATCAAAACGGTGGATAAAGGGCTCGCCGCATACGACATCACCGACAGCGCTCGCTCTTTGCAGGATTTCGTCGACGTTTTGTCTAACTGGTACGTGCGCCGCGGCCGCGAGCGCTATTGGGGCAGCGGCATGACGGAGGACAAGGCGGCGGCTTATACCACGCTGTGGACCGTCCTTGTCACGCTCGCAAAGCTGACGGCGCCCTTCACGCCGTTCATCGCCGAACAGATGTACCGGAACCTCGTGCCGAACTTTTATAAGGACGCACCGAAGTCGGTGCATATGTGCGCTTTTCCCGAAGCGGACGAATCGGCGTTCGACGCGGATCTCGAAAAGGGCATGGATTCGGTGCTCGACGTCGTCGTGCTCGGAAGAGCCGCGCGGAATGCGGGCAACGTCAAAAACCGTCAGCCGCTTTCGGAAATGTACGTTGTGACCGAGCGCGATCTCGATCTGAACGACGAGCTGAAAGGGGTCATCCTCGACGAGCTGAATATCAAAGAATATAAAGAGGCGAAAGACGCGGGCGCGTTCATCTCCTACAAACTCAAACCGCAGATGAAGACGCTGGGGCCGAAATACGGGAAACTTCTGAACGGCATCCGCTCTTTCCTCGAAACGTGCGACGCGGCGGCGGTCGTGGCGGCCGTCCGCGGCGGCACCTATAAAACGGAGATCGGAGGAGCGGAAGTCGAGCTTTCCGAGGACGATCTTCTCATCTCCACCGAGAGCGCCGCGGGATTCGTGTCCGCGTCGGACAGGGGCATCACGGTCGCGCTCAACACGGCGCTCACGCCCGAACTCATCGAAGAGGGCGTCGAACGCGAGCTCGTTTCCAAATTGCAGACCATGCGCAAAGAGGCGGGATTCGAAGTGACCGACCGCATCAGAGTGTATTACGAGGCGGAAGGTAACGCGGCGAAAGTGCTGGAAAACCATAAAGCCGCGATCGCGAAGATCGTCCTCGCCGATTCGGTCGAGCGCGGCAAGGCGGACGGCTATTCCAAAGATTGGGACATCGTCGGCGACATGGCGTCGCTGACCGTGGTCAAGGCGTGAGCGGCATGAAGATCGCATCCGATTGGAAAGATTATAAGATCATCGCCACTGGCGACGGGTATAAACTGGAGCGCTGGAAAGACGTCGTGCTCCTGCGCCCCGACCCGCAGGTCATTTGGCGGGCGCAGACCGATCTCTTTGCCTATCCAGGGCTGAACGCCGTTTACCGCCGCAGCGACAAAGGCGGCGGCGCCTGGGAATACAGAAAGCCGATGCCCGAAGAGTGGACGGTGGGGTACAGAGACCTGAAATTCAAAGTCAAGCCGATGGGGTTCAAGCATACGGGGCTTTTCCCCGAACAGGCGGTCAACTGGGACTGCATGTCGCAGCTCATCAAAAACGCGGGCAGGCCGGTGAAAGTTTTGAACCTTTTTGCCTATACGGGCGGGGCTACGGTCGCGTGTGCCAAGGCGGGCGCGGAAGTCACCCACGTCGACGCGGCGAAGGGTATGGTCGAGCGCGCGGGCGAAAACGCGCGGCTGTCGGGCATAGAGCGCGGCATCCGCTACATCGTGGACGACTGCAAAAAATTCGTGCAGCGCGAGATCAGGCGCGGCAACAGATACGACGCGGTGATCATGGACCCGCCCTCTTACGGCAGGGGACCGGGGGGCGAGATGTGGAAGATCGAAGAGAGCCTGTTCCCCTTTGTCGAACTGTGCGAAAAAGTGCTCTCCGACGATCCGCTCTTTTTCCTGATCAACAGCTATACGACGGGGTTGCAGCCCATGGTCCTGCACAATATATTAAAATTATGCCTGAAAGGGCGCCGGGGCACGATCGATGCATACGAAGTCGGTATTGATACGGAAGAGGGTATTCCGCTTCCTTGCGGCGCCGGAGGGATGTACGTTCATGGATGAATTGACGATTTTATATGAAGACAACCACATCATCGTGGTGATGAAACCGCAGGGCGTGCCGACGTGCGGCGACGAGAGCGGAGACGACAGCCTGCTCGAACAGGTCAGGCGCTACGTCAAGGAAAAGTACAATAAGCCCGGCAACGTATACATCGGGCTCATTCACCGTCTGGACAGGCCGACGGGCGGCGTGATGGTGTTCGCAAAGACGAGCAAAGCGGCGTCGCGCCTTGCCGAGCAGATGCGCGGCGGCGATTTCGAAAAGAAATATCTCGCCGTTCTGGTCGGCGTGCCGAAAGAGGAGAAGGCGACGCTCGTCAACTATCTCAAAAAGAACCCCGTCAACAACATGGTCTATATCTGTACGCAGACGACGGACGGGGCGAAGCTCGCTTCCCTCGAATACCGTATCGTTGAAGAAAAGGGCGGATATTGCCTGGCGGACATCAAACTGCACACGGGAAGGACGCATCAGATCCGCGTTCAGATGGCGGGGATCTCCCATCCCGTTTACGGCGACATGCGCTACGGCGGCGAAAACGCGAAAAAGGGCAATCTCGCCCTGTGGTCTTATTCGCTCGCATTTACCCATCCGGTTACGAAAGAGCGGATGAAATTTATGCTCGAACCGCCGGCAGAGAATGTTCCGTGGAAGAATTTTGACCTTTCTAAACTCTTTTCAATGTGACCGTTTTGTAAAAGAGGGCAAAAAGGGTGTGAATTGTCAAATTTTTGCCGCAAAGCGGAAGAATGCGTTTGACAAATATTTTGCCAGAGTGTAAAATAAACAAGTACAGTTATATTGCGGGAGAATGCGGCGCAGCCGCGTTCTTTGCCGCTACTTTAATTTTGCTACGGGAGCAATTAACAGAATGAAAAGGCATAAGTACAAGATCATAAGTCTTCTCGCGGTCTTTGCGTTGTCCGTGGCGTGCGCCTGCATGTCCATGGTATTTGCCGCTGCGGAAACGACTTATGCGCCGAGCAATGTATTCACGGTATCCGGCGCGTCCACCGACAGCGACCAAGGTTACCTTGCATACCGCCTGTCCGACGGCGCGAACGTATATTACAGGAAGAACCTCGCACTCAAATGGTATGCGGGCGAGGACGAGACGCGGTATTTTACGACGTCTTTCTCTTTCGGCGAAGAGTATAACTTTGAAACTTTTACGATGACGATGGAGGCGGATCCCTTCACTTCGGGCAAAGAGGGGAAAAGCTCTAACACTCTCGAATTTACGGTCGGCGCGGACGATGCGCTCGACGTGTCCGTCAACGGCGGAGAGGCCCTCGATGTGCCCGCAGTCGATGACGGTTCAATAACGGTCGCGCTTGCCGAAAACGCAACGGCGGGCAGTTTTACCGTTTTCGTCAACGAAGCGGAGATCGGCGATTTTACCAACATCGGCAGGAATTATGCGCGCTATGCGTCTTCTTCCGCGGATACGCCCATCACGCCGCTTGCATTCCATGCGGAACTTGCGGAAGGGGCGGAGAATCAGCTGTTTGTCGCCCGCGAGATCAACGGGCAGTCCCTTGCGACCAATGAAAGCAACAGCGTCACCGATACCGAGGCTCCCGTCCTGGTCATCAACAGCGATATTAAACTGCTTGTGATGGGGTCCGAGCTTGATTTCGATTATGTCGCGATCGATGTGCTCGACAGTTCTGTCTCTACGAGCAGATATTATTATGCTTACGATGCGGACACGCCTCGTGCCGATTTGGCCGACGAAGAGGACGGCAGCGAGCCCGAAGATCCCGCGCCTTATAGCGAGATGGATTCGGACAAGCGTTTCTTTGAGAGCGATTTCCCTTCTCTTTCGAATGACGAGGGGCTTCTGAGCGTAGCGTTTCGTCTGACCGACGGAGACAACAGCGCCTATTATTATGTCGAATGGTATGCGTCCGAACACAGCGAGCAGGGCGGCTATTCTTATCTGAGAGTGGTCGAGCCGGGTGCTGTGGATACGTTGCCCGAATATAATTTCGATGACGCGACGCTCGGGGATTACCGCAGTGCGGTTGCTGAAGCGGCCGTCGGCGAAGACGGCGAAAGCATTCAGGTCGGTACCGGTGCATATTATTATATTCCGTCTTTGCAGATGTATATCGACGACGCGACCTGCGGTTACACCGACATGACCTTTGATCTGTATTACAGGACGACGCGGTCGGATACGCAATCGAGCACGGGGCTTGCTTATGACGAGTTGCGCATTGAATTGACGGATGAGGGCGTATATGAATTCAGGATTATTCCCGTCAATTATTTGGGGAACGCTTTGGAAGGCGTGATCGACGGTGAGCCTGTCGCATCCGTCAGCGCGTCTAATGTTTGGGAACTGACGAACGTGCCTACCTTCTCTTTCAGCGTCAAGTACAACGGCATTTCCATTGAAGAGCCGGACGATGCGGAGGACGGGTATCTGAACGTTACGTATACGTTCGATGAGTTTACGGTCACGGCTCTCAGCAATTCGTTTACTTCGCCTGTAGAAGAATATAAACTCTATTATTTGGTTGTCAATTCTGCATATGAGGGCGAGGTGATCTCAGCGGAAGATCTCCGCGCTGCTCTTCTTTCCAAAGATGAAGACGGCACCTGCACTTACGGCACTTGGGTCGAGATTTCTGCCGACGATGAAGAGAACGAATATGCCGAATCGTGGACGGAATCCTCTCTTTCGTTTGTACCTAAAACGCTCGGATATTTCGGCGTGACGCTGCGTGCTTATGATAATAAAGGAGAGCAGACGGCGGCTACGGTCGTCAATGTGACGTCCCGTGCGGATACGCTTCCCGGCGAAACCTATTGGCTGCGCAACAACGTGCTTTCCGTCGTGTTCATCTGCATCGGCGGCGCGTGCCTGATCGGTATCGTCGTGTTGCTTTTGATCAAGCCTAAGGATAAAAGGGCAAAAGCGGTCGACGGAGCGGCGGATGCGGAAGACGATCTGAAGACGAAACGAAAGAACAGAAAATAAAGCGCGGTTCATTCCGTGCGCGGATGATCGGGAAAATGAGGAACAGATAAAAAAAGAAGGTATATAAAAATGGCTTTCTTGCAGACGTTTGTCAACGTCGTTATGATCGTAGTTCTGGCGGTGCCCGGATATCTGCTTCGCAAAACTAAATTGTTTCCGGACAAGGCGGCGAGTATTCTCGCCGTCTTGTTGCTGTATATTTCTCAGCCGTTTTTGATGATGTCGTCTCTCTTCAATAAAGAGTTTCGAGCGTCTATGCTCGTCGATTTTGCATGGGTGCTGTTCTTTGCGGTCGCACTGCAGCTGATCGTCTATTTTGCGGCAAAACTGCTGTTCTGTAAAGAGAAGAATGAAGCGGCGCGCCGCGCGTGCGTGGCGTCGTCGTATCTCGGGAACGTCGGGTTCATGGGAATCCCGGTCATGCAGATGCTTTTTCCCGGAAACGACGAGATGGTCCTCTATACAGTGGTCTATAACATCGCTTTCAATGCGATGACGTGGACTCTCGGCGTATTTGCCATTACGGGAGATAAAAAGCGGATCAATCCTCTGAAAATCGTACTCAATCCTCCCACGATCGCGGTGATCGTCGCGCTTCCGTTTTTCTTTCTGAACGTTCATATCCCCGAACAGGTTATGACGCCGATCGGGTATCTCGGCAACATGACTCTCCCGCTGTCCATGATCATTTTAGGGGTGCGCTTGGCGGATATGCGATTTGTCGGCGGACGTCAAAAGGTTTTTGCCGGAGAAGCAAAAGCGTTTTCGGAAGATTGTGGCAGGCCGCTTGCGGGAGGGGCGGCGCCTGACTCGGCAAAGGGCGGGAAACCGGCAGTTGTGACAGAAATTTCGGACATTGCGGCGGGGGCGGAAGTGCCCGACAAAGAGGGCCAAACCGCTTTGCCGGCATGTCTGTCCGTTTCTTCGGCGGCGGGCACGTTCCTGCGCCGGCGCGGGATTTTGGACGATGTGCGCGTATATATGGTCTCCTTCGTCAAACTCGTATTATCGCCGCTCCTGGGGTTTGCGGTCATGCTTCTCCTGCGATTGGCCGTCCCGATCGACCGCTACGTCATCATCGCGCTCTTTATCATAGGCGCCATGCCGACGGCTTCGAGCGCTCTCAATTTTGCCGAAATGTTCGGCGGAGACAAAGAGACTGCCGCCGCCGCAACGCTGATGAACACCCTTTTGTGTATCGTTACGATCCCCGTTTTGATGCTTTTATGCGATCTGATATGATATAGAGAGCGCCCGCCGTCTTTACAGACGGCGGGCGCTCTTTTATAAGGAAGAATGAAAAAGGTTGAGCAAAAAGCATAAGAAAAAGATGATGTTTATGCACCGCGGGGGTCGGTCCGCATGGGGCGCAACTCTTTTTCGATAATTATTATATAATATGGCTCTTTGTGACGCAAGCATATCCTGTCACGGCAATGTAATAAAAATGTAATATCGCACGGCGGCAGGCCGGGGATTGCGGGGCATAATCGGGGAGCCGTGCCGCATACAATGTCGTATGGCATATGCGAAGGAATTCCGCTACAATCGGAGCGGCCATAAAAAGAACAGGCTTTCGGTGAGGAAAAGAGCGTTTATCATTGCCGTTGTCGTGCTTGCCGTGATCATCGCCGTCACCGTATATATGCAAAAAAACGTCTCGGGCATTCTGTACGCCATCTGCGAGGCGAGCGTCCGGAGTATGACCGTGCAGGCGGTAAACGACGCCGTGTCGGAAACGGTTTCGGACGCCGAATACTCTTCTTTCGTGACGATCACCTATGATTCGGAAGGCAGGGTGAGCGGCTTAACCGCAAACGCGCAGCGCGTCAATCTTTTTGCAAGAACGACGGCGTCCGCGTCTATGGCAAAGATCTCCGCCGCGGCGGACAAAGGGGTAAAAGTTCCTCTCGGCGCTTTTACGGGCATAGAGCTTTTCGCGGGGTTCGGACCGGAAATAACTTTTAAAGTTCTGTCCGTCGGCAGCGTGTCCAGCGGGTTTATATCCTCGTTTTCGGGCGCGGGGATCAATCAGACGGTGCATTCCGTTTATCTGAACGTATCGGCGGAAGTACGCGTCGTGCTGCCCGCAGGTGCGGAAAATGTAACCGCGCAGACGCAAGTGCTCGTCGCCGAAACGCTGATCGTGGGCGAGGTGCCCGACTCATTTTTCGGGGCCGATCTGTTCGGGGACGGCTATCGACTTACGGCCTGACGGGCGGCCGCGGCGAGAACAGCGCAAAAGTCATGGGCAGGCGCGTGAGGAGAAAAAACGTAAAAGTCAAGCGTAAATGCGAAGGGAGGAGAAAAAACGTAAGACCGCGCAATTTTTGTTGACATTTTTTTGCGTTTGGGGTAAGATATAGAAAACTATCGCAACGGCTGAGACGAAGACAGACGGAGCATATGCGCGATTCCAAGAGAGGGGAGCCCGCCGGCTGAAAAGTTCCCCGAAGAGCGCGTTCCGGTATTCCCTTCCGAGTCGCTTTCCCCAAATTGCACGAAGAGTAGGGAAAGCCGTGACCCGCGCGTTAAGCGGTCAACGAGGCGGAAAAGCATATACGCGTTTCCGTGAACATAGGTGGTACAGCGCACGCACGCGCCCTGTGGGACAAAAGTCCCGCGGGGCTTTTTGTTTATCGTGCAAATATTTCTATCGGGAGACAGATCATGCAAGAGAAGTTGGATGCGATCCGCAGCGCGATCGGCGAAGGGATCGGGCAGACGAACACCCGCAAGGAATTGTTCGAATTGAAGATGAAGTATCTCGGCAAGACGGGGGAGATCTCCGCCCTTTCCAAGGGGATGCGCGACGTGCCCGCAGAGGAGCGCCCCGCGATGGGCAAGCTCGTCAGCGACGTGCGCGCCTGGGCAGAGGCGCAGTTTGCCGAGCGCGAGGAATTTCTGAAAAGAAAAGAGATCGAAGAGCGCTATCAGAATGAAAAGGTGGACGTCACCATGCCCGCCCGCTTTGCCGAAACGGGCACGCAGCATCCCGTGAGCCTCGTCAAAAAGGAGATCATCGAGTGTTTCGAAGGCATGGGCTTCGAGATCTATGAAGGCCCGGAGATCGAAAAAGATTATTATAATTTCCAGGCGCTCAACATCCCTGCCGATCACCCCGCCAGGGACATGCAGGACACCTTTTTCATCACGGGCGAATATCTTCTCCGTTCGCAGACCTCCTCGGGGCAGATCCGCGTGATGGAGAACAAGAAGCCTCCCATCAAAATTTTGAGCCCGGGCAGAGTGTACCGCTCGGACAGCGACGCGACCCATTCTCCCATGTTCCATCAGATGGAAGGGCTTGTCGTGGACAAGGGGATCACCCTGTGCGATCTCAAAGGCATCCTCGACGAGTTTGCCCGCCGCTTGTTCACGTCGGAGACGAAGACGAGGCTGCGCCCGTCGTATTTCCCGTTTACCGAACCGAGCGTCGAAGTCGACCTGTCCTGCCACAATTGCGGGGGTAAGGGCTGCCGCATCTGCAAGGGTACGGGCTGGATCGAGATCCTCGGTGCGGGCATGGTCAACCGCCGCGTGCTGGAAAACTGCGGCATCGATCCGGACGAATACACGGGCTTTGCGTTCGGCATGGGGCTGGAACGCATCGCGATGATCAAATACGGCATCAACGACATGCGTTATCTCTTCGAAAACGACGTGCGCCTTTTGAAACAGTTCAAGGACTAACGGGAGGAAACGGATATGAAAGTACCTTTCAGCTGGCTGAAAGATTATGTCGATACGGACATTTCTGCGCAAGAACTCAAAGACAAACTCTTCTCCTGCGGTTTTGAGGTGGAAGAGCTGAAATATGTGGGCGAGGAGATCGACCGCTGCGTGGTCGGGCGCATCGAGCAGATCGAAAAGCACCCCGATGCGGACAAGCTGCGCATATGCAAACTCAATTGCGGCGAATACGGCGAGGATATTCAGATCGTGACGGGCGCGGACAACGTGTTCGAAGGCGCGCTCGTTCCCGTCGCGCTGGACGGTTCGTCGCTGCACGGCGGTATCAGGATCAAAAAGGGCAAACTGCGCGGCGTCGAGTCGTGCGGCATGCTCTGCTCGGGCGAAGAGCTGGGCATCAACGACGATTGGTACGACGGCGCGGACGTGAACGGGATCCTTATTTTGCAGGGGGACATTCCGCTCGGCACGGACATCAAAAAAGTCGTGGGGTTGGACGATTATATTTTCGACATCGCGGTCACGGCGAACCGCCCGGACTGCCAGAGCATTTACGGGATCGCAAGGGAAGTTGCCGCCGTCCTTAAAAAGCCGCTCAAACCTGTGGAACTCACTTATGAAGTATCGCCGTTCAGCACCAGCGAGCGCGTCACGGTGTGCGTGGAAGCGCCCGATCTGTGTCCCCGCTATATCGCGCATTACGTGCGCAGGCTGAAGATCGAAAAATCTCCGCTGTGGATGCGCCGCAGGTTGGCGCTTTCCGGTCTTCGCGCGATCAACAACGTCGTGGATATCACCAACTTTGTCCTTTTGGAACTGGGGCAGCCCATGCACGCGTTCGATCTTTCCCGCATTGCTCGCAACGAGATCTGCGTGCGCAGGGCGCACGAAGGCGAAAAGATTGTGACCCTCGACGAGAAAGAGTTCGAACTTTCCGAAAACAATCTCGTCATCTGTGACGGCGTAAAGCCCGTTGCGCTGGCGGGCGTGATGGGCGGCCTCAACAGCGGCATCGAAGACGATACGAGCGAAGTTCTCTTCGAGAGCGCCAAGTTCGAACGCGCCAACATCCGCCGCACCTCTCGTGCGCTCGGGCAGAAGAGCGATTCGTCCGCCCGTTTTGAAAAGGGCGTGGACGCTTATACGACGGGCATTGCGATCAATCGTGCGCTCAATCTCATCGAATTTCTCGGCTGCGGCGAGATCGCCTGCGACCGATTCGACATCGAAGAAAAAGCCGTGCAGCCGACGGTCATCAATACCTCGTACAGCGCGATCAACGCGCTTCTCGGCATCGAAGTGCCGAAAGAGGAGATCAAAGGCATCCTTTCCCGCCTGAATTTCAACGTGACGGCGAAGGGCGACAAGATCACCGTCACCGCGCCCGCTTACCGCGAGGATATAGAGGGGTATCCCGACCTTGCGGAAGAAGTGATCCGCATGTACGGCTACGATCATATCAAAGGGACGTTCATGCCCACGGCCAAGGTCACGGGCGGCGGCTATTCCGCCGAACAGAGAAAAGAAGAGCGGGTAAAGCGCATCATCCGCGGGCAGGATTACAACGAGATCATCACCTATTCGTTCATTTCGCCCAAAGATTACGCGCTTTTGCGCCTTGACGGAGAGGCGGAAAAGGCGATCCGCATCAAAAATCCGATCGGCGAGGATATGAGCATCATGCGCACGACGCTTGCGCCCTCGATGCTGAATACGCTTGTGAGGAACCTGCGCCGCGGCAACGACAGGGCGCGCCTGTTCGAATTTGCGAGCGTATACCTTGCGGATTCGCTCCCGCTTTCCGATATGCCCCGAGAAGAAAAGACGATCTCTTTCGGCGTGTACGGCGAGGGAGAAGACTTCTTTTCGGCAAAGGGCGTGTACGAGGCGATCGCTGCGGAGTTCGGCTGTGCGTTCGCGTATGAACCCGTGCAAAAGCCCTTCCTGCACCCCGGCAAGAGCGCAAAGGTACTTATCGGCGGCGAAGAAGTCGGCTATTTCGGCGAACTCGCGCCCGATCTTGCGGAAGAGCTTGCCGTAGAAACGCCCGTTTACCTTGGCGAATTCGACTACGCTAAGGCAGAAAAAATGCTTGGCGGCGAGATAAAATATAAACCTCTGCCGAAGTTCCCCGAGATCAGGCGCGACCTTGCCTTTGTCGTGGACGAGAGCGCCGTCTGCGCGGAGCTCGAAAAGGCGATCTTCGATGCGTCCAAATATGTCACGGCGGTAAAACTTTTCGACGTGTACAGGAGCGAACAGATCGGCAAGGGCAAAAAGAGCATGGCGTTCAACGTCACGTTCACGCCGCACGAAAACGCCTTCAAACCGGAAGACGCGGACGGATACGTCAAGCGCATCCTCAAAGCGCTGGGCGAAAAATTCGGCGCCGTTTTGCGTTAAGGGCTTGCACATTTATACACTAAAATAAATTTTTATACATTTTATCCCCGAAATTTGCCCAAACGTATTGCATATTTGCGCCGTCTGTGATAAAATAGTCGATAACAGGTAATTTTACGGGGGGATCGCAATCATGAGAATGTACAGTCCCGAAATAGAGACAATGAAACGGAGAGAGATCCGTCAGATGCAGCTCGAGCGGCTCAAACATATCGTGCGCTATGCGTACGAGAATGTGCCGATGTATCGGGAGCGCTTCGACGCGATCGGGCTGAAACCCGAACATATCCGCACGCTGAAGGATATCGAGAACATTCCGTATACGACGAAGGACGATCTTCGCGACAATTATCCGTTCAGGCTGCTTGCCGTGCCGATGAAAAAGATCGTGCGCGTGCACGCGTCCAGCGGAACGACGGGAAAGCCGATCACCTGCGGATATACCAGGGCCGATCTCGACAATTGGTCGACGTGCATCGCGCGCATCCTGACGATGGCGGGCGCGACGGACGAAGACATTTTCCACGTCGCGTTCGGTTACGGGCTGTTTACGGGCGGTTTCGGCCTGCATTACGGCGTGGAAAAACTGGGGGCGACCGTCATTCCCGTCTCTTCGGGCAATACCGAGCGGCAGATCATGCTCCTGAAAGATTTCGGCGCGACGGCGCTCATCGCCACGCCGAGCTATGCGATGTATCTTGCCGAAACGGCGAAAAAAGCGGGCGTTCTGCAAGATCTCAAATTGCGCCTCGTGTGCATGGGCGCAGAGGCGTCCACGGCGGAAATGCACGAGGCGCTGCATCAGATCTTAGGCGCGTTCCCGACGGAGAATTACGGGCTTACCGAAGTGGGCGGCCCCGGCGTTTCGGGCGAATGCCGCGAAAAAGCGGGCATGCATATCAACGAAGACATGTTCTATCCCGAAGTGATGAACATCGAGGAAAACCGCGCCCTTCCCGAAGGGGAGCAGGGCGAGCTGGTGCTCACCACGCTGACAAAGGAGGGGATGCCGATCCTGCGTTACAGGACGAAGGACATCACTTCCCTTACATACGAGCCCTGCAAGTGCGGCCGCACGACGGCGCGCATGGCGCGCGTCGTGGGCAGGACGGACGATATGCTCATCATCCGCGGGGTCAACGTGTTCCCGTCTCAGATCGAGAGCGTACTCATGGGCATGCCGGAACTCGGAAAAACGTACGAGATCATCGTCGACCGGGTCAATTACATGGATACGATCGAAGTGCGCGTAGAAGTGGGGGACACCGGCCTTCTCACCGACTATTCCAAATTGGAAGAACTCGTCGCGAAGATCAGGCACAAGCTGCGCGTGGTGGTGCAGCTGGATGTAAAAGTCAAACTTGTGGAGCCTTTCTCCATCAAACGGGCGGAAGGAAAAGTCAAACGGGTCACGGACCTGAGGAAACACTGAGGCACGTTCGGAAAAATCAAGATCAGGTAGGTTCAGATCAATGAAAAAACTCATGTTGGGGGATCACGCCGTCGCGCGCGGCGCGTGGGAAGCGGGCGTAAAAGTCGCCGCGGCTTATCCCGGTACGCCGTCCACCGAGATCACGGAAGAGATCGCGCGTTTTCCCGAAGTATACAGCGAATGGTCGCCGAACGAAAAAGTGGCGCTGGAAGTGGGCCTGGGCGCCTCGATCAAGGGGGCTCGCGCCATCGTCTCGATGAAGCACGTCGGTTTGAACGTGGCGTGCGATCCGCTGTTTACGGCGTCTTATACGGGCGTCAACGGGGGCCTTGTCATCGCCGTGGCGGACGATCCGTCGGTGTTCTCTTCTCAGAACGAGCAGGACACCCGCCTTACGGCGGTCAGCGCCAAAGTGCCCGTTCTGGAACCGTCCGACAGCGCAGAGGCGAAAGAATTTACCAAATACGCGTTCGAACTGTCCGAAAAGTACGATACGCCCGTCATTTTGCGCCTGACAACCCGCGTGGCGCATTCGCAGAGCCTTGTGGAGCTGGAAGACAGAAAAGAACTCGGCCTGCGGCCCTACGAAAAGAACATCCCCAAATATGTCATGATGCCCGCCAATGCGCGCGTCAAACACGTCGTCGTAGAAGAGCGGACGAGAAAACTTTCCGAAGATTCCGAAACGTTTCCGATCAACCGCGTCGAAAAGAAGGGTAGATCGCTCGGCGTCATCTGCTCGGGCGGCGTCTATCAGTATGTGAAAGAGGCTCTGCCCGACGCCAGTATCCTGAAACTCGGGCTGGTCTATCCGCTCCCGATCGGGCTGATCAGAAAGTTCGCCGAAAGCGTGGACCGCTGCATCGTCGCGGAAGAGCTGGCGCCGCATATCGAAACGATCGTAAAGGCGGCAGGCATCAAAGTGGAAGGGAAGGAGATCTTCCCGCTCGAAGGGGAATTTTCCGCTAAACTCATACGGGAGAGGGTGCTGGGCGAGGCACCCGGCGGCGCCTGCGCGAATGTGCCCGCCCGCCCGCCCGTGCTGTGCGCGGGCTGCCCGCACAGGGGCGTCTTTTACGTCCTTTCCAAACTCAAACTCAACGTTCTGGGCGATATCGGCTGCTATACGCTGGGCGCCGTTCCGCCCCTGTCCGCGATGGACGCGGTCGTCTGCATGGGCGCGAGCATCGGTATGGCGATCGGGTTCGACAAGGCGGATCCCGAGGCGCACAGCCGTTCCGTCGCGGTCATAGGCGATTCCACCTTCATTCACAGCGGCATCACGGGGCTGATCGACGCGGTCTACAACAAGGCGAAAGTGACCGTCATCATTCTGGATAACCGCACGACGGGCATGACGGGGCATCAGGACCATCCCGCGACAGGGAAGACAATCAAAAAGGAAGATACATACGAACTGGATCTTGCCGAAGTCTGCCGCGCCGTCGGCGTGAAAGACGTCTGCACGGTGAATCCGAACGACCTTGCCGCGACGGAAAGCGCGGTCAAAGCGGCGCTCGCAAACGAGGGCGTATCCGTCGTGATCGCGAAAAAGCCGTGCGTTCTCCTCAAAAAGCGCCTGTACGAGGGATTCCGCGTCAACGAAAAGTGCAAAAAATGCAAGGCGTGCCTCAAACTTGGGTGTCCTGCGATCGTAAACGGCAAAGACGGCATCACGATCGACGTTTCCCTCTGCACCGAATGCGGACTTTGCCAGGGCGTGTGCAAATTCGGCGCGATCGACGGGGAGGTGAAGTAAAATGAGCGAAAAAAAGACGGTCGACATCCTGATCGTGGGCGTCGGCGGGCAGGGTACGCTGCTTGCCAGCCGCGTACTCGGAAAATATGCGACGGACATCGGCAGAGACGTCAAGCTGAGCGAAGTGCACGGCATGGCGCAGCGCGGCGGCAGCGTGATGACGTATGTGCGCATCGGGGAAGACATCGCCTCGCCCATCATAGACGAGGGCGGCGCGGACCTGATCCTCGCCTTTGAAAAACTCGAGGCGCTCCGCTACCTTCACTATCTGAAAAAGGGGGGCGAGGTCCTGTATTCTACGCAGGAGATCATGCCCATGCCCGTCGTGACGGGCGCGGCGGAGTATCCGAAGGGGATCGAATCGCAGCTGCCCGGCGTCGGGGTCGACGCGCTGGGGCTTTCGCTCGAAGCGGGCAATGCGAAGTCGGCAAATGCCGTCATGCTGGGCGCACTGTGCAAAAAGATGGGGCTGGACCGCGAAAAGTTTGAAAACGCGCTCCTTTCCTGCATTCCGCCCAAAACGATCGAAATGAACCGCAGGGCGTTCGCCCTCGGCTATGCTGCCGTATAAATCGCTGAATCAATGACAAAGGGGAAGATCATGTCTAAAGTTAAAGATTACATTTACCGTCCCGAATACGAGTGCATGACGCGTTCGGAGATGGAAAATCTGCAAAGCGAGCGACTCCGCAAGACGGTCGAGCTCGTCTATAATAATTGTAAGCCGTACCGTGCCAAGATGGACGAATGTAAGATCAAACCGTCCGACATCCGTTCGGTTTCCGATCTCTGCAAACTGCCGTTCACGGTCAAGCACGACCTGCGCGAGGCGTATCCGTTCGGGTTTTATTCCTCGCCGCAGAGCGACATCGTCGAGATCCACGCGTCGAGCGGTACGACGGGCAAGCTCACAGTTGTGGGCTATACGCAGAACGACATAGACGTATGGTCAGAGATCGCCGCGCGTTCCCTTGCGATGGCGGGCGTGACGAAAGATTCCGTCGTACACGTCGCTTACGGCTATGGTCTGTTTACGGGCGGTCTGGGTGCGCATTACGGCGCGCAGAAAATCGGCGCCGGCACCGTACCCGCCAGTGCGGGCAATACCATCCGCCAGCTCACCCTTTTGCGCGATTTCGGCGCGACGCATTTGTGCTGTACGCCTTCTTACGCCATTTATCTCGGCACGGAGATCCAGAAAGCGGGCATGAACATCGAGGATTTTTCCCTCGTCGGCGGCGCGTTCGGCGCCGAGCCGTGGACGTATCAGATGCGCAGCGAGCTGGAGAAACTTCTGCATATCGACGCGCTCGATATTTACGGCCTTTCCGAAATTTCCGGCCCCGGCGTCGCGATGGAATGCATGCAAAAGCACGGCTGTCACATCCAGGAAGATCACTTCATCCCCGAGATCATCGACCCCGAAACGCTCGAACCGCTGCCTTTCGGCTGTGAGGGCGAACTGGTATTTACGACCATTACCAAAACGGGACAGCCGCTCATCCGTTACCGCACGCGCGACCTATGCACGCTGAGCAACGAAAAGTGCGCCTGCGGCAGGACGACGGTGAAAATGGGCAAGGTCAAGGGCCGTTCCGACGACATGCTCATCATCCGCGGGGTCAACGTGTTCCCGTCTCAGATCGAGGCCGCGATCATGAACGTTTCGGGTGTTTCGCCGCATTACATGATCTATGTGGACAGGATCAACAATCTCGACGTCATGGAGATCGACATCGAACTGGACGGAAATCTCACGCCCGACAAGGTGTCCGACGTCGAAGCGATCAAAAAGAAGGTGGAAACGGAGGTCAATTCCTATATCGGCGTCGGTGCAAAGATCAGGCTCTGCGAAAAGGGAACGATCCGCCGCAGCGAAGGGAAAGCCGTCCGCGTGATCGACAGAAGGGAATAAAGCGGAAAGTTTCTACTTTTTTGCGCCCCGGGCTTGAAAAGCCGCGCCGCATGTGCTACTATATAATCGCAGAAAAACCGCATCGAAAGGATAAGGAGGAAGATCATGTTAGTCAAACAATTGTCCGTTTTTATGGAAAACAGGCCGGGCAGGCTGTATAAGCTGACCCATGCCCTCGGAAAAGAGGGGATCGATTTTGTCACGCTGTCCATTGCGGACACGAAGGATTTCGGCATCGTGCGGTTTATCGCGCGCGACAACGACAGGGCGTACGAAGTCCTCAAAAACGAGGGGTTCACCGTCGGGATCACGGAGCTCATCGGCGTTGAGGTCGCCGATCGCCCGAACGCGCTGGCGGAGGTCGTGTCGCTGATGGAAGAGAGCGACATCAATATCGAATACCTCTATTCGTTCGTCCTCACCAATCACAACACCGCAAAGATCCTCATGCGCGTGAACGAGACGGACAGGGCGGTCTCGCTCCTCCAGAACAAGGGCATCAAACTGCTGTCCGAAAAGATCTTGTAATATTCCGCTGCGCGTTTGTGCGCAGATAAAGCGCGGCGCCTTTCCGTTTTGGGAAAGGCGCCGCGCTTTTTTTGTTTTTCGGCAATATACCATATGTTTCAGCGCATCTTGTTTTTCATGCTCGCGTCGTAGCAAAGCACCGTCGCGGCGACGCCCACGTTGAGGGAATCGCACTTTCCGAGCATGGGGATGGCGATCATCCTGTATTCGCCGTCGTACCATTCGCGCGTAATCCCGTAGCGCTCGCTGCCCATCACGAGAGCGGTCTTCACGCCGAACGGTTCATCGTAATAGTATCTTTCGGCGCGCGTATCCGCAAGGTACACGACAAAGCCGTGTTCTTTCAGCCAGGCTCTGCATTTGGCGACGCTTTCGAACTCGAATACGGGCACCGACAGGATGGCGCCCTGGCTGCCCTTGATGAGTTTCGGGTGAGTGAGACGCGCCTTCCGGTTGCAGATGAATACGCCGTCCAGTCCCGCGCCGTCCGCCATGCGCAGCATCGTGCCCACGTTCCCCGGGATCTCGATGCCGTCCAGTACCAAAATCACGGCGTTTTTCGGAGGCTTGAATTCGGAAAGATTGTGCGAGGGCAGCTTTGCGAGCGCCAAAAGCCCGTCGGGCTGGCCGCGCTCGGAAATCTTTTCGAACGTCTTTGCGGATACGGTATACAGTTCGCCCGCGCGGGCGGCCAGGCTGTCCGCAAGCGCCGCCGCTTCCGCCGTGCGGATATGTTCGGGGCAGAGGATGAGCGAATCGACGGGCGTGGAAAACTGTTCGCACATCTTCAGGATCCAGATCCCCTCCGCAACGAAAAGTTTGTGCGGGTTTGGCTTGGAATTGGAGAGGATCCCTTTGATCTGTTTGATCTTGGGGTTTTGTTCGCCGATCGGCAGAAAATCATGCCGAGTCAGCACTTCGTCTATGCTGATGTTCATGGTTGTATCCTATCAGATTTTTTCGGATAAGTCAAGCCATGCGCGGGCGCGGCTTTCATTTGCCGGGGAAACGCCGTTGAAAAGGGTCCCCGCCGCGGCGGCTCAGGGTGCGGGCACCTGTAAAAATTCTTTCGGTGTCATGCCGGTGTTCTTTTTGAACCATTTGTAAAAGTTGGGCAGACTGTCGAAGTTCATCAGCTCCGAAACCGTCTGCGGGTGTTTTCCGTCGCCGAGGAGCTTTTTCGCCATCTCTACTTTTGCGTTCGTCAAGTCCCGCATCGGAGAAATTTTGAACAGCTGCCTGTACCGTGCCGAGAAATGCGCGGGCGTCAGGTGGAGCTTTTCCGCCATGTCTTTGACGGTGTATTCTCCCGGGTTGAGGAACATGTCGTTGCGCAGCTGAAAGAAAGATTCGTGCAGGGGAGCCTCTCCGCTGCCCGTTTCTGTGTAATACATATCGCGCGCCAGCGTGATAAAGAGCAGCGTGAGTGCGCTGTTGATCATTTCCTGCTTCGCGATGAAGGAAAAAGCCCGCTCGCTCTGTATTTCTTCCAGCGTGCTGTCCAACAGTTCGCAGGAAGAGGGGTAAAAAACGGTGTCTGTCTTAAACCCGATCTGCTGAAAGAAAAGTCCGTTCGCCACCTTAAACGTGACGTAGTCGTGCAGCAAGTCGTTTTCGGCGAAGAAAACAACTGGTCTGTGTTCGGGCCGAACAGGATGCACGCGTTCGGCCTCCGCATCTCGGTGCCGAAACGGTCCTGGATGATGGTAGGGGTGTGAAACCGCGCAAACACATAGTGACCCTTGCCGCTCGGGCGTTTGATCTGAAAACCTTTTTTTTCCGTGGCGTTCAATTCGAAGGAAAGGATCTTGAAATTCATGACAGTATTATAGAATAGAAAGTATATATTGTCAATATTTATTGTAAATTTTTTCAAAATATGCAAAATGTGCAAAAAATATAAAATAAAAAATGCGAAAAATGATATTGTTCGGGGGTGGGTGATGGGTTATAATCGAAATATAGCTACATAGGGAGGAAAATGTAGGCATGAAAAAATGGTTGCGAAGAATTAGCGTTTTATTGCTTTCGGCAGCAGTGAGTCTTTCCGTGTTTGCGGCGTGCGCACCGAAAAACCCGGGCGACGATGATGTCGACTGGACGACCCTTCCGGACATTGACAGGTCGGAAAAAGTTACGCTGACGATCTGGTCGCCGCTTGAACAGTGGGCGCCCGATTCTACGTATGACAAGAACGTCATCTATCAGCGTGCGGCGGAAGAGCTCAATCTTGAATTGGAATTCATTCATCCGCCCGTCGGGCAGGAGACCGACCAATTCAACCTGATGATCGTGGAAAAAGATCTGCCCGATATTATTTTCTGCGGCAACTGGTATCCCGGCGGCGTGCAGGAAGGAATTTCTCACGGTATCTATCGAAATGTGAACGATTACCTTCCCAAATATGCGCCCGATTATTACCGCCGCCTGACGGCCAATCCCGACATTCTGCGCGAGGCGACGATGGACAACGGCGACATCGGTGCGGTATGGGGCTTTGCCGAATACGAGGAGTGGTGCTATTCCGGCCCGATCTTCAATAAAAAAGCGCTCGACGCCATCGGCGAAGATGCGCCCGTGACGATCGAAGACTGGGATCGCGTTTTGGGAAAATTCAAAAACGAGCTCGGCATGAACAGCGCATTTGCCATTCACCCGCTCGGGCTTCAGTATCTTGAACAGGCGATCATATCCGCTTACGGCGCTGCGTCCGGCTTTATCAAAGATCCTGCGACGGGCGAAGTCAAGTATGGTCCCGCGGAAAACGGATACATCGACTATCTCAATCTCATCCGCGGCTGGTACGACAAGGGGTACATTCCGACGTCGTTTACCACCAACGACTGGCTGACGAACGTCGACAATTTCAAAGCCATGCAGACGGGCGTGATGTTCGATAATCCGCAGAACGCAGCGGCGCTGATCGGCGAGTACGGCAAAGATTGGATCGACGCGCCGTACCCCGTCCTGAATGAGGGTGACAAGCTGCAGATCCGTCTGAAGAACTGGTATGTACAGTCCAACAACAGCGCGTGGAATACCTGCGGCGTGGTCACGAGGAGCTGTGAGAATCTGGACAGGGCGCTCGATTTCCTGAATTGGGGATTCACCGACGAAGGAATCATGGCGTACAACTACGGCACGGAAGGCGTCACTTACAACATGGTGGACGGCGAGCCCGTGTTTACCGATTATCTGTTCGACAACGACATCACAGGCACGGACATCTATTCGGCGCTGTACCGTTTCAAGTGCCACAACGGCATCTTCGTGCGGCAGGAAAAGACGGCCAATCCGCTCATCCAGCGGTATCCCGAAAATATCGGCATCATGGAGCGCTGGACGGAACAGTCAGGGACGGATGCCTTGCTGCCGCCTATATCGTATACGCGTAACGAACAGCAGGTGATCGATCTGTACTTTACGGATATTACGCAGTATGTGGAAGAACAGCAAATGAAATTCATTACCGGCCAGACGAATGACATTTCGAACACCGCTGTCGCGACTTATGATTCCACATTCCGCGCAAATCTCACAGGCATGGGGATCGACGACATCCTCGGCGTCGTATCTTCGGCTTTGGAAAGATATAACGAAAGGACATCGGAAGAATGACATTGGCGGGGCGGAAAGGATGTGCCCTTCCGCCCCCGAGTTTTGAGAGGGGAAAATGAACAAAAACAGTTATTTTGCGCGGCTGAAAATTGACATCAAGCGGAAGAAAGTGGAATACCTGCTCTTTCTGCCCGTTCTGATCTATTTTATCATTTTCTGTTATGTGCCCCTGTACGGGATATTCATGGCGTTTTTCGACTATGTGCCCGCACTGGGATTTGCCGGCAGCGAGTACGTCGGATTTCAGTGGTTTTCATTGTTTTTTGACAGCATCTTTTTCGGGCGCATCATGTATAACACGATCATGCTCAACGTGTACAGCATCATTTTCGTGTTTCCCGCGCCGATCCTGTTTGCGTTGCTGCTGTATGAGATCAAGACAAAAGCGGTCGTGAAGACGGCGCAGATCCTCACGTATCTTCCCGTCTTTATTTCGCTCGTGGTCGTCTGCGGTATTATCGTCGATTTTTGCAAAGTAGACGGGCTGATCTCTAATATCATGGCCACGATCACGGGGGAAGCAGCCAAAGATCTTCTGGACGATGCGAATTATTATTTTCCCATCTACCTCATTTCGGACATCTGGCAGAATATGGGCTTTTCGAGCATTGTGTTTTATGCGGCTCTGTGCCGCGTGGATCAGGATCTGTACGACGCGGCCAAAATCGACGGCGCGGGACGGTTCCGCCAGCTCATCTCGGTGACGATCCCGTCCATTCTGCCCATCATCACGGTCATGTTCATCATCCGCATGGGCAGCATGTTAAATGTAGGGTTTGAAAAAGCGTACCTGCTCAAACGCCCGCTGAATGCCGAGCGGAGCGAGGTCATCGCTACATTCGTCTATGACAGGGGCTTGAAAGGAAACAATTACGGTTACGGCACGGCGGTAGGGCTGTTCAGTGCGGTGATCAATTTTGCGTTCCTTTGGGTCACAAATTTCTTTGCGAAAAAGACGGAAAACGGGTTATGGTGACGGCATGAAAGAAAAAGCGAAAAACAAGGTCAAAACGCACAAGTTTGTTTATCTGTCCGACCTGATCGTGAATATCGTGCTGAGCGTGATCGCGGTCGCTTTGGGACTTTTATGTCTGTATCCCGTTATCCATACATTGTGGGCGTCTATATCGGATCCCGTGTATGTCCGCAACAACAAGGGATTGCTGCTGTGGCCGGTGGATGTCACTTTTGAAGGGTACAAACTCATCTTTCAGAACGACGGGCTTGTCATCAGCATATTGAACAGTATATTCTATGTCGTTTTCGGCGTGTTGTACAGCATGGTCTTTACGGTCGTGGCGGCATACGTGCTTTCTCGCAAGCTCATGCTGAACGGCATTTTCATGAAAATGATCGTCTTTACGATGTTTTTCAGCGGAGGCATGCTGCCTTTTTATCTCTTGGTCAGCAATCTCGGGCTGATCAACAGCCGCTGGGCGCTCATTTTGCCGTACGCGATCTCGCCGTGGAACATGATTATTCTGCGCACGGCGTTTAAAGAGGTGCCCGCCGAGATCGTCGATTCGGCAGAGCTTGACGGGGCGGGGACGCTGCGCGTCATGGTGACCATCTGCCTGCCGCTCATCAAAGCGACCGTCGCGATCATCACGCTGTATTATATCGTCGGCGCATGGAACAGCTGGTTCCCCGCCATGATGTTTTTGCGGGACAGGGATAAGTTCCCGCTTCAGCTGATCATCCGCGAAATCATGATCTTGAACGATACGTCCAACATCAATATCGACAACATCACGCAGTCGGAAGAGGTGCTGAACAATCGTCAGCTCATTAAATATTGCAGTACGATCGTGGCGATGCTGCCCATGCTGGTCATCTTCCCGTTCGTGCAGAAACATTTTCAGGAAGGGGTCTTTGTCGGGTCGCTCAAGGCCTGACTGCAAATCGATACTATAAGGAGGAAATTATGAAAAAGTTTTTGGCTTTGCTGACGGCGCTGCTGCTCGTTTTGTCCTTCGGGGCGCTGTCGGCGTGTTCTGACAAGGGAAACGATAACGGCGGCGATGATGTTCCCGTTATGACGGTCGTTGTGTCGGGCCGCGTAGTTTCGGGCGGCGATCCCGTAGAGGGCGTGCTCGTTACGGCAGTCGATTCCCGCGATACCGAATATGGCAAAGTTACGACGGGCGCAGACGGCAAGTTTTCGTTCGAAAACGTTGCCAAAACGCGCGCCGCAACGCTGACGTTTGAAAAGAGCGGCTATTTCACCAAGACGGTGGAGCTGACCATTTCCGACATCACGTCGGGCAAAAACGCAATGGGCGACGTCGAGCTGGAAAGCCCTTCCGATTTCCGCACGCTGACCGGTAAAGTGGTCGGTCTGGACGGGGAGCAGGGCATAGCGGGCGTCACGGTCGGCGTAAAGGGGTTTGAAAATACGGCTGTTTCGGGTGCGGACGGCACGTTTACGATGGAAAACGTTCCGCTTTCGTCCGAAGGCGTGACCCTCACCACGAGCAAGACTCTCTATGCGACGGTGGACAACGAGATCGCGCTTTCCGACATCGGCGCGGACGGAAACGTCGGCACGATCGAAAGCTACATCTCGATCCCCGCGATCGACAGTTCTGCGGCGGCGAACTTTACGCTCGTGCGCGGCGAAACGTCACTCGCGCTGTATATGGATTTTGACAAAAACATCGGCGGCGGCCAGAATATTCAGGTCATGTTCCATATCGGCGACAACGTCAGCGGCAAAGTCTACAACACGATGTGCTTTGCGGACGCAAATCACGGCATTGCGGGCGTAGACTTCGAGGGGCGCGACCACGTGCCTTTCGTGCGGTCGATCGGCAAGCTCGTGACGTCTGATTTTGTCGGGATGACGGACGAACAGTTCCCGACCGAATACAGTTATTCGACGGACGATTCTTCTTTCGTATACGAGATTCCGTATACCTCGATGGGGATGACCAAGGACGACACCATCGGCGTTGCCATCCTCAACGTTATTTTCAACGGCTCTTCCAGCGGTTGGGTTTATCCCGCGTTCGGCATCGACATGCCCGCGGACGGCACCAACGTTTTGAATTATCAGCAGTTTTATGATTATGATAAAGACGGCGATTATACCGCCCGCGCGGCCACGCAGGTGAAGGTCGGCGGCGCCGTCAAAGACGAAGACGGCGCACCCGTATCGGGAGCGACGGTTTCCGTCACGGACGAAAAGGGCACGGCGTATGAGAGTGTGACGACGGGTTCCGACGGCAAGTTCGAATTTGAGATGAGCCGCCTGTATCCCGCGCAGATTACCGTCACGAAAGAGGGGTATTCCGTTGCGACGGCGGAAGTTTCCCTTGCAGATCTGCAGGGTGCGTCCGTCACGAAAGACATCGTGCTTGCGGGGCTTGCCGGGTATGCGACATTCACGGGCAGCGTCGAGAACCTGCTCGGCGGCAAGATCGGCGGTGCGACGGTCTCGGTAGAGGGCGCGAGCAATACCGTTTCGACGGGCGCGGACGGCACGTATACGCTGGAAAATGCACCCGTCGGAGAAGAAGGCATCACCCTCATCTATTCCGCTACGGCGTATACGACGATTTCGGTCAATATTCCGATCGCGGAGATCGAAATGGACGGCAGCAACGCGCTCGACACGGTGCAGATGTATAACGAGTTCGGCGGCAACGGCCACACGAAGTTCTCTGTCGTGCGCGAAGAGACCGGTCTGAGGTTTGTTTTCCAAGGCGTGTCTTTTACACAGGTTGAAATCTACTGGGCGGAGATCCTTGTGAACGATACGGTCTATGCGTACGCTTTGCAGCCCTCCGATTCGATCCAGAACACGGCGTGGGGCATCGATACGCTTCATCCCAGATTTACCCGCTCGACCGTGGGTGAAAATACGGCGTGGGGTGCCGTGTCCGAAGGGAACGACACATGGACGCCGGGCGGCGGTGCAAACGTCGAAAGCGTCTGGTTTGTGCCGTATTCCGAGATCGGCATGGAAGCAGGGGATACCTTCGGTTTTGCCGTAGCGCCCATCCTGTTTGCGGGTCACCCGAATTGCATCGCGTTCGGATACAATCTGACGATCAATGTTATAGATCCTACTTTCAACGCGATCGCTCCCGAACACTTCTATATGTACGGCGCGCAGAATAATTTCATGGTGCCGCAGGCATAAAAAGGGATAATGGAATGAAAAAGAAGATAGCATTGCTTATGTTATGCGCTTTATCTGCTTTCTTCCTCGTCGGGTGCGGGTCTTCCGCACCCGATCCGGGAAAAGAAAAACCGAATCCTTATGTCACGCCCATCATCTGGGAAGACACGAACACATATTCTATGGGGTGGAAAGGCCCGATCGAACTGACCGACGGCACGATCCTCTCTACGCAAATGAATCCGGGCAGCCCTCTCAGCGGCCAGATGATCAAGTGCGTCGCCAGCACCGACGGCGGCAAGACCTTCAAAGAGATCGGGACGATCGCGTCCGAACATCCTTCTGCGGACTTCGGAGATTCCGCCATGGTGCAGCTGTCCGACGGCACGATCCTCTGTTCGTACCGCTACAATCGCTATAACTATCCGACGTCGGGAAAATCCGAGCACCAGATCCGCATGTCGTACAGCACGGACGGCGGCAAAACGTGGGAATTTCATTCTGTCGTTTCGGAACACACGGCAAATTCTCCCGGCTACAATCAGGGTGAACAGCGCGGGCTGTGGTCGCAGTATATTCTCGAAACCTCCCGAGGAGACATCCAGTGTTATTACGACGATGAAAATGTCTGTTTCGAAAACGGGTACATCGGGCATCAGTGGTGGATGATGAAGACGTGGAACGAAGAGACCCGTACCTGGGAAAATCCCGTCGCCGTCGGCCGCACGAACACGCCTTCCCTTTTGGCGCGCGACGGCCAGGGCGTCGTCCAGGAAGTCGCGCCCGGCGTCCTCGTTACGGTGTTCGAGAGCGTCCGCACGACTTCTCCGCACCGCGGCTGCGTGCGCATGACCGTTTCGACCGATTACGGCGCGACGTGGAATTATGTAGACGCGAACGGGAATGACAATCGCAAGATCGTATACGTGCCGGAGGATGAAAATTTCAGCACTCTGTGCCCGTGGCTCACGATTTTAGACGGCGGCGTGCTGATGTGCACGTTCATGACCGACGAAGACAGGGAGACGGCGGACAACGTAGCGAGCGGCGTGCTCGATCAGAGCATGAAATATTGCCTCTCTTACGATCAGGGCGAAACGTGGTCCGACCCGTACATGCTCGACGAACGGCACCCGCTGTGGGGCCCGGGCGTCATTTTGCTGGAACACGGCGAGAATGCGGGAAAAGTATTTTATCAGTCTGTTCTGATCACCGACAACGGGAATGTGACCGTGCATAAATTGGGAGAGCTCAATCTTCCGCAGGAGTAACAACATGATACGCGACGAAACTTATGCCGTTTTGAACGATGAAGCGCAGCTGCGCGAGAAAGAGGAGATCTTCAAACGCCTTTCCCTGTTTTACGGCGGTGGACACGACGGCAGGACGTGCAATTTAGACGGCTATGCGTTTTTCCCGCAGGTCGATCCTTATGCACAGCCGGAGAAGTGGATGTATGCCGCGCTCGATCAGATGGCGCAGAACGTCTCCCTTATGTCCGACAAGAGCAAATTGCGGCCGCTGTGCGTGGAAATGGGCTTTTACGGCGTACATTTTGTCGATAAGATCCTGGGCGCCGACGTGTTTTTTCAGGACGGAAACTGGAATGCACACTATTTGGAGACGCCCGTGGGCGAACTGGCGGCGCCCGATTTTGCAAACAACGAAACGTTTTTGCTTGCCGAAAGGCTTCTGAACGCGTTTTTGCAGTGCGGGGTCAAACTCCCCGTATTCGGGCTGCCGACGCTTGCAAGTCCTCTGAATATCGCGCTGAACCTGTACGGGCAGGAGTTTCTCATTGCGCTGTATACCGACCCCGACGCCGCGAAGCGGGACATCCGCGTCATCACGGATACGATCGCGTCGCTGCACCGGTATTACCGCGGCCGCCTGCCCGAAGCGCAGCTTCAGCCCGTCGTATCCTGGCAGAGGACGCAGCCGTACGGCTATGGACAGATCTGCGGGTGCAGCACGCAGCTGGTTTCCGACGAGATCTACCGCGAATTCTTTGCGGACGCCGACGAAGAGATACTGAACGTCTATCCGCACGGCGGCATGATCCATCTGTGCGGGGCGCATCTGCAGCACGCGGAAATTTTCCGCGGCATGAAGAGCCTGCACGCGCTGCAGCTGCACAACCGCGCCGCGCAGGATCTGGAAAGCTATTATGAAAATTTACGCGACGATCAGGTCATCTATCTGAATTGCTGCGAGGAAATGCCATATGAACGCGCTTTCGACATAACCAAGGGCAGGAAGATCATCTTTGTCGAAAGCGGAGATCCCAAGGAGATAGTAAAATGACATCGAGGGAACGGATCGGAAAATTGCTGCGGGGCGAACCCACGGACAGGATCCCGAACGGGTTGATGGGCTGCGAAACCGCGAGTGTACATATGCTCGCTTACGACAAACTGAAAAAGCTGTTCGGAGTAAAAAACAAGAGGAACAGGCTGTTTTCTTTCATGTTCAACGCGGTGCCGGAAATTGAATTTCTGGAAAAGGCGGGATGCGACATCATTCCGCTGTCGACAAAACTTTCCCCGGCACCCTTCTGGAAGGACATTGAAAAAAACTGGAAAGACGAATCTCTTTTCGGCATTACGGTACAGGTCCCGAACGGCTATCATTTCCGACACAACGCGGACGGCAGCACCGACTGGACGGACGTGGGATGGCATTGTCCTGCGGGCGGACTGTATTTCGATGAGGTGCCGAAAGAGGACGATACCGACCTCGACGAGATCACGCCCGACGGTTTTGACCCGCCCAAACATCTTCCGGAAGAGTATCTGCGTTCGCTGGAAGAGCAGGCGAAGTTTTTGTACGAGACGACCGACTTTGCCATCAGTATCGGCGAGACGATATTCGATCTGCAGGTTGCGCCGGGCGGATACGTGAATCACTTCATGTATATGGCGCTCTATCCCGAGAGGATGAAGGAGTTTTTGGCAAAATCGCTGGAAGCGGCAAAATCCAACCTGATCGAGGTCGATCAGGCGGTCGGCAAATACTGTCAGATCATGGGCATCGCGCACGATTTCGGCAACAACAACGACGTGATGATCGGCCCGCAGATGTGGCGGGAGATCTATAAGCCGTTCTATAAAGAATTGTTCGGGTTCTGGCACGCGCATACGGGCATGAAGGTCAACCTGCATTCCTGCGGTTCGCTGCACAGCATTCTGCCCGATCTGATCGAAGCGGGCGTGGATATCCTCAATCCCGTACAACTTTGCGCGAAGGGAATGGATTCGAAGACTCTTTCGGAAGAGTTCGGAGATCGGATCATCTTTTATGGCGGCGGGTTCGACAGCGTCGCGTGCGTCGGAAAGACGCCCGAACAGGTTTATGAGAACTGCCGGAAGGATATAGAACGGCTTTCCTCGAAGGGCAAATATATCTTTGCGGGCGTTCACAATATTCCGGGCGATTTTTCGCCGGAAAGCTACGAAGCGATGTTCCGCGCATATCGGGACGTAAACGGAGGGAATAGATGAAACATACGAAAAGCTACAGGGAAGGGCATCCGAATCCTCAGTTTAGCCGCGATGGGTTTTTGCTGTTGGATGGAGACTGGGACTTTTGTTTTGACGACGAAAACCGCGGAAAGAAGGATAAATATTTTAAGAGATTCCCCGCGGGGCGGAAGATCGTCGTACCGTATGCCTATCAGTCGGAAAAGAGCGGAATAGGGGACGAAAGCGCGCACAATGTGGTTTGGTACAAAAAAGCCGTCGACGTATCGGCGCAAATGCAGACGCACGATCGGGCGGTCCTGCGTTTCGAGGGCGTCGATTACCGTGCCGACGTTTGGGTGAACGGACAGCATATCGGTTATCATGAAGGCGGCTACGCCCGTTTTTCGTTCGATATTACCGACGCGCTCGTAAAGGGAGCGGGGGAGATCGTCGTGCGGTGCGAAGATTCGTACGATTGCACGCAGCCGCGCGGCAAGCAGAAATGGCAGGACAAGATATTCGGGTGCTGGTATACCGAAACGACGGGCATCTGGAAAAGCGTCTGGATGGAGTTCGTGCAGCCGTCACACCTCCTTCGGGCTAAGATCACGCCGGACATTTCCGAATATACGGCGCGTTTCGATTACGAGATCGCAGGTCTTTGCGAAGGGCTGAGCCTGAAAACGATCGTCTCCTTCGGCGGCACCGTCATTGCTGAAAATACCTGCGGCATCTGCCGCAGCCGTTTCAGCGTAAAGGTTGACCTTACGTCGGAAACGGATCCGTTCAAAAAACATTTTTGGTTCCCGCACGATCCCGCGCTGTACGATGTGGAGTATATCCTTTACCGCAGCGGAAAGGAGATCGACCATGCGTATTCCTATTTCGGGTTGGTCAATTACGGCACGAACAAAAACAATATCACGGTCAACGATTATCCGGTATACCTGAAAATGGTTCTGGATCAGGGGTATTTCCCCGGCGGATGGCTCACCGCAGACGAAGGGCAGATCGTGAAAGACGTGACCCTGATGAAGGGGTTGGGGCTGAACGGCGTGCGCAAGCATCAGAAGATCGAAGACGAAAGATTCTATTATTACTGCGATCTTTTGGGGCTGTATGCATGGCTGGAAATGCCTTCCGCTTACGAGTATAGCGACGACATGGCTGAGACCTTTTCGCGCCAGTGGACGGAAATTTTGCGCCAATACGAGAATCATCCGTGCATCATGGCGCTCGTCCCGTTCAACGAGAGCTGGGGGATACAGCGCGTCTTTTCCGATAAAAGGCAGCAAAGTTTTACGCGCGCGATGTATCACCTTTCGAAAGCGCTTTTGCCGGGCCGTCTCGTCGTTTCCAACGACGGATGGGAGCACACGGAAAGCGACATCGTTACCTTGCACAACTATGCCGAAAACGGTGCTGTTTTGTCAAACGTATACAATAGCCTTGCGGAGTCTCTTTCCGACGAAAAGACCTGCGCATTTTCGCATAAATTTGCCTTTGCCGAAGGGTATTCCTATGCGGGGCAGCCCGTCGTTTTATCCGAGTTTGCCGGCATCGCCTTCGAAAAGGACAGGGGCAAAGGCTGGGGATACGGCAACATGGTCAAGGACGAAGAGGAGTTTTTGACGCGGCTCTCGTCGCTGATCGGAGCGATTTCTGCGGAAAAAGGGTTTACGGGCTATTGCATCACGCAGCTTACCGACGTTCAGCATGAGATCAACGGACTGTACGATTTTGATCGTACGCCGAAAACGGACGAAAAGAGGCTGAAAAGTATTTTGTAAAAGCGGCGCACAGCCGCTTTTGCTGCAATCAGAATACCGATCTTCCCGGTTTGACTGCGACGGATACTTTCGGGGTTTGCATTGTAGGTGAATTTGGGAAGGAAAATCCGACTTCGGTAACAATATGTTGAATAACGGCATATTACCGACGCTTAGCGCAAACTATTTTATCAATTTTACCGCGGACGGTAATTTTGAACTTCGCGCTTAAGTAAACAAGTCAAGCACCGCCGGCTGTGCCGGCGGTGCTTGACTCCTGATAATAGGCTCCTTTTTTACAGCTTTATTTTCGCGTATAATAAATTTGGCTTTGCCCATACTTGGAACTGTGCGGCGGTTTGCCGCCCGCGGGAGGTTTCAGAGTATGTTGAGCAAAGTTGAGATCTGCGGCGTCGACACGTCGGGACTGCCTCTTCTTTCCGCAAAGGAGAGCGATGAGCTGATGCGGCGGCTCAAAGAGGGGGACGAGGAGGCGCGGCGCCGCTTTATCGTGGGCAATATGCGCCTTGTTTTGTCGCTCGTGAAAAGGTTCTGGGCAAAAAACGCCAATGCAGACGACGTGTTTCAGGCGGGCTGTATCGGGCTGTTGAAGGCGATCGACGGGTTTGATCCCAATCTCGGGGTGCGTTTTTCGACTTACGGCGTTCCGATGATCCTGGGGGAGATTAAAAGGTATCTGAGGGACGGTAATTCCCTGCGCGTTTCCAGGAGCATCCGCGATACGGCGTATAAGGTTTTGAAAGCGCGAGAGAACATCGAGCGGCGGGACGAGGAGGCGACGATAGAGAAGATCGCCGCCGAGATGAACGTCAAAGAAAAAGAGGTCGTCTATGCGCTGGACGCGATCTCCGATCCCGTTTCCCTGTTCGATCCCGTCTATAACAAAGCGGGCGACACGCTCATGCTGATGGACCAGATCTATGACGAAAAGAACAACGACGAGGTTTGGACGGAGCATGCCGCGCTCTCGGAGGCGATGTCTCACCTCGGGGAGCGGGAACGTAAAATTTTGTTCCTCCGCTATTATGAGGGCAAAACGCAGACGGAAATTTCCGACGAGGTGGGGATCTCTCAGGCGCAGGTCTCGCGCCTGGAAAAGAGCGCGATCAACACCATCCGCCGCGACATCGCGTGCGAATACTGAAACGGTCAAATATACGGGCGGGAGCCGTACGGCTCCCGCCCGCGCGCTTTTTTAAGCGGTTTTATTTTTTGTGCCTTCCGTTTTGCATTTTTTTGCCGTGCAGACGATACCGACCGTGAGTACCACTGCGAATGACGCGGCAAGCGCGATTTCTCCCGCGATCAGGACATTCGTTCTGTAATGAGCCCGAAGGTAGCGCAGGTCGCCGGCGGTTTTTATCGTATAATCGTATATGTAATACGAGTCCTGCATGCCCGGATTGACGTATGTCACGTTGATATCGAAGCGATCGATGCCGCCCTGCAGCGCAGGTGCAAAGGCGCGGCAGGTATATACGCTCAGCGCCGAGGAACCCCATTGGATAGTATCGTCGGTGAATTCTTTTCTCACGCGATACGTGTAGATGGTCACGAGAGTCCCGTCTTCCGTTTCTCTCGTATGGTAGTATTCTTTCCATCGTGAAGGAAAATTTTCAAACAAATAGACCGTCTCGTATTTGCCGACTTCTCCGTCCCATGCCGGTTTTTCCTCTTCTATAAGGGTGTGGTCTTCCTCTTTGAAAGGGGAATCGTCGCCCGTCATGAATTTGTCTATGTCGCTTTCATCCAGCCGGTACAGAGCGGGGGCAGAATCTTCGGGCGGAATTGTCGCAGTAAACCCGCACGCCGTGCATCCTGCGGCAAGGAGCACTGCTATGGACGGAAGGACGATGTACGGGACAATTTTTTGTTTGCGCTTCGAATACCCGACAGAAGCATCCGCCTTTATACTGAGAGGAAACACGATCAAAAGCGAGAGCGCAAAGAGGATCGCCGCCGCGGCAAGGCCGTAGGCAATTTCGTCTTTGATCGCGATTTGGCCGTATCTTTGGCTGAACGCCTGCGGCAAAATCAATCCGAGCGCGACGATGTTTGCCATGACCAGGCGAAGGCTCGCTTTTGATGCGGCATTCGCAAGTTTTGCGGCACCGGCGCTTTCCTCTTCTCCCGACAGGGAAAAACGTATCTTTTTCATCGCGGGAACGCAGATGATCACGGATACGGCAAAAAGCGAAAGTCCGATGAGGAATCCCGTCATGCCTTGGCCCGCGACATAAGCGGTGATCATGGCGAGCGCAAGTCCGAGCGCTGTCAATGCGCCGCATATCCAGCAAATAATGGTAAAGTCGATCTTTTTTTTGGTTAGAATGTGACGAATTGCCTTTTCTCGTTTGGCGATAGCGACTTTTTCGTCTTCGGCGACCGTGATGCGTCTGCCTCTTACGATCTCGTCGCAGGTCACGCCATAAAGTTCTGCCAGGGCGGGAAGCATGGAAATATCCGGGCTGGAACCGCCTGTTTCCCAACTGCTTATCGTTTTGTTCGAAACGCCGAGATGATCGGCCGTTTCCTGCTGTGTGTAACCTTTCGCTTTTCTGAGCGCGGCGAGGAATTCGCCTGTTCCCTGTTGTGCCATAAAAACCTCCTTTGCCGATCGGTCAATTGAATTTTACCATACGGGGGAGTGTTTTTCAACCCGTAAAAGCGGAAAATCTGTCTGAGTTTTTTAGAATTTGCGGGAAACGCTGTCCTTTTTTCGGATGAGAAAGTGCGTGGCACCTTTTTCTCCGCTTCGGCATATAATGGATATATGCCCTTTCGGCAATACCGTGCAGGAGGCGAAAATGGAAACATCTTTTACAGAACTCAGAAGCAAGTTTGTCGTCAACGTGACGGACGGGAAGAACTTGGGCAGAACGTGCGACGTCGTCTTTTCTTTCCCGGAGGCGCATGTGTTCGGTATCGTCGTTCCGGGCAAACGGTTTCGCATATTCAAAAACAACGACCTGTTCATCCCGCTCAAACATATCGTGCGCATCGGTACCGACGTGGTGCTGGTAGATCTGCGGAATACGCAAAAACCCGACCGCCCGGGGGGCAAAAAACCGCCTTATTGCTGCGGAGAAGAGCAGGGCGCCCCGGGGCGCAGAAGCTTTGAAGAATATGAATGAATTTTGCGATGCCGCCAGCAGCTTTTGTTGCGTTTTCGGTTGACTTTTCCTTGCGTTTTTATTAAAATTGACCCGATCACGGCAAGGAGAAAGTTTGAACATGGATCAGGACAGGCTCAAAGAGATTTTTACAAGAAACCGTACGCATGCCGTTTCGGACGACCGATACAAAAAGGGTATGGAATACCGCCGCGCGGGGCGGAGCGGACTGAAACTTTCGCGCTTTTCTCTCGGGTTCTGGCATAATTTCGGTTCGGTCGACAACTATGAGAACATGAGGGACATGGTGTTTGCCGCTTTCGACAGCGGCATCACGTCCTTTGATCTCGCCAACAACTACGGTCCCGTGGCGGGCAGTGCGGAGCGCAACTTCGGGAGCATTCTGAAAAACGATCTCGCCGCGCACCGCGACGAAATGGCGATCGCGACAAAAGCGGGATTCCCTGCATGGCGCGGTCTGTACGGCGACGGGGGCGGAAAGAAGTATCTGATCGCCAGTCTCGACCGCTCCCTCAAAAATCTGGGCGTCGATTACGTGGATATCTATTATCATCACCGCCCCGACCCCGATACGCCGCTTGAAGAGACGTGCGACGCTTTTCGCCGCGTTGTGGAAAGCGGCAAGGCGCTTTACATAGGACTGTCCAATTACGGCTGCGACCGCATGCGCGAGGCCGTCGCGATCCTGCGGGAAATGAAAGTCCCCGTCATTCTGAATCAGGTACAGTATTCTATTTTCGATCGCCGCGCGGAGGAGGACGGTACGCTCGAACGCGCGCTCGAAGACGGCGTCGGCATTGCGGTGTACAGCCCGCTCGCGCAGGGGCTTTTGACGGATAAGTATCTCAAAGGGATCCCCGAAGACAGCCGTATGAGCCGCAATGCTTCTTTGAAAAAATCGGTTTTGACGGATATCGAGGTTAAAAGGATCGCGGCGCTCAACGAGGTTGCGGCCTCCCGCGGGCAGAGCCTGGCGCAGATGGCGATCTCTTGGGTGCTTCGTTCTCCCGCTGTTACGAGCGTGATCCTCGGCGCGTCGCGGCGCGAACAGATCGAGGACAACCTTTCCGTCGATCCTGCATTTACGGAAAAAGAACTGGCTGAGATCGATAAGATCTGCCGGGAGGAATAAGGGGGCGATCGCAGATGATCACAGAAAAGACGGATCTGTTTCAATATTTCGGCGTGCCGCGCAAAAAAGAGAAGGCGGGCTTTCTCGTTTCCTATCGCCACGGGCAGATGGACGAATTGCGCGTCAAAACGCTGCGCCCGGCCGTTCTGATCATCCCCGGCGGCGCGTACGCGATGAATTCCGAACGGGAGGCGGAACCCGTCGCACTCGAATTCATGGTACGCGGTTTCGATGCGTTCGTGCTGTACTATGACGTCGCGCCCGTGCATTATCCGGCGCAGATCGAAGAAGCCGCGATGGCGATGACGTATATTCGGAAAAATGCGGAAAAATTCGGCATATTTGCTGACAAGATCGCCGCTCTCGGTTTTTCGGCGGGCGGACATCTTTTGGGGTGCATCAGCTGCCTTTGGGACGATCCCGCGGTCAAAGCACTTTTCGGAGAGAATTGCGGGCGCGTACGTCCGGATGCTTCCGTCTTCTGTTATCCCGTCGTTTCCTGCGATGAAAAGATTCGGCACGGGGATTCGTTTGCCAATTTTTGCGGCGGCGCGGTCGATGCGCGGGACTATTCCATCGAGGAGAAAGTGCGCCCGTCCTGTTCGCCCGCGTTCATATGGGCAAATACCGCAGATAACTGCGTTCCCGCACAGAACGCACTGCGCCTTTACGGGGCGTATCTGAATGCGGGCGTGCCCGCAGAGCTGCACGTATTCCGTGAAGGCTGGCACGGGATGTCCGTCTGCAACGAAGAGGTGGTCGCAGAACGCCCCGTTCAGCCCGTGTGCGCTTATTCGCGGCCGTGGCTGGGGCTTTGCGAAACTTTTTTGAAAACGCTCGGATTTACGGTCCGTTCGGTGTGAATTTAAATATTCTGCAACGCGGCGCTTTCATTTTCTTCCGTAAAAAACTCTTTTTTTCTATTATAGCGCACAGGAGCATTGAGGGCAACTTATCGGACCGCCCGTATCGGGCGAAAGGCATCTCCTTTCGGGCGAATCGGGCAGGGCGCTGTCTCCTTGTTCAATTTGATCAATGTTTTTTGATCAGCCGTTGACAGGCAGGAATAAAGAAGGTATAATGAAAGAGCAAATGAAATGAGAGGTGTGTATCATGTCTAAAACAAAGATTTTTGCGGATAAAAACCTGAAGATCGGCGCGATCGATCAAAATATTTACGGATCGTTTTTAGAGCATCTCGGCAGGGCGGTGTATGAGGGGATCTACGAACCGGGTCACCCCGCGGCAGACAAAGACGGATTCCGAGAGGATGTCATTGCGCTCATCCGCGAGCTGGGCGTTCCGCTCGTGCGTTATCCCGGCGGCAATTTCGTGTCGGGGTATGACTGGAAAGACGGCATCGGCAAAAAGTCCGAACGCAAAGCGAGGCTCGATCTCGCATGGGCGAGCGTAGAGCCGAACGAATTCGGCACCGACGAATTCATGAAGTGGTGCAAAAAGGCGGGGATAGAGCCCATGCTCGCCGTAAACATGGGGACGGGTACGCCGAAAGACGCGCTTGAACTTTTCGAATACGTCAATCATCCTTCGGGAACTTATTATTCAGACCTTCGCCGCAAAAACGCGTCTGAAAAACCGTACGGCGTCAAGTATTGGTGCATCGGCAACGAAATGGACGGACCGTGGCAGATCTGCGGGCTGGATGCGGATTCGTACGGCAAAAAGGCGTTGCAGACCATGCGCATGCTGCGCTGGGCAGACGCCAAAAAGGCAGACGAGGAAGGCGCGGTGAAATTTGTCGTATGCGGCAGCTGTCACGCGCAGATGCCGACCTATCCAGAATGGGACAGGGTCGTGCTTGAACACACTTACGAAGAGACGAATTACATCTCGATGCATCAGTATTATCAGTATAAACCTTCTTCCAAAGATCCGCTGGAAGATTTTTTGGGCAGCGCACATAACATGAGCGAATTTATCGATACAGTCCGTTCGACCATCAACTATGTCCGCGCGAAAAACCGCTCTTCTCATAAAGTCTATATCAGCTTCGACGAATGGAACATCTGGTCGCAGGATGCGCCGCGCACCGAGCCGAATTGGGTGAAAGCGCCGCATATTCTGGAAGATCAATATACCTTCCGCGATATGCTCGTGTTCGGCGGCATGCTGAATGCGCTCCTCAACCATGCCGACGTCGTCAAAGCGGCGTGCCTGGCGCAGTTGGTCAACGTTATTGCGCCCATCATGACGAAAAAGGGCGGCGGGGCGATCCGTCAGACGACTTTTTATCCTTTCCGCTACGCCTCCCGCTACGGCAGGGGCGAAACGGTGCGCTCCATCACGACGAGCGGCACGTTCGGCAGCATGTACGGCGACGCGAAACTCATCGACGAGGCGGTCACGCATAATCCAGAAACGCGCGAAGTGTGTGTATTCCTTTGCAACTATTCGCAAAAGGCCGAACCTGTCGAGTTGGAACTCCGCTCTTTCGGCGATCTTTCCTGCAAAGAGCATATCGTCATTGCAAACAACGACCTCGACGCGTGCAACACGTTCGAGCACCCCGACAGCGTACTGCCCGAACAACGCGAACCTGTGCCCGTTATTGGCGGCAGTACGGCAGAAGTGACGCTTGCGCCGATGAGCTGGACCTTTTTGCGCTTTTCGTATTGATCAAAAGGCGCCCCGTCGTACGTGTTTCTCATGATGACGGGGTTTTTGCTGTTTGTCGGAAAAAGTCTTCTGACAGCTGTTTTTCCTTTCCGAACGCTTGCCAAGCGGGCTGTGCGTGTTATAATAAATTCAGAAAGGAAGGAGACATTATGAAAAAATGGTTTGTTTTTTTGCTGTGTGCGGCGGGATGCGCGGCGGTTGCCTTATCGTTCGCGGCGTGCGGCGGAGGGGATGAAGGCGGTAAAACGGGCGACAGCCATACCGTTACCTGCGTAAGCGGCGAATATTATGACCTAACCTCGGCGACGAAGCTCGCTCCCGAGGGGACGGAAGTGACCGTGCGCGCAGAGCCGGAGCCTTTTGTGCAGATCGACGGCGTGTTTGCGAACGGCGTCGGCTGTGAAGAGGGAGAGACGGGTGTTTATACGTTTGTCATGCCGGACGAGGATGTCACCGTGACGGCCGAAACATCCGCCGCGCCCGAAATACCGACGGCGGAAGACGGGATGTATTGGGTCACGGCGCCCGCTTCGATCGCGGCTGCCCAAGAGCAGTCTTACGGCGCCGTGCAGGAGTTTGAAATTTCTTTCGGTGCGGATCCGGTCAATAACAGCATCGATACCGACGGGCATATGATTTATGCCGAAGTCTTTTCCACGGATGAAACGGTGATCCCTGCCGAGGCGATTTCGGGGATTCGGCCGGGCAACGACAACGTCTATGCCTACAGCGGATCTTTCACGGTAGATCTTTCCATGCTCTCCGCAGGGACGACGACGCTCGTCTTTACGGATACCGATAACGGCCGCATGATCACGAAAAATATCACCGTCGTCAGCGAGGGCGAATTGTTTAAAGGGGATGTCTGGACGGTAGAGATCGCGGTGGACCTTTCCGGCATAAAGGCAGCATATGGCGACGAAAATTTCCGCCTGCATGTCGGAGACGAGGAGTATCTTTACGGCAGCGCGTATCCTCAGTATCAGAATTTCGATTTCACTTATCCCGACAGCGGCGACGAGGTCACTTATCAGGTGCAGTTCGTAAAAGGGCAGGCTTTTACCGTATGGGTCGGCTATGAAACGATAAACGACTACGGCGTCACCGTTTATATGCCGTTTGCGATCGAAAGCGGCGTCGGAGCGGACGATTCAATCGATTTTTCCGAAGACGGCGGCAAGATCACTTTAGTCTTGGGTGCGCCCGAAGAATAACAAAGCGGCAAAAAGAGGTTTCTCGTCTTTGAGAGATCTCTTTTTTATTTTGCGTCTTGACGGCGGGAGCGTTTCATGGTATAATATATCAAATGTGCGCGCGGGCGGTCATCTTCGTTTTTTTCGCGCGTAAAGGTCATACGAGAGGTAAGCAGGATGTGGTTTGACGAGAGTGTTTTTTATCAGATCTATCCGCTCGGGTATTGCGGGGCGGAAAAGGAAAATGACGGGGGAGAGATCCGCCATCGGTTGGATGCGGTCGAAGAGAACATCCCCGTCCTCAAAGAGATGGGCTTCAATGCGGTTTTGTTCAATCCGCTGTTCGAAAGCGAGCGCCACGGCTATGATACGGTCGATTTTTTCCATATAGACAGGCGGCTCGGCGACAACGATGATTTCAAAAAACTCGTCGCAAAATTTCACGAGGCAGGGATCCGCGTCGTGCTGGACGGCGTGTTCAACCATGTCGGCAGGCGTTTTTTCGCCTTCGAAGAGGTGAAAGCGCGCCGCGAACAGTCGGATAAAAAGGACTGGTTCAATATCCGCTTCGACGGGAATACCGCCTATAACGACGGATTCTGGTACGAGGGCTGGGAAGGCCACATGGAGCTTGTCAAGCTGAATCTGCAAAACGACGGCGTACTCGATTACATTGCGCGCGCGGTGCGGTTCTGGATCGACGAATTCGGCATCGACGGCCTGCGGCTGGATGTGGCGTATCTCCTGCCGGAGTGGTTTTTTGAATGGCTCAGGCGGGTCGTGCGCGAAAAACGCCCCGACTTTTTCCTGATGGGAGAAGTCATCCACGGTCAGAACTTTGCCAAAAACATTACGCCCGACCGCCTGGATTCCATCACAAATTACGAATGCTATAAGGGGCTGACTTCCGCGCTCAATTCCGATAACCTTTTCGAGATCGAACATTCGCTGGAAAGGCTGTTCGGTGCGCAGCCGTGGTGCCTGTATACGGGGAAAAATCTGTTCAGCTTTGCCGACAATCACGACGTGCCGCGCGCATATACCGCGCTTGCGGATAAGCGCAAGATCTATGCGATGTACGCGATCCTGTATTCCATGCCGGGTATCCCTTGCGTGTATTACGGCAGCGAATACGGCGCGGAAGGCAATAAAGGGCATGGTGCCGGCGGCGACGACGCGCTGCGCCCTTCGATCGGCGAGATCGACAAAAACAAATGCCCGGAGCTTACAGCGTTTATCAGAAAGCTCAACGCGGTCCGCTCTGCCGAACCCGCGCTCGCGTACGGAACATACGATAAATGCGTCCTGAACAATAAATACATGTGTTTCAAGCGCGAACGCGGCGCCGACCGCATTTACTGCGCGTTCAACATCTCCGACGGGGATGTGACCGTGCGCGTGGAAGAGGCGGAAGGGACCGATCTTCTCACGGGGGAGATCCGTAACTTAAACGATATTTATCTCCCGCCCTTTACCGTAAAATATTTTAAGAAAAATTGACCGTTTTCAAAAAGGCTCTCCGAATCTTTTCGGAGAGCCTGATTTTTATTTTATCCGCCTGAAACCGCACTAAAATTTTTTGCGGCGGCGATTAAGGCACCCCTGTTGAACACCGAAAAGACGTAAAACAGAGAAAATAAGGGGGATTTCGGGCAAAAAAGGTCAAATAAAGACTTGAACCGTAATAGATTTATAGACTGCATGTGCCTGTTCGCCCGGTTTTACTCTTCCGGCCTTTTTCATCGTGTAGGTGTACGAATATTCGAGACAGAGAAAACCCCGATCGGAAATAAATCCGTCGGGGTTGTTTTCGTTGCGTTTTTTTCTGCCACGTTTCGGTTGTTCGGGCGGCGTATCGTCTTTCTTGTATTTAAGCAGTAATTCGATTTTGTCATTGAATACGGTTATCTGCCGAATCAGAAGCTCTACCAGCCTTTTGCTGTTTTGGCTTACGGCTTTCGACAGATATTTCCGAATATCGGTTTGGGTGAGCTGCTCTTTGATTTTTTCTTTCTCAATGAGTATTCTCGCTTCGATAACGGTCTTTTCATGTTCGAGCTCCTGTAATCGTTCTTTTGTAGTATCGGTAAGTATTCCGGCTTCTATGGCGGTAAGGAGATTGGCGAGCGATTTTTTGATTTTATTCAGTTCTTTTTCGAGAGCTTGCAGGGAAGTATCGCTTTGAAGTTTTTTGCAGTGGACTTCGGCAATCGTGTCGGCGAGCGTCGAGATATTTTCTTCCGTATCAAGCAGTTTAAGTAAAGAGTCTACGACGAGGTTTTCCAAAACATCTTTCCGAATAGATTTGGACTCGCACTTTTTTCTCTTGTAACATTTATAATATCGCCAAACTCTGCCTGATTTGGAAGTGCCGGTAAAGGAAGTCATGCGTCTGCCGCAGTACCCGCAGAAAAGCAGCCCGCGGAGGATATAGGAAACGTCGGGAACATGTTTGCCGTGCCTGTTGGCTTCAATTCTTTTTCTGACGACTTCGTAAACGTCCACGGGAACGATAGGGGGATAGATTTTATCATAGGCATTTCCGTTGATCCTGTAAATGCCTGTATACTTTTCCGAACGGAGCATTTTGTATAAAGTGAAGTTGATAAAAGGTTTTCCCCTGTTGAGGATTCCGCGTTCTGTAAGGTCGCGGATAATTTCTTCGACGTCTTTGCCGTTAGAATAATCGGTAAAGATTTCTTTAACGACAGGCGCCTCGGTTTCGTTCAGAACGACTTTCGACGCAATCTTTTTTCCAGTGTTCTGGTCGAGGACGTCAACGAGCGAATAGCCGTAATTGATATTTCCGCCGATGAAATGCCCTTTGAGCCGTGTTTCGTGCATACCGCGTTTCGTCTTCTGCGAGAGCTCTTCCGAATAATATTGATTCATGCCTTCGAGTAAACTTTCCAGCAGGATACCTTCCGGAGAGTCGGGAATGTTTTCCATAGCGGACACGATTTTCACGCCGTTGTCTTTCAGACGTTTTCTGTGTATCGCCATTTCGTATTTGTTACGGGAGAATCTGTCAAGTTTGTAAACGAGAACCACGTCCCACTCTTTCTTGTCGCTGTCTTTGAGCATCCTCTGGAAATCTTCGCGGTTATCGTTTGTGCCGGTCATGGCTCGGTCAATATAGGTGTGGACGATAAGGATATCGTTCCGTTTGGCAAACTCGTCGCAGACGCGCTTTTGCCCTTCGATGGATTGTTCGGTCTGGCGATCACTTGAATAACGCAAATACTCAACGCCTATTTTCATAACGGAACCCTCCTCAAAGCTCTAAGTATGGCAGGAGCCATGCGGGAAGGTCGCCGAATGCGCCGGCTACGGGGAATATGTCTTTGCCTGCTTGCCGCAAGATTTTCAGGTATTTTATGAAACTGCGCGTTTTGCGGAAGAACCGGGCGCAGTCGTAAATGATGACGATATCCCAGTCTTTGCTTGTACGCGAAGCCATAATCTGCCTGAAAGAGCTGCGGCGCGCGTTCATGCCGGAAAAGCCGTTGTCGGTATAGATGCGGACGACTTCAAAGCCGTTTTCGCGTGCGAACCGCAGGCAGATTTGTTCCTGCTTTTTGTTGGACGCCGTGTTCGGCACGGCTGTCCTGGTGTAGATGATTGCTTTTTTCATGAGAAAAAACCTCCGTGATGATTATTTAATAACAATGATAGCCGAAAACGCAAAAAAATGTAAGGAACTCAGGGCAGAGAAAACCCCGAAAAACTTATACAGTTTTGCAACGGAACATATATTCAACCCGAAATCGGAACGGACTTTTGTTCTCGGTCTTTCGTCGCGGAAAAGAACATCGGGAAAAGCCGGAGGCGTCAAGGAACAAGAAAAAATTATTGCGTGCGGGTAGCGACGGAAAATCGGTTTTAAGCGATAATTTTTTCCCTTGACGGAAACGAATTTTTCCGATACCCTCTTCCGGCGAAAGACAAAGGGGAGACAGAGAACGGGCGGAAAGATTTCAACAGCCGCCGACATACATGTTGTATTTCTGGCGGATACGGAGTTTTCTGTATTTGACGCCGAATATGGTAATACCGAGCGCGAGGGCTGCTTCGGATTGTCTCATGCCGTTCATATAACAGTTCAAGGTTTCTTTTTCGGCTTCGGTCAGGCGCATGGCGTCCATGAGCCTTTCCGCTTTGCCGTAATCTGTCCGTTCTTCTTCAAAACGGTTTACGGGGTCTGCGGGGAGTGCTTTATAATCGTCGAACGCCGTCGGTTCCGCTCTCATTGTCTTTCTGCGGTAATGATCCAAAGCCCTGCCCGTTTCGCGGTAACAAGCCAGCTTGATGTTTATCTCTCTGCCGTCCTTATTTATATAGCAGACGTCGTTTACTCTTTTGCCTTTGTACTGCCAAAGGAAACAGATCGCCGTCTGTGCATAATCGTAACCTTCCGATACGATATAATCTATCTCGCCCATATGATGCAGGTCTTTGATGAGACCGATATACAGTTTGTCAGCAATTTCGCAGTAATGCTTTTTTCGGGTACGAAACAATTGCAACGCGATCATCTCGCCCATGAGTTTGACGTTATCGGCAGAGATAGGCTCTGCGAACAAATCGCTTTCGTTGCGATACTTACCGTTTGAGAACTTCGTTACCAACATTTCCATTTCAGATACACCTCCGGATTTTGATTTTGCCTTTTTCGGGCAACCGGCGAAGGAGCATAGGACGGTGATGGGAAAGGGAATTGCTTGTTGGTGTGCGCAAGTCAACGGGAAAAGAAAAATCGTTGCGTGCCTGTCGAGGAAATGCGTTTCGGGCGACAAAAAAGCCGAGCAAGAAAACTTGCTCGGCAAAAGCGTGTTGATTTGAATTTTCGGCAACGATTTTACGGACGTTGACTTGCGCGAGGAACTATGCTACCATAGCCGACCGAAAAAGGAAAATCGGGAGGTAACAGAAAAAACAAAGTGCAAATAAAGTACGGGTAAACAACAAAAGATTTGCAAAATCTCCGGGGTAAAGTTATGTTTTTGTCTGGGCGGGCTTCCTTCTCAAAGCATTCTCTTTTCTGTATAATGGTAAGCAGGAGGCAGGCGATGAAGGAAATCGTACTTGAAAACAATCCTACGGATAGGAAGATATATGCTGACGGGGAAATCGACCTGCGGCTGGTGCCGAAAAATATATTGGAAGCGTTTGCGGAGGCGTTGGAAGAAGAGATCGTCAGGTTGATGAAAGAGGAAGTATAATAAAATCTTAAATATGGAAATTTCGCTTAAATGCCTTTTTCCTTTACATTTCCGCGGAAAAAGGATATAATAATAAAAACGAACAGGAGAAAAACGATGGCGAAAAGGGCAAACCGCGAATCGGAAGAAATGTATCTGGAGGCTATATTGCTTCTTCGGAAGAACAGTCCCAACGTGCGTTCGGTGGACGTGATGAACGAACTCGGCCTTGCGAAATCAAGCACGTCGCGCGGTATGCACCTTCTGATCAAAAAAGGATATATCACGATGAATGGGGAATCCGGGGTGATCGAATTTACGCCGGAGGGCAAGAAGCGCGCGGAAGGCGTTTACGAACGCCATCGCGTTCTGAAAGCCGCTATCATGAAACTCGGCGGGAGCGAAGAGCTTGCCGAGCGGGACGGCTGCCGTATCGAGCACGTCGTGTCGGACGAGCTTTTGGAACTTCTGAAAAAATTTGTGGCGGAGTAAACGAAAGGTTTGAGATGTTGAAAGATAAAAAATGCCCGTATTGCGGAACGATGAATAAAGGTCCGGACTTAAAGGAATCGGACGGATTGTATGTCTGCTCGAATTGCGAGCGGGTAGTGGACACGAAGAAAGACGAGCCGCAGACAGACGATGAAGCAAAAAGCAAGTAAAGAGGGAGCAGGCGCTCCCTCTTTTTTCTATGTACCGCTCGCCCTGCATTTTTTCATGTGGTAATAGAAGTTCGACTGCGACATACCCGTAATATTGAGCGCGTCGCGCAGGGTGATTTGTTTGTTCTCATAAGCGAACACTATATCAAAAAATTTTCGGGAATAGGTTTTTGGCGGGCGGCCGAAACGGACGCCCTTTTTCTTTGCTGCGGCGATGCCTTCCGCTTGCCGGGCGCGAATGTTTTCCCGCTCGTTTTCCGCGACGAACGAGAGGATTTGCAGAACGAGGTCGGCAATGAACTTCCCGACGAGGGAGCAGGGAGTGGAACGTGTATCGAGCAGGGGCATATCGAGGACGAGGATATCCGCCCGTATGGTTTTCGTAATGCGGCTCCATTCGTCTATGATCATCTGGTAATTGCGACCCAAACGGTCTATGGATTTGACGACAAGCAGGTCGCCCGGTCTGAGTTTGCGGACGAGTCGGAGATAGTTTGTACGGTCGAAGTCTTTTCCGCTCTTCTTGTCGCAGAAGATATGTTTGCGGTCTATATTCATTTCGGCAAAGGCTTCGAGCTGACGGGCGAGATTCTGGTCGCGCGCGGAAACGCGGGCGTAAGCGTAAGTCATGGCAATAAAAACTCCTTTTTGTATATGATAGCAAAAAGGAAAGCCCGTAAGAAAGCGAAAAAGCAGGCAAACGCCTGTTATATTATAAGGAATAGAAGAAAAGTCCTCGGAAATGTTGCCGAGGACTTTTTATGCGGTCAAAAAATTTCTTAAAAAGGTATGAGTTTCTGATAGCCGCCCGAAAATGCCGTTCGCAATCCCGAACCATGAGATATTATAGCATTAACACCAATATCTGTCAACAAAATGAACCGTAGTTTACTCATACTTTTTTAGGAATACGCATCGGCGTATTTATTTTAAGGGTATAGGTTCGCGTATAGGAACTATTTGAAGGCAAATTTTTTTTGCATATATGTTCGCATACGAGAACACAAGATAATGCCGTTTGTTCAATGCGGCAGGGAAGACGTGAAATGGAGAATACGGAGAAACAAAAAATACCGAAAGAGCTGAAAGCATGGGAGAAGGAAAGAAAGCTTATCCCCGTGATGATAAAAAAGTATTGCCACGGAAAACACGGCACGAAAGGGGAGGAGTTGTGCGAGGAGTGCAGGGCGCTCACGGAGTACGCCCTTTTCCGCCTTGAAAAATGCCCGTTCAAGGTCAATAAAAAGTTCTGCTCTTTTTGCAAGATCCATTGTTATAAGCCGGATATGCGGGAGAGAATAAAGGACGTGATGAAGTGGGCGGGCCCTCGGATGATCTTCACGCACCCCGTGTTCGCGTTCAAGCACGTCTTTCAGATGATAAGCTATAAACGGAAATTGAAAAAAGAGGCAAAGGCGAAAGCAAATGTTTGATAAAGAACTATTAAAACTCATCGGCGGAAACAAAAAGTACGTCGTCTATACCGTCCTTTTGATGGTTTTGGGTATGCTTGCCAACATCGGCATCACGGCGAGCGTATGTTGGGCGGTGTATTTTCTCATAGAGGGCTACGAGCCGCTCGCATACATATATCCCGCTATAGCGGCTGTCATTGCCATTATCGTGCGCTATGTGGCAAGCCGCTGCACGGGGAGCCTCAAAGATATGCTTGGCAGGAAGGTAAAAAAGGATCTGCGCGAGCGCACTTATGATAAAATACTGCGCCTCGGCGTGCGCTCTACGGACGGTATGAGCATGGCGGGCTTGACGCAAGTAAGTATGGAAGGCATCGAACAGCTCGATTTGTACTATTCGACCTATTTGCCGCAATTCTTCTTTTCGATGATCGCGCCGATACTTTTATTCTGTATCTGCGTGGGCATTGATTGGCGCACGTCGCTTGTGCTTTTGGCGTGCGTGCCGCTCATTCCCGTATCCATCGTGGCGGTTTCAAAGTACGCAAAAAAGATATTTGCAAAGTATTGGGGCAAATACACCTCGATGGGCGACGCTTTTTTAGACAGCGTGCAGGGGCTGAAAGAATTAAAGATTTTCAAAGCAGACGCCGCCCGCCACGTCAAGATGAACGCGAGCGCGGAGGAGTTCCGCAAGATCACGATGAAGGTGCTTGTCATGCAGCTTGCAAGCACGACCATCATGGACTTGGTCGCCTACGGCGGCGCGGGCGCGGGTATCGCACTCTCCATCGTCGGGCTTATGAATGGTTGGCTCGCTCCCGCGGCGGCGCTCTTTTTGGTGCTTGTGGCGGTAGAATTTTTCCTGCCGCTGCGTTCCCTCGGCTCTGCCTTCCACGTCGCCATGAACGGCGCGAGCGCGGGCAGAAAGATCATCTCTCTTCTGAACGTACCCGATCCCGTATGGGGAAAGAACGAGGTAAAGGGAACGGAACTCAAATTGAACGGCGT